>JBCAXP010000199.1:0-8601 GCA_038533995.1 Pseudomonadota bacterium
CGGCGATCGTGACCTGATCTTTCAGGCAGTCGCCAACCTCGTTGACAACGCACTGAAGTACACGCCAGACGGTGGCAGCGTGCGGCTGTCCCTGGCGCGGCGAGCCGACACCGTCGTGCTGTCTGTCTCCGATACTGGCGGCGGCATCCCGGAACAGGAGTTCGACAAGGTGACGCGGCGCTTCTATCGCGTCGACAGCAGCCGCAGCGAGCCGGGCAGCGGCCTGGGCCTGAGCCTCGTGCAGGCCGTGGCTGACCAGCACAAAGCCTCTCTACGTTTCTCCAATGAGGCGCCGGGGCTGTGCGTGGAACTCGCATTTAGCCGCCTTGTGGTCTGACGCGTCGAGCCCCTTCGAGAGCGCCGGCCAAGGCCGGCCACCCATGCAGCTAGGCGGACTTTCTGCTAGATTGAGGTGAGAACACTCAAGATAAGAGAGCAACGCGATGCATCAATCAGCGACCACAAGCTCCAAATTCGCGGCCAAGCGCATTGCCCTTGCGGCACTCATACTCCTGCCCCTCGGCGGCGTGCACGCCAGCGACATGACAAGCGAGAATTTCGCAATTCAATGGGACGTGGTAGCGAGCGGCGGCGGCACCGCCTCGTCCGCCAGCTACACGCTGACCGACACCATCGGGCAGTCTGCAGGCGGCACGCTGATGAGCGAGAGCTACACGCTGGTTGGCGGCTTCCAGTCGCCGCCGGACATGGACACCGACCGCGTGAAAGACTTCATGGACAACTGCACCGAGGTGATGAACGAAGACCAGCTCGACAGTAACGCCGACGGCTTCGGAAACGCGTGCGACCCCGACCTGAACAATGACGGCGTCATAAACTTCGCAGATCTCGGCGCGATCAAGTCGGTGTTTTTCACGACGGATGCTGACGCTGACTTCAACGGTGACAACAGCGTCAACTTCATCGACCTCGCCATCATGAAGGCGGCTTTCTTTGGAGAACCCGGACCGAGCGGCATTGCGCCCTGACCGATTGTCGGGAAGAGGCTAGCTAGAAGCCGAAGCCAAAAGTAACGCCAAGCACGGCCACCCTCTCACCGTCGACAAAGTCGAAGTCGAACTGTGGCGCTATCTCCCAGCGCCCGGCCTCAAAGCCGTATTCGACGCCAACGCGAATCAGGCGCTCCGACCCTTCCGGGCCGTCCTCGATACCGGGTGCGACGTAGGTCTTCCACGGTCCGCTGTGAAACGCGACCGGCACAACAAAGACGTCGACATCGAAGTCGCCATACGTGCGTTCGGCCACAAGCCCAAGGCCCCAGGACGCGCCGAGGCGGCGCTCGTACTCGATACCGAAGGCGGCGCCCTTGTCACGCCGTTCCTCTGTCGCGCCGCCAAGGAAGAACGCAATCACGTTTTTGTGATGATGCGCTTCGGGCTCGCCGTGATGCTCCTGTGCATGCGCCGGCGCCGCGCCCATGAGCGTAGTGAAAACGAGGCAGGCGGGAAGGCTGTTTCGATGGATTCTCATGGCGCCATTGTCCTAGAGCAAAGGTCCAGCAGCAAGCGACGCTAGCGTTCGCCAGCCACCTCATGGAATATTGGGGCAGCGGCTGTTACTCGACGGCTGACCGTGCCCTGGTCGGTCGTTGGCTCGATAGCGAAGTGGGGGAAGAGATGATTGAAGTGATGTTGCTGAGCTGCACGGCTGGCATCGGAGCGTGCGGCGCCGGTGATCCGCCGGTGCAAGTGACACCCGACATCGCGGCCGAGCCGCCGCGGATAACCGTCTTTCACAACGCCGTTGTGCATACGCTGGACGCGGACGGATCGACGCACGAGGCGATCGCTGTGCGAGATGGCGCCATTATCGCGGTGGGCACGAACCGGCAGGCGCTCAAGGCGGCAGTGGCGGCCGGCGGCGGACAGCAGCCCGAAATGACGGATCTCGATGGCCGCACCGTACTGCCCGGCTTCCACGACAGCCACACGCATATCCTGGAAGCCTCTTCGCCGCTTGTGAACTGCGCACTGTCGTTCACAGGCGGGCCGCAAGCCCAGACGTTCCGACTGCGTGCTTGCGCCAACCGGCCCTCTGTTACGGGCTGGGTTGCGGGGTTCGGCTGGGATTTCACGACGTTTATCGAGTCCGGCCAGAACCCGCTCGCCGCGATCGACTCCGCCATCGACTCAATGCCGGCCGTAATGCTCGAGGCCACCTCCCATGCAACCTGGGTCAACTCGGTGGCGCTCGCCCTGCTCGGCATCGACGAGGACACCCCTGATCCGGAAGGCGGCATCATCGGCAGGGACAGCAATGGCGCACCCAACGGCTTGCTGATCGACAACGCGGGGGATCTTGCCTGGGAGGTCGCGCTCGCGCGGACGCCACAGGTCGACGAACAAACCTACGAGGGGCTGTTGTTTGGCCTGGCGCGCCTGGCGCGAAACGGCATTACGTCCATCGCCGACGCGCGCGTGTACTGGACGCGCGGCTACCACGAGGCCTACCTGCGAGCGGAGCAGGAAAAGCTGCTTACCGCGCGAGTCGTCATGGGGCTGTGGGCTTACCCGCAGCTAGAAGACGAAACGCAACTCGCCACCCTGACCGGGCTGTACAGCAACGACCCAAACCGCCTGGTGCGTGCGTCGCAGGTCAAGGTGTACTCGGATGGCATCACGCAGAACACCACCGCGCGCACGCTCGATCCGTACATCATCGACTACGGCTTCGATACCCCCTTTGGACTGAATTATTTTTCCGAAGACCGACTCACGACGTACATCGAGACGCTGGAGAAAGTGGGTTTCGATTTTCACATTCACGCCATCGGCGCCGGCGGAGTTAACGAAGCACTCAACGCTATCGAAAGGTCCGGGCTCAGCAACCCAGGTCTTGGCGATCGACGCCATCGCCTCACCCACGTGGAGTCTGTAGACCCCGATGACCTGCCACGCTTCGCCGCGCTGGACGTAATTGCCGACGTGCAGCTAGCCGGCGCCTTCACCGCGCCAGACGCCATCGAAGCGGAGCAGCAGTTGTTCCTCGGCGCAGACATTGACGCGCTGGCCCTGCCGGTGCGCTCGCTGGTGGATGCCGGCGCCATGCTGACGCTGAGCAGCGACTTTGACGTAAGCTCAATGAACCCCTTTGTTGGCATTCACAACGCCGTGAATCGCAGCAGGGAATCGCTGTCACTGGACGAGGCGCTACGCGCCTACACGATCAATGCGGCTTACCTGATGCGCCAGGAAGATCGCACCGGCAGCCTGGAACTGGGTAAACGCGCGGACTTCATTGTTGTTGATCAGGATCCGTACACCGTTAACCCTGCGCAGCTACGCAACATTCGCGTGCTGCTTACTGTTTTCGACGGCGCGGAGGTCTATCGCTCGAACGATTTCTAGCACGACAGGCCCCATGGCGCCTGCGCAATATCATGCAGATCCGGCACGACCAACAATGACAACGGACTGGCAGCGGCTCTTTTTTGATCCAGAGGCAGCGCTCAGCGAACGCCTGCTGGCCCGCGCGCGCAAGCGCTTCGGCAGTCACGAGGACGGCGAAGCTGCCTACAACTACGCCCTGCAGGAAATCAGCCGGGACAACTGGCAACGACTGACGCGCGGCTACGCGGGCCGCGGCAAGCCCGAAGCGTTTCTGTGCATCACGTTCGTCAACCTGCTCGAGGAGTACGCGGTCAGGAAGTATGGCCGCAAGCGTCCCCCTGCCTGGGTGCGACGGGCCGGCGAGGCCTGGTGCCGCATTTACGAGTTGCTGTGCCTGAAGCGGCTGCTGCCCGAATCGATCGTGGAGCGCCTGACGGGCCGCCAGCACATGACGGCGGACGCGGTGCGAAGCGCGATTGAGCAGGTCCGGTCCCGCATTCCGGACTGCGGCCAGTATGACGTGGAGACGCTGGCCGAAGGCACGCCGCAGGCGGCCCCTCAGGCTCAGCCTCCCGCTGCGCTTGGTACCGCGGAGCTTGGCATACTGCTGGAGGTGCTGGCTGGCGCTGTCGCCGGGGTCGAGGGCAATGAGCGCCCCGCCGCTGCCGTTTCCAGGGCGACGCTCGCACGCCTTGCCGAACTGCGCGACTCCCTGACGTTCAGCGCCGAGGAGCGGCTGACACTTCACCTTGTATACGCGCAGGGGCACTCTGTAGCAGCGGCGGCGCGGGCGCTGTCGGAGCCTGAACATCGCGTCAGGGCCATGCACGCCAGGACGCTGGCGCGCCTGCGGGACGCACTGCGTGGCCTGGGTTTTGAATCATGAGTGTCTTTCTTTTTAAGAAATTGCCGCCGTGTCAATCCGCAATAGCAAGCAACGACAGCTAACAGGACATGCCCGACGAACGCGAAAACTTTGATGCCCACGCCGCCCGTGCACTGCTGGGCCTCGCCGCCACCGAGGCCCCGCCTGACGGTGTGTGCCCGACGCTGGAGGAGCTGTCGGCATGGCAGGCACGTGCCTTGAGCGAGGAGGATGCCGCCCGGCTCGACGCGCACGTGCCGCATTGCCTGCGATGCCTCGAGCTGTGGACGGGCATGCTGGAAGCCACGGGCGTGCTTGAGCCTGCCCTCGAGCCGGCACCAACGCCCGGCCCGTGGCGGTTCCTTCATCGCTGGCGAGGGGCCGCCGTCGCCGCGTCGGCCGTCGCCGTGTTTGCCGTCGCGGGGGTTCTGCTGCAACAGACAGCGGATCGGCCCGCGCTTGCGGCGTATACCCTCCAGATCGACGATCGCATGAGCCAACGGGGCAACGAAGCAGGTGATGCAACCGTGGTGACCTACGGTGCCGGCGATGCGTTCACGCTTACCGCCAGGCCGGACACTGCCGTGGACGAAGCAGTCCGCGTCCAGCTGTTTGTCGATGCGGGAAGCGGCCCTGTACCGCTTGCACTGCCACCAGCGCGCATAGCACCAACCGGCGCCGTACAGGTAACCGGCACCGTTGGCCTCGACGTGCCATTGCCCGAGGGCCAATCCGTGCTGTACGTCGTGGTGGGCCGTACCGACGGCATACCGGGCGTCGAGGACATTGTCAGCGCACTGGGCGATCAACCCCGCGCCAGCGATTCGGACTGGACCGCGTGGCGTTTTCGGCTGACCGTTGAGCAGGACACGCAGCCGTGACCGTTCGCGCCCAGGCTGTGTGCACCGCGCTTGGCGTTCTGTCGCTCGGCGCGGGTGACGCAACGGGCGCGGCGCAGACCAGCATCACCGACGTTCTCTACGGCGGCTGCGCCGCCGTGTCGACCGGCCCGGTGTGCTACCTGCCCGATGACAACGCCCTCACGCTGTGGTTCTCGCCACCACCCCGCTCCGTCGTGACAGTGCTTGTGGACGGTGTCCCGGCCGCCGAGCATCACGCCACCGACGCCGGCGAAGGCTCGCGCCACCGGGTGACGGTTGCGCCGGATGCACGCGAGCTGGCCGTTGTCGCCACAACCGCCGATGGCAGTGCACGCTGGGAGCTTGCCCTTGACCGCGAGCCGCTGCCCGGGTGGCTGACGGAGGCGCGCAAGGACTATCGGGAGCGCCGCCTCGACGCCGCACAGCGCCGGGTTCAATCTGCTCTCGCCGACCGCGAGGAGGACCGCTTTGAGGGCTACGCTCTCGGCTTACTCGGCCGCATTGCCCGTCGCCAGGACGACTCTGCAACCGCGAAGACCAATCTCGAGAACGCGGTAACGGCGCACCTCGCTGCCGGTCGGTACTCCGAGGCCTTCAACGACGCCAGCGTGCTGGCCTACACGTGGCTCAGGAACGACCGGAATTTTGCAGCGGCCCGCCAAAGCCTGGCGTCCACCGGTGACTTCGCGCAGGCGCCGGCGGAGTCGCGCTACTACGCAGCCTATTACGACGGCCTCATCGAACTGGAAGCAGGCAACGCGCGCGCGGCGTTGCCCGGCTTGCGCAGCGCCGCTCACATTGCCAGGGCGATGGGCTGGAACAGGCTTCGCTTAAGCGCGGAGCAGGCACTGGCCACGCAGCTGCAAAACCTCGGGCGCTACGAAGATGCCCGCGCCTTGCTCGAACAGTGGCGCGGCGCGCTGCCCGATGATCTCACTCCCTGCGAGCGGGCCAACTTCCTGACAAACACCGGCTGGGCCGCGCTGCTCATGCTCGAGGCCGGCCGCGCCGCCGAAGACCCAACCCCGGTGCTGCGGGAGGCGCTGCTTCAAAATGAAGCGTCGTGCTCCCGGCTGGCCACGAGCAATGCGCGCATCAACCTCGCGCTGGCGCACCTGCACGCCGGCCGGCCTGCTGATGCGCAGGCGCTGCTGCAGGAAATTGCGGCCCAGGAAGGTACACCGGACCTGCGCGTGGCGCTCTGGTGGCACGACATTGCCGGAAGGGTCGCGCTTGCCAGCGGCGATGCGCGCACGGCGCTCGAGCGCTTTAATGAACTCGAGGGGCTCGCGAGGCTGACGCTCTCGGGGGACGCGCAGTGGCGCGCCGCGGTGCGCAAGGCGCTGCTTTACGCCGAACAGCGAAACACGACCGAGGCGCTGCGGCAGTTCGCTGTCGCGCGCGCCTTGCGCGACGACGACCTGCTGCGTGTTCCGATGGATGAAGGACGCAACTACGTCCTAGCGATGCGCGCACGGGGCTTCCATGCGCAGATGTCTCTGTTGCTGAACAGTGGCCTGCACCGTGACGCCATGCGCTTGCTTCGCAATGAGCACGCCGCCGAACTGCGCCTGCTGGCGCCGGTCGCTGGCGAGAGGCTTGCGGCCGAAGGCTTTTACGCGCAGTACGAACGGTCGCGCCAGCACATGCTGTCGCTCGTCGACTCGCTGTGGACCCTGCCCGTCGACGAACTCGAGGCCGCCGAGCGAGAAATTGCCGCCCAGGAGAAAGCCCTGCGCGACCGCCTTGACGTGTTGTTGAGCGACACCGCGGCCGTGCGCCAAACCAAGGACGCGCCTGATCCACCGCAAGGGCAGGTGCTGGTAGCGCTGCACCAGTCCGGAGATGTCTGGTGGCTGCTCACGCAGCGCGGGCAGGCTGCGACGGCGCGCGTGTTGCCCTGCAGCCTATCAAAACCCGATGCCATGGGACGCTGCGTGCTTGACGCCGTGTGGCCCGAAACTCAGTCGGCCGAAACGATCGCCTTCCTGGTTCCGGCGGCACTCGATGAGGTCGCGTTTCATGCGCTGACCGTTGATGGGCAAGCGCTGATAGACAGCGTCGGCGTGGTGTACCAGGTTGAAACCGGCGGGCCAGCGACAAAGGAAACGTCGGCACCTGCCAGCGCGCTTCTCGTTGCGGACCCGGCAGGGCGCCTTCCCGCCGCGCGGCGCGAGGCAAAGCGGTTGCGAAGCGAGCTCTCGGCGGACGGCAACTGGGCCCTGCAACTGCTGGAAGGCCGCGACGCTACGCTGGCGTCGGTGCGCAGCGCGCTTTCTGACGCCACGCTGTTCCACTTTGCCGGGCACGCGCAGCACGCAGGTCCTGCCGGCTGGAACAGCCACCTCGCCCTTGCGCGGGGAGACACGCTCGGCGTTACCGACATACTGGCGCTGCCGGCCGTGCCGCCAATGGTCGTGCTTTCGGGCTGCGAGACCGGGCGCCAGGTCCGCCCACATACCGCCGCTTCCATAGGTCTCGCGCAGGCATTCATCGCGCGCGGTTCCCACTGGGTAGTCGCAACCACGCGCCCGGTAGACGACCAGGCCGCGGCCGTGCTCACCACGGCGTTCTACGAGCACTGGGACAACGGCGCGGGCGTCGCCGCCGCCTTTCGTTCCGCACAACAAGAACTCAAAACAAGCCGCCCGGCCTCGGACTGGGCGGCATTCCGGCTGCTTGCGCGGCCGTTGGGGGAAACACTATGAAACGCGTCCCGACTCTTCTGACCACAGCCCTTGCGCTACTGAATTTCAGCACTCCGGGCGTTGCCGATGAACAGCAAGGCGAACCGCTGTGCGAGCAGCAGCCCGCCGGCCTGGAAGTAAGCGAGTGCCTGTCACCAAACGCCGCGGATGTCGGCTGGCGCTGCATCGCGCAGCTGTCGGACGCCGCCCAGCAGTGTCCGGAGGCACCGCCTAACTGGACCGTAAGGCGCCTGTTCGACACGCCGGGAATCGTGGATGCGCCGCCCCTGCCCATCGGCCTCGAGGGTTTCTGCGCCTTCGAAACCACGCTGAACGAACCGCAGCCGTGCGCCGCGCTGGACAACGGCCAGTTCGTCTCGATTGATGCTGACAACATGGCCGTCATCGCACTCGGCTCGTCGCTGCAGTCGCTGTCCGGCAAGGCGTTCCGTGACCACTTCCTGCTCGCGGCGGGCCAGGCGCCTGTTCCCGTTGCCGACAACCTGCCCGGACCGGCGCCGGTGCGCATTACAATCGCCGATACGCAGGTCTCGTCAATGACTCCGTGGCTTGAGCCCTCGTCACGGTCTGGTCACGGCCATTCGCTGGTGCACATGGCGCGCGATCTTGTGTGCCACGACACCACCGACTGCGGTATCGAAATCACCAGTGAGCTGGCGTTGCCTTACACGTGCTTCGAGCGCGCCGAGTGTGCCGCGCTCGTTGCCGCCGGCGCCTGCAACGACGTTCGCGGCTGCCCCGACTACGTGCAAGGCGGTTTTCTGGGCACACCGGTGACGGTTGCCGAAGCGATCCAC
>JBCAXP010000200.1:0-8588 GCA_038533995.1 Pseudomonadota bacterium
CGGGAGACACAGTGTTGTGGGTCCACTTGGCTGGGGGATCGCCGGCATCGCCCATCGACGCCATGCCGTAGCCCTGCAGGTACGTGATTTCGCCGTCTTCAACGAGGCCCACCGCGCAACCCGGGCGCGCCTCCGAGGGCACCCAAGCGTTGCGCACGATGTCATCGACCGGCGGCAGGGTCAGGTGCTGCGTCCAGGAATCCTTGCTGTGAGTGAATACGTAGTTGTCGTTGGTGACCTGGTTCAGCAGGTACATGTCGTCGGCGACTGGTGCTCCTGACTCGCAGGCGGCAAGCAGGATACCGAGGCTGGCGGTAGCTAGGACGTTGGTGCGTCGCATGATGGGTCCCCCTGGCAGACAGTAGAATGGCTCTCAACTGTCCCAGCGACGTCGGTGGGCAAATACCATCACGCCCTTTTGAGGATTGCGCCTAGATTTTGTGGGCGCGCAGGCGCTCGTAAATGCGGTTGCACTCGGTGAGGGTGTCGGTGAGGTGCGGGGGCACGGCGTCGGGCTTGTCCCGCCAGGGGGCAAAGCCGGTGGATCTCTCGACCGACGCATACCAGTGTGGTGCCCACACGCCGTCGCTCGCCCGCTTGCCGGCGGGCCACGCCAGCATGTTCTCGTCGAAGGGCACGTCAAGGTACTCGCACAGGCGGCCGAGCACCGCGCGCGGGTTTTCCAGCACGTCCCGCGTGTCGATAACCGCCGGGGCCTTGCCGGTATCCTTGAGCACGCGCTCGAAGAGACGCTCCTGTTGCGGCATGCCGGTATCCGCGAGGCCCGCATCGGGAATCACCTCGATGAGCGACGTGATCATGTGTGCAGGCTCACGAATCAGAAAGCAGTGAGACAGTGCCGACAACCAGTCCAGCTCGACCTCGTCGAGAATGTGGTGGGTCATCAGCTTCTGGTAGAAAAACGCGACCGGCTCCGGCGGCGGGCCGGTGAGCATCTCCACGACCTCGCGCCAGTTCGTGGAGTAGGCCGCCATAATCTCGGCGGCCATCGGGTGGTCGGCGCCCGTTCGTGCGAGGTAGTACGCGTAAAACGGTTCGTCGCACACGCAGGCGTCAGCGCGGTTCTCCCACGAACGCATCATCGCGGTGGAAATGTTGCGCGGTCCGGACCACATGGCGATGCGGTGGACGTCCTGTGAGGCGGTGTTCTGTGAAGCCGGGTTCATAGGGCGGGAGCATAACAAAAATCCCGCCGCCGGCCCGACCGGACCGGCGGCGGCAGGTTGCGGGAATCCCGCACACCGTCAGCGCTGCGTGCTCAGCGTGTTAGCAAGCGGTGTGCCGTCGCTGTCCACGAGCCGGATGGTGACGCGACGCTCCATCGCGTAGCCATCGACATCGCCGGCCTGCGACTGGGCCTCGCCCATGGCGTTCACCACGATGCGCTCGGGCGCCACCCCTTCGGCAACCAGCAGCTGCTCGACCGACCGCGCGCGGTCTTCGGACAGGCGTGCATTGAATTCCTCGCTGCCACGCTGGTCGGCGAAACCGTCGAGCTGCACGCCAAAGTCGGGCAACCCGTTCAGCACGTACGCGAGGGTTTCCAGTCGCTCTTTGGCCTCGTCGCCAAGATCGGCCTTGCCCGTGGTGTACAGCACTTCCATATGCAGGCCTGCGAGCAATGTGCGCTCAGTAGTAAGGCGAGCAACTTCATGCGACAGCGCATCGAGTTCGGCCTCCGCCTCGCTGGTTGCAGCGCGCAGCCGCGCGGCACGCTCCATGGCGGCGGAGAGCTCAGCTTCGCTAGCGTGCAGATCGTCTTCGAGCTCCGGAATCTTGGACGCTCGCTGAATAGTGCCACCGTAATGCGCGCCAAGCGCCGCACCAATGATGGCGCCGGGCGGGCCACCGATGAGTGCGCCGGCGACAAGACCGGTGCCGAGACCGATGTTCTCACCGGCGGTCGCGGGGCGGCTGTTCTCACCGGCATTTGCGTTCGAGCCGGCGGCCATCAGGGCAATCGTGAGTACTGGCAAAATGGTTTTCATGGCAATAACCTCTGTAGAGAAAAACATGTAATCGGTAGCCGCGAGCGGCTGCGTAAGGTGTCGATTTCTCGCGTGCAGGGTTATTAAAAGCGGCCGGCGGTACGGTGCGATGGCGGCAAGATGGCGGCGCGCCGACAGATTCTGGCGAATCATGGCGCGGAACACGTCCGGGCGCCCATTGTCTAGTTAGAAGGGGAGACAGGAAGAAAAAGGGGCGCGGCAGTTAAGCGCACGAAATCCGGTGTACTATTGAGTAAGGAAGGGCGCCGAATTCTCATAACTAATTGATTTTTGACGATGCCAGCACATATGAACGAGCTTCTGATCATCTCCCCGGGCCGCCTCGCACGCGCCACCCTTGGCTTTGTCGCGGCCTGCGTGCTCGCCGCCTGCGCGTCAAACCCGGCCACGGGCGGCCGCGACCTGGTGTTTATGTCCGAGAAGGACGAGATTGAACTCGGGCGGCAGCTCCACCCGCAGATCATGAGCGGATACACGGAGTACAAGGATCCGCAGCTCCAGGAGTACATCAAGAATATTGGCGAACGCCTAGCGAAAAACAGCCACCGGCCCAACCTCGAATACACCTTCACGCTGCTCGACAGCGAAGAGGTCAACGCGTTTGCCATACCCGGTGGCTTCATCTACATCACCCGCGGCATTCTCACGTACCTCAACTCGGAGGCGGAACTGGCCGCCGTGCTGGGCCATGAGATTGCGCACGTCACCGCCCGCCACAGTGTGCGCCAGAACACAGGGCAGAAGATCGGTGAAACCCTCGGACAGGTCGCCTCAGTGCTCGCCGGCACCAGTCTCGCCGGCGACGCCGCCGGCGTTGTCAGCTCGGCGCTGACGAGTGGCTACGGCCGCGGCATGGAACTCGAGGCTGACGAGCTTGGCGCGCAGTACCTCGCCAAGTCGGGCTATCCGCACACCGCCATGATCGACGTCGTGCGTCTGCTGAAAGACCAGGAACATTTCGAGATTCTCAAGGCGCACGACGAAGGCCGCCCGCCCCGGGTGTATCACGGCGTGTTTGCCTCGCACCCGGACCAGGACACGCGCCTGCAAGAAGTTGTGGAAGCCGCGGCGGAACTGCAGTCGAGCGAGCAGGCTGACGACAATCGCTACGAGTTCTTAAGCTACATGGACGGTATTCCGTTCGGAAAGAAAGTCTCCTCCGGCCCGGTGACCGTGCGCGGCTCCGAGGTGTACAACCATTCGCTGGGCATTGCGATCACCCTGCCGCGGGGCTGGCGGGTACAGAGCTTCCCGGATCGCCTGATCGCGAAGAGTCGGTACAACGACGGCACCATTACCATGTCGATACAGGGAGCCAGCAAGTCTTACACGCCGCAGGAATTCATCGAGCAGCGCCTGCGCATTACCAACATGCGCGAAGGCGAAGACCTGACCCATGGTCCACCGGCGCACACGGGCATCGTGCCGCGTGCCGCCTCGCCTTATGGTCTGGCCGACACTCGCCTCGCCGTCGTGTACTTCGGCCGCCGCGCCTTCATCTTCAGCAACTCGGCAGCCGACAAGGCAAACCCGCAGAAGTACGACCCGGAGTTTTTCGAAACGCTGAACAGCCTTCGGAAACTGTCAGCGGAAGAAAACGAACGCTCGCTTCAATCAGCCATTCGGCTTACCCAGGTAAGCCCAGGCATGACCGTGGAGTCGCTGGCCAAGAACTCCTCGATCCGGCGTTACCCGGAAGAGACGATTCGACTCATCAACGGCCTGTATCCTGACAAGGAGCCGGTGCCCGGCGACCTCGTGAAGACCGTCGAGTGAGCAGCCCGGCCAAGCGCGCAGTTACCGCCCTGCTGGCCTTTGCGCTGCTGTCCACCAGCGCCTGCGGCCAGGACGAAAACCTGTCGGGCGACGCCGACGGACCCATGTCCCCCGAACGCCTCGACCGCATCTACCGGGTGCTTGGCGAAAACGTCGTATCCGGCCGCAACGTCTGGAGCTTTTCCTACAGCGGCATCGACGTTACCTCCGTCATCAGCGTGCAGTTTGATCGCATGCGAATCATGGCGCCGATCATGGCGATCGACGAGGTAAGCCAGCAGCAAAAAGACCAGATGCTCATCGCCAATTACGAGAGCGCGCTCGACGCGCGCTACGGCGTGAATGACGGCATCCTGTATGCCGCGTTCATTCATCCGCTGTCCACGCTGGACGACCGCAGCGTGGCCTCAGCGTTACGGCAGGTCGCTACGCTCGCCGCGACCTTTGGCTCGCACTACACGAGCGGTGAGCTGGACTTTGGAAGGCCAGCCGGCTCTGAACAACCCGAAGAAGACGAAGACGAGACCGAGCGGGACGAGATCGGTACCTGATTGCATTCGGCTGCTGCAAAGCCTGTCGGCAAAAAAGCCCGGCGTGCGTCAGAGCATGGGATAACGCCGCCGGTGCACTACAGTGTGCTGAACCTGCATGGCTGAGGTCTCGCTGACTGGCCACTACTGGGATATGACACCGCCGGGACTCCCGATGGAACAGGCAATGCTATCTGACAAGCGAGTGCGCAATCGCGCGTTCAGCCTTCACGCCACGGAAGCAGTGGGTTTCGGAATGAAGCCCAACGCTGAGCCCCAGAGGCTGCCGTGGGCGTAAACTGGTGGGCCTGCGTCGCGCTGTGCAGCGCGGTCGCCTGGCCGGCCGACACCTCTGCGGCTGAGCCGCCCGCAACGCTGGACGAAGCACGCGAATTCCATCGCGCCGGCGACCTTGAGAAAGCGCTCTGGGCCTATCGCGACGTCACCCTCAACAGCACGGCTTCACGCGACGTTGCGACTGCGCACAACAATGCCTGCGTGATCCTGATGAACCAGGGCAACTACCGAGGTGCGCTGGAGCAGTGTGGCGAAGCCCGGAGACTCAGGACACAGAGCGGCGACGACAGACGACTCGCACGAACGCTGAACAACCTCGGCACCGTGCTCGAGGCTCTCGGTCACTACGACGATGCTGAAGCCGTGTACGTGGAGGCTCTCCAGATAAACCGGGACAGCGGGGACCTGGCCTCCCAGGCTATCAACCTGTCAAACCTGGGCGTGCTGGCCATGAGCATTGGCGACTTTTCGGGGGCGCTGCAATACCTCGACATCGTGCAATCGCTTGCCCAGGACAACATCGATGAGTGGTGGGCTCCCGAGCAGCGCGTGCTTGCAGTCATCAATCGCGGAGTGGCGCTGGAGAAACTCGGCTCGTATCGGGAGGCACTGGCACAGTACGTCGACGCACTGGAAACCGGGGGCGAGGCGCTCGATCCCGCGCGCATGCTGACGCTGCAGGTCAACATTGGCGTCGCCTACCGGAATCTCGGCGACCCTGTCCGCGCGCTCGAGTCATTCCGCGCGAGCGTCGCCGATGCAGGCGACGATAAGGGTACCCTGGCAAACGCCTGGCTTAACATCGGCATCGTTCAGCATCTCAACCTCGCCGACACCACTGCCGCAGAATCAGCCTACAGAACTTCGCTCGATCTTGCGGCAAGCAGCGGCGACCATGCCGGCGAAATCCAGAGTCTTTCCTTCCTGGGACGCCTGCTGCTCGAGCAGGGCCGGCAACTCGAGGCCCGGCAGAGCTTTGAGACTGCTATGGAAAGAGCCAACGAAAGCGGCTACGCAGAGGGACGCTGGGCTGCACTGGATGGCCTTGCCCGGGTCCATGCCGCCCAGGACAACTTTGCCGAGGCCCTCGTCTTTGCAAACGAAGCAATTACGCAGTTCGAAGCGGTGCGCGCAGAGCTGGGGCAGCAGTCGCTGAGACAAAACTACCTGGGGGAAAAGCGCTCGGTGTATTCGCTTGCCGTCGCGATTCACTGGGCGCTGGCGCAAGAGCATCCAAATGCTGGGCACGCAGCGGAAGCGTTTCACACTGTCCAAAAGGCCAAGGCCCGCGAACTACTGGATGCCATGGGGTCTTCAGCCTCTATCCCAAGGCCGCTGGACGTGGACGACATCCGTTCCGCGTTGCAAGACACGCTGGTGCTGGAATACTACATGGCGGAGCAACGGCTCTTCATGTGGGCAGTGAGCTCCGAGACCCTGGCCATGTTTGACCTGGGCGATCACACGACGCTGCAGGAAGCTGTAAGCGCCACTCACCGCTCGCTTGTTGCGCGAAGCGCACCCGATCCCGAAACCATTGAAACCCTGTCTGCAACGCTGCTCGGACCTGCCGGCGCCACGCTTGCGCGCAGCCGGGAGCTGCGCGTTTCACCGGACGGGCGCCTCCACTATCTGCCCTTCGAATTGCTGTCCGTCCCTGACACCGCCCAGACCCTTGGGGACAGCCATGTCCTGACCTACCTGCCGAGCGCGTCGGCAGGGCACAGGCTGCGCCCTGCTTTGCCACACAGTGTGTTGTTGTCCGGCTTTGCCGATGCGCAGCTGGAGCACGCGGACGCAGGCTACGAGCGCGGTGCCCTGATCCAGCGTTTTGCCCTGGAGCCGCTTCCGCAGGCTCGCGAGGAGTTGCGCAAGCTGAACGCTGCGTTACCTGGCACACACACCGTTCGTTTCGGTGCCGCCGCGTCAGAGGAGGCGTTTCGCGAGTCGGCCACCAGGGGCGCGAGAGTTGTGCACATCGCTGGCCACACGATAGTTGACGAGCGCTTCGGACGGCAGCCGGCAATTGTCCTGTCACCGGACGCCGAACATGATGGCCTTCTGTATCCCAGCGAGATCGCAGCCCTGGATTACCGAGCCACGCTCACCGTGCTGGCTGCCTGCCGTACCGCGCTTGGCAGCGCAGCCGAAGGCCGTGCGATTTCATCCCTCACCGGTTCGCTGCTGGCCGCCGGGTCCTCCGCCGTCGTGGCTACGCTCTGGGATGTCGATGACGGCGCGGCGGCGGTGTTCATGGAACAGTTCTACGCACAGCTTGCCCGTGGCCTTGATCCGGCAAGAGCACTCCAGGCCACCAAGCAGACGTTTCGAAGCGACCCGCGCTGGAGCAATGCAGCCGACTGGGCGGGCTACGTACTGATCGGTAACGCGCCACCAATCATTGAACGCGGCTTTCGTTTCGGTTGGCTGGTCGCCAGCGGCCTGCTTTTTGTGCTGTTTGCGTTTATTCGAATTCGAGCACGTCGTTCTCAATCGTAATCGGCACAACTCCTCCCTGCGCGTCGCGCAGCCAGGTGTGCGCCGGATCGAGAATCAGCGGAACGCTCGTCACACCCTGCGGCGGGCGCGTTTCCACAACGATTGACACAATGTCACCGGGCAACGTGTTCAGCGAATGGTCAGGCGAATCGAAGCTGACCAACAGGAGCCCTGGTATCCACGTGATCTGTGTACTTGCCAATCCGTAGCGCGGATCCACAGAGGCAGCGGGATGGCCGGGCATGACACGCATGGGATAACGCAAACCGATCTGTCCGCCAGAGAGCGCTCGAATTTGCGTAGTGTCGAGGCTCAGCGTGGCGACATTGGGACGCTCCCAGTAGTCCGCATCGATGGCAACTTCCAACGCCGCGCCCGGCTGCGCAACTCTCAGGCGCCCTGAAATTGGTGCGATTGGAATTTGCTCACCCAGCCGGTCAATGAGAAATGAGTTGGCAAGATCCAGCCTTAGGTCGTATTCCGTTCCCGGCACGAGGTCCTTGCGCAACCGCAGGTAAACAACGACGACCGGCCCGTCGGTCGCGTTAATGGTCGACGTTGGCGACGCCAGGCGCACGACAACGGGATCGTCGGCATTGGCGGAGTCAATCTCGGCCTCATGCCAGGAGTCGTCCTCGGTGCTGAACACGCGGACGCTTTCGATATCGGAAAACGGACTGCCTGGCAGCGTACCGCGCAGCACGGTGAAAAAGCAGATCTGGCCCTGCCGGATCGGCCGGGACGAGTAAGTCCTCACCACGACGGCGGCCAGTTCGCCAGGCGCAGCCGTCGCATCGTTGACGCGCAGAACGAGAGGCTCGCTGGTCTGGGCGCTTGCCGTGCCCAGCGCAGTGATGAGGAACAACAGACCGGAAACAGTCAAGCGCGCAATCATTGTGTACTCCCCGGAAGCAGGCGGAACGCGGTGGGCTCGGAAGCAGCCACTCGGGCGCCGGCATCGTTTATCGCTTCTACCTGCCAAGTATAGACAACGGCAGCAAAAAGGCGTTCAGCAAGCTCACCTGGCACCGCCAGGCTGTCCGTGGCTTCGACAGTCTGCTGCCAGAGAACGTTGTCATCCACTTCCCTGACGATAACCCGGTAACGGCTCGCATGTTCGTTTGCCTGCCAGCGAAACTCCAGCGGCGGACTGCGAAGGTCGCCAACGGGACTGATAATTGTCACCGTGCTGCCTCGCACCAACGAGCTTTCCTCGCGATCCGGCAACGCCGGACCAGCGGTGAACAACGGGCCAACCAGGGGCAGTATCGCCAGCACCAGCGTTGCCGCCGCAGCCAGACCCAGCAGCGGCTGCGCAATGCGCCAGCGACTCTGCGGCAGCGACACGACGTTGTTCTGCCCAATTGGGTTCGTCGCCCGCAGCCGTTCAACGACGAAATCGACATCGTCGCCGGCAGAGTCAGCGTCTGCGAAAAATGTCGCGCACAGTTTGCGC
>JBCAXP010000201.1:0-8582 GCA_038533995.1 Pseudomonadota bacterium
CGAAGCTGTCGTTTCCGTCGCCGCCGCTTACGTCACCGGCCCACATACCATTGATGGTGTATGCGTCGACCATCGAGCCGCCAGTCACGTTGGTCATATTGAAGAAATTGCGCGTGTTGAGCGTGCCATCGGTGGCAGTGTTCAACACCCAGTCGTTGTTGATATCAGCCGCCGTCAGGGAGTTGACACCGCCACCGCCATTAATTTCCCCGCCGAAGTCGGCATTTAGGGTGAAATCGTCTGTCCCGGCGCCACCGTTGATGTTGGTGATGCTGACAAAACCAAAGCCTATACCGGTTACGGCACCTGACGTCGCGCCTGTAATCGTCCACGTATTGGCATTGTCCCCTGCCGTCAGGATGTTGGTGTCAGCTCCCCCGTCCACGACCCCGCCGATCGTACCCGTGGTGAAGGTGAACGTGTCGTCACCTGCTCCACCCCTCGCGCTGCCGGCGAAGGCGCCGGACACCGTAAAGTCATCGGTCATCGAACCGCCAATCGCGGTACCAATTCCGGTGAACCCGCCACCGATACCCGTAACGGTGCCACTGCTGAGGCCAGACAACGTCCACGTGTTGGCCACGTTGGCGGCCGTCAGTCGGTCCGAACCGTTGTCACCGTCGAGCGTGCCGCCGATGGTGCCAGTTGTCAGCAGGAAGGTGTCGTTACCCGAACCACCGTTAACGTCCCCGCCAAAGGCCCCGGACACCGTGAATTCATCGACCATGGTGCCGCCGGTGACCTCAATGAAACCGTCGAACACCAGTCCGTTGAGGATGAAGCTCTGCGGGCCGTTCAGGTCCCACGTATTCATCATGTTCGCCGCTGTCAGCGAGTCGCCTAACCCCGAACCCACGATTGCGTTGAAATTGTCGAAACCCTGTCCCGCCGTGGTCTCGGAACCGGCAATTCCGTCAATGGAGCCGTCGCCGCTCAGCAATACTGTCAGCGCGACACCGTAGGCACTCCAATCCAGCGTATCGACGTCGCCTCCACCGTCGAGCGTGCCGCCGATGGAACTGCCGGCACCGAACGCGACGGTATCCATCCCGCCGCCGAGAATGACGTCGCCGCCCCAGTTGGCTGAAACCGTTACGTTGTCAGTGTCGCTACCGCCATTGACATCCTCGATACCCACGAAGTTGCCCGTGACGCCGGTGACGGTGCCGCCGGACCCGCCGGTCAGCGTCCACGTGTTCGCAACGTTTGCCGCCGTCAGGCTGTCACCGGCACCGCCCTGTCCGCGCACCGAGCCACCGACCGTGCCGCTTGTCAGCGTGAAGTTGTCACTCCCGTCACCACCATTCACGTCGCCGCCCCAGGCGCCGGAGATCGTGAAGTTGTCTGTGTCCGAACCACCGGTGACATCGGCAAAGCCGTCCCACATTACGGTGTTGAGCACAAACGTCTGAGCGCCCGTAAGATCCCAGTCATTGACGGTATCGGGCGCGGTGAATGCGTTGTCAAGCCCCGCCGGCGTGGTGACGTCATCGAAGTTGTCAAAGCCGCCCGCTGCGGAGGCCGCTTCGTCGCCCGCGAAGCCGTCGATTGAACCGGCGCCTGCCAGCGTAAAGTCGATGGCGGAGCCGAAGCCGCTCCAGTCGAGAACGTCGGTGCCGGCACCGCCGTCGATGCTGCCGCCGATGCTGCTGCCGGCTCCAAAGGCGATGTTGTCGTCGCCGCCGCCGGTACTCACAGCGCCGCCCCACGCGCCGGACACTGTGAAGGTATCCGTCATCGAGCCGCCGACAACGTCTGCAATATTGGAGAAGCCGCCAGTAACCACGCTAACCGTGCCTGTCTGGGCACCCGTGAGCGTCCACGTGTTAATTGCGTTGCCGGCTGTCAGCGTGTCATCGCCGCCATTGCCGTTGATGGCGCCGCCCACCGAGCCGCTGGTGAAGGTAAACGTATCGACGTCTCCGCCACCGCTCACGTCACCGCCCCACGCCCCGGAAATCGTGAAGTCGTCGGTCATTGAGCCGCCAGTGACGTCGGCAAAGCCGCTCCACATCACGGTGTTGAGCACAAACGTCTGCGCACCCGTAAGGTCCCAGTTGTTCGCGGTATCGGGCGCGGTGAACGAGTTATCGAGACCGGCCGGCGTGGTGAAGACATCAAAGTTGTCAAAGCCGGCCGCCGCGGATGCCGCCTCGTCGCCCGCGAAGCCGTCGGTCGAGCCGGTGCCCGCAAGCGTGAAATCGAGCGCTGAAGCGAACACGCTCCAGTTGAGCGTATCCGTGCCGGCGCCGCCGTCAATGGCGCCTCCGATGCTGCTGCCCGCGTTGAAGTTGATCTGGTCGTCGCCGCCACCCGTGTCTACGCCACCACCCCAGGCCGCGGATACCGTCACGGCGTCCGACATCGAACCGCCCACGACATTGGCGATGTTGGCAAAGCCGGCGACAGCGGTGATCGTTCCCGTCTGGGCGCCATTCAGCGTCCACGTGTTTGCGACATCGCCGGCAGTCAGCGTGTCATCGCCTCCATTTCCGTTGATGGAACCGCCCACCGTGCCCGTGCCAGTGAGAATGAACGCGTCAGCGCTGGCGCCACCACTAACGACCCCGCCCCAGGCGCCGGAAATAGTGAAAGTGTCCACGAGCGAACCGCCCGTTACGTTGGCGATATTGGAGAAGCTGCCGCGAGTGTCAATAGATCCTGTCTGCGGGCCATTCAGCGTCCACATGTTCGCAGCATTGGCGCCGATCACGGTGTCGTCCCCGGCGTTGCCATTGATGGAACCACCCACTGAGCCCGTGCCACTGAAAGTAAACGTATCGTTTTCGCCGCCGCCGCTAACGATGCCTCCCCAGGCGCCGGAGATCGTAAAGCCGTCAACCATCGAACCGCCGGTCACGTTGGCGATGTTGGAGAACGTAGCAACGGTGGCAATCGATCCCGTCTGAGGGCCGTTGAGCGTCCACGTGTTCGCCACGTCAGCGCCTACAACCGTGTCATCCCCCAGGTTTCCGTTGATCGAGCCGCCTACCGAGCCGGTGCTGGTGAAGGTAAACATGTCGGCGCTCGCGCCACCGCTTACGATGCCACCCCAGGCACCGGAAATCGTGAAGTCGTCGACCAGCGTACCGCCGGTGGCGTTGGTGATATTGGAGAAGCCGGTAACGCCGGTCACAGATCCGGTCGCGGGGCCATTCAGCACCCACGTGTTGGCGGCGTTGTTGCCCGTCAGGGTATTCGTATCGCCATTTCCGTTGATGGTGCCCACCACCGTGCCGCCCGCGAGGGTGAAGTCATCGTCGTCCGGTCCGCCAGAAACAGTGCCGGTGAGCGCGCCGTCATCAAAGATGAAGTCGTCGTTCCCTGCCCCGCCGGACAGGTCTGCCGTGAAAGTAGCGTCCACGGTAAACACGTCGACGCCGCCACCGCCGCTCACCGTGGTGGTCGCGGCGGTCAGGGCGGTGAAATCGAGCAGTATCGTTGAGCCGCCATCATCCTGACCCGCGTTCAGGTCAACAGTGCCGGCCCCGACGTTCACGGTACCCAGCATCGAGAGGTTACCGTCGGCGAAGACGCTCATACCGCTGCCGCTGATGTTGCCCGTGGCGCCAAGCGTAAAGTCTCCGCCCAAGCCAGTACCGCTTGTACCCGCTGTGAAGGCGCCGTTGAGCAGACTGATCGTGCCGTTGATCGTAACGCTGCCACCGGCCACGAGCGTCAGGTTTAGGGAGTCATCGCTCAACAGGTCGCTGTCAGTGATGTCGCCGTCGATAGTGATGTCATTGACCGCGTCCAGCGTGAGGGTGCCAGTGCTCGCACCGGCAATGCCGTCGGTGTCGAGCACGACGCCGTTTGCCCACGTAATGTTGCCGGCCTGCATGTTGTCACCGCCGCTTGCGGTGGTAATCACGACATCTGCGCCGCCAGACAAGGCCGTGTTGATCAGGTCCACGCCAATCTCGGCATCGTCGTCAGTAGAGGTGAAATCAGTTCCACCGGTCACCGGGGGCGGCGGGCAATTGTCAAAGTTGGCGCAGGTGGTTGAGGCGACGATTGCAATATTGTTCGGATCGATCAGCCAGGTTCCACCGTCACCGTTGGGCGCGGTGACGTCGGGCGTCCGCCGCACGTCCAGCCAGTCGCGCGACGAGGTTTCGACGAAGCCGCCGTCACCGCCGTCGGCGCCGCCGCGGGCGCTCAGGTCGCCGTAGGCGCGCGTCACTTCCTCGGACCACACGATAATGGTGCCGCCGTCTCCGTTCTGCGTTGCGTCCGCGCTGATCTGCGTTGTGGCGCCCACAAAGGTGCGGTCGGCATTCATCACGTTCGGGTCGTTGCCCTGAAGCCCGCCGCCAATCAACACCGTGCCGCCGCCGGTTGCACCGCTGGCGTCGATCTGCGCGCCATCGTAAACACCGACCCGTTCACCGAGCAGTTCCACCTGCCCGCCCTCGGCCGTACCGCTCACGTCGATGTTGCCGCTGTTGAGGACAGTGCCACTGCCGGCCACGAGGCGAACCACGCCGCCGACACTTTCGATGCGGCCGGCGCGAATAACACCGGAGTTGTTGACCACGCTGCCGAACACGTCGCTTGCGGCGCGGCCGGTCAGCAGCACCTGGCCGCCGTCAGCCTGGATGGTGCCGCTGTTGCTCACGGCGGCCTCCTGGTTGCCAGTGTTCTCCAGGATGTCTTCGCTGACTTCGAACAGCATCAGGCGGTCGCCGTCAAAATCGAGCGTTGCGCGCTTGCCTGCCGCGAGGTTTACCTGCCCGTAATCAGCAACGATGAGGCCTTCGTTCTTTACCGTGCCGCCAACCAGCGTCACGGAACCACCGGTAGCCGCCTGAATGAGACCCCGGTTTACGACCAGGCCGCCGGCGCGGTCGCTCAGCGCCTTCAGGTCGTAGTTGCCATTCATGAAATCCTCGGTGGAAATGTCGAGGCTGCTGGCAACGATACTGTGCAGGTTAACGCGGGCGCTTTCGCCAAAAATGATGCCGGACGGGTTGATGAGAAACACCTGGCCGTTGGCGTCGATGGCGCCGAGAATCTGGCTAGGGTTGTGATCGAGAATGCGGTTCAGCGCGATGGACGAGGACCCGGGCTGCTGGAACACCACGCTCTCGTGGGCCGCGACGTTAAACGAATCCCAGTTGATACCGAGGCGCTGCGACTGCTGATTGATGACGGTGAGGTCGGCGCCGGCGCGATTGATGTTGCCCTGGCCAGCAACAATCTGGCCACCCTCCGGCCCGGCATGGGCGGAACCTGCGCCAAAGGTGAGCGCAAAGACCGCAACCGCCGAGTACACAGGGCGCCAGCGTGACTGACTGCGTCCGATCGAACCTGCCTGTTTGACTACCGCATTCATTTCCATTTCGTGTTGCCTCAAAACTGTTGTTCGGCTGACCGTTTATCGGGTATGTCAGAACGAGTAGTAAAACCGTCCGTAGTATTGGGGTTCCCTGTCATTTGACGGCTCGAAACTGCCGCGTGGCCAGGCAACGTCTGTGCGGAAAAGGAATTTACCGGGCAGGCTGAGCTGCACGGCAACGCCGTAGCCGCTGAGGTCTTCGGTCTTTTGCTGGCCGAAGTTCGGGTCGGAGTTTATGCCTCCGGCGTAGTCGTAGAAGGCAGACACCTGGAACACTTCGCCCCACAGGCGATTGCCGAAGGCGGGCTTCGATGCAAAGCCGGGCGCGTTGAGAATCAGTTCCAGCGATGCAAAGCCGCCGGTGTCCACCTGGACTTCGGCGGGTGCGTACGCGCGAACGTTACTCGGTCCGCCGAGCGCGTACTGCTCGAGGGTTGGCAGCAGGTCGTCTGACTGTTGCGCCTCGACGCGCAGCAGCAGCGATGAGTTATTGGTCAGGCGCTGAAGGCGCGAGAACGTGCCCACGAACTTGACGAAGTCGCTGCCGCTGAACTCGCCGGAACCGCCCTGGCGAATGGAGGTGCCGTCGCCGTCGCTCCCGAAGCTACCGAGAAAATCCGGAATACCAACGAGCACGCCAATGGTGCCCTGGTTGATACCGCGGAATCGCGTGTCAATGTTGTCGAAGCCGGTGATGAGTGACGCGACCGTGAGTTCGTCCTCGCCCTCGACCTCACCGTTGACGCTGACCTGCGCTACCTTGCTGGCGAGGTCCAGTGTTGTGTAGAGGTTGCTGTTGCGGCTGCGAACAATCGACCGTCGCCAGTACACAGACCCGATGTCGGTCAGGCCTGCCGCCTCGGCCGCCTGCGCCACATCGAAGTCGTTGCGGCTGTAGCCGAAGCCAAACGTGTTCTTGTAGCCGAACAGCGGCAGGTGATAGTCGAAGGAGCCGTAGATGCTGTTTGTCGGGTCACCGGTGGCCAGCACAGACAGCGTCAGGCGGTCGGCCGCGCCGAACATGTTGTTGACGCTGCCCGTGGCGCGAATTCGCTGCTCGCCCGTGAACTCCGAACCGTAGTTGTCGGCCGAAACCCCGAAGTCGAACAGTCGCTCGTTCTGCACCTTGATTGAGAGGTCGGTCTGGCCAACGCCCTGGCCGGCACCAAAGACACCGAAGGCGGTAAGGCCCGGGTAATCGGTCAGGTGGAGCAGCGCGCTCTCCACACCCTGCTGGTCGACCGCGCCCCCAACCAGATCTTCGAACGGCTGAAGCAACCTGTTCTCGGAGTAACGATCGTTACCCTCGAGCACGACGCGGCCGAGGCGGCCCTGCAGCACCTCGATGCGAATCACGCCGCCCTGAACGTCCTGCACCGGAATGTAGGCCTGCGCCAGCACCAGGCCGTCTCCACGCAGATGTTCGGTCACCTTGCGCGTAACGCCTTCGAGCTGTGGAATTGTCATGCCGCCCGGCGGCTGCGTGATGCGTGCGTCTTCGAGAATGGCTTCGACACCTGGCAACCAGGCACCGTCGCGCCATGAATTTTCCAGACCGCCATCGACGCTTACCTCGAAGCCCTGAACGATTATGCGTGGCCCTTCGTTGACGTCGAGCGGCCGCTCCATAACGGGCGGAATCGGCACCGCCTCGGGCTGCATCTCGCCGAACGCCGCGCGTTCATCGAGCCGCGCCGGAGAGCCGGCCGTAGCACCTGGCGGTAACGACTGCTGGGCCCAGACCAGAGAGGGAAAGAGAAGCGAGGGGAAGAGTGCCCCGGCCATGGCGGCGAGTGCTGCGCGCCGAACGGTAATCGTCTGCATTTTCACCCTGTAAACCCTCCAAGGGTTGTCTCCGGAATTAACCCGGCAGTGTGTTCAATTTCTTAGGCTCGCTTCGAGTACGATGCGCGTACACAACGTCGCACGTAAAGTGTAGTTGACGCTCTGTCACATGGCAAAAGTCTGTTCAGCGGCAACGTGTTAGCAAAATCCTCCCCGCAAATTGCGCCACCGTTTCCGGCGCTGCGGGTGCGGTTAACATTCCTTCGCGCCTGCCTCGCAGCCGCTCGTCAATCAGTCGGGAGTTTCCCCAAAATCCAGCGCGATGCGAAAACCGGTTTTTTCGTCGCGTGCGCTGCCATCCAACGGCATCCGCGAAGACAGTCTCAGCGCCGTTGCCTCGTCTGCGAACGAGCCGCCGCGCACGACCCGCGCTCCGTTCCCCTCACGCGCGCCGCCGTCAGCCGGAGCGCCGCTGTGCGACGCGTGCCACGCGTCGGCGACCCACTCTCGAACATTGCCGATTGAGTTGTACAACCCGAACGCATTGCGCGGCGCGTCCCGGTAGCTGCGTGGCCAGGGTTCTTCGGCACCAAGCCCGCTCGCATACCGCGCCTGCACCGGCAGCAGTTCGTCCCCGAACGGATAGCGTGACTCCACGCCGGCCCGTGCCGCAAATTCCCATTCCGCTTCCGTTGGAAGACGGTAACGGCGACCGGTTTGCGCACTCAGCCAGTTCGCATAGGCGCTCGCCTCGTCCCAACTGACATTCACCACCGGGTAGTCGCCAGTACTCCAGGGGTTGTCCGGGCAGCGAGCACCGGCACCGCTGCAGTATTGCTGGTACTCGTCGTGCGACACTTCATGGGCCGCGATGCCAAACGGCGCGCCGATTGCAACCGCGTGCGGCGGCCCTTCCTCGGGTGCCCACTCACTGCCCATCGTGAAACTGCCGGGCTTGACGATGGCCATGCGCGGCCCGTCGCCACCCGCAGCCAGCGCGTCTGTGCAGCTTCGCTGACGGGTTTTCAGCAGACCGCCATGACAGCCGCTGTCCGACGGCGCGGTGACCTGCGCCGGGGCCTCGACCTCAGCGGCGCCTGCTTCCTGCGGACTGTCTGACCCGGTCGCCTCGACAACCGCGGGTGCCGTGACGGTGCGCGGCGGTTCTTTCGCAGCGGGCACGCTGACAGTGCTCGTCTCAACTACCGGCACGGCTGCTGGTTGAGGCGCGGGTTGCGGTGAGTCTTCCTGCGCGGATCGCGGTGGTGGACCTGGCGGTGAAAGCTCGTCGGCGGACGCGGCAGGTTCATCCTCCGGCAGCGGCACAGGCAGGTTCATGGCCTGCGCCAGCGTCACCAGCGCCTCGCCGCTGTTGCTGTTGGCGCCGCCCAGTTCCCGCAGCTCGATGCTCTCCGACAGGCGCCGGCGCACTTCGAAGGTAATGCTGCGATAGGCCTGT
>JBCAXP010000202.1:0-8578 GCA_038533995.1 Pseudomonadota bacterium
CGACAACGAAACTGACACGCTAACTTCCATCTGATCCATGACGGTCCAGATAGCAGCGAGGTCGACGTAGTTGACTGCGTCAAGCGTCGTCTCAAGCGTGTCAGTTTCGTTGTCGTTATCGGTCTCGCCGAAGTGACGCCACGTCATGCTGAAGTCAACCGGCCACGGGGTGGTCCAGGTGCCAACGATGCGGTGACGGTACTCGGGGTTCGAAGCGCCGACTGCGTTGCCGAACTTGCCAGCACGCTCAATCGGATCAGCACCCGGGAACGGGACCGTGTCCAGCGTATCCAGAACCGTCGACGCGTAGTCGATGTTCAGGTTGTGATCGCCGATGTCGAAGTTGTAGATGATCTGGAAGTCCAGACCGGTCGTGGCCAGCTCACCAATGTTGACGTTGGTCAGCTGGAAGCCGCTGCCGACAGGGCTACCCGAAGCAAGCGTGCCACGCGGGCCGCGGTTGATCAGCTGACAGAACGTCGGATCGCCGGAATCCAGGCAGTTATCCAGGATAACCTGCGCGGGGATACCAGCCTGCACAGCGCCTTCCACCGTGATGTCGAAGTAATCAACACTGATGGACAGGCCAGAGGCCCAGCTCGGCGTGTACACGAAACCGAAGGTGTAGGTGTCTGCAACCTCAGGATCCAGGCGGGGGTTACCGCCCGTCAGGCTCTGGGCCTGGCCGGAGATAACGTCCTGAATGGAACCGTACTGTGCTGCGGTGACGCCCGTGTTCTGGCAGTCGGCCAGCGAACGGATCGGGTCAACGGAGGCACAGGGGTCAAACAGCTGCACGCCCTGGCTGTTGGTGCCGGCGACGCTCAGGTTCGGCAGACCGGTGTTCTGGCCCGTGTAGAGCTCGATCACGTTCGGTGCACGAACAGCACGCTGGTAGCCGGCGCGGACGCGGAGATCTTCGATCGGTGCCCAGGCCAGGCTGTAACCGTAGGCTTCAGCGCTGAACTGGTTTTCCACGTCGTTGCCTTCCGTCTCGTAGTGCGAGTAACGGTACTGGCCGCGGAAGGTAAGTTCCTCTGCGAGGGTCATGCCGGACAGCAGCGGAACTTCGATCTCAGTGAAGATTTCCTGAACGTCCAGTTCACCAGCAACCGAGAGGGTGGCACCACCGACACCGGTGAAGCCGCCGCCAGGCGTCTGCGTGATCTGATCAGGATTGGAAACCAGCTCGTCCTTGCGGTACTCAAGACCGAACAGGACGCCAACGCCGCCGTCAGCAGTCGGCAGGCTCCAGCCGTACTCACCCAGGTCAGCCTGGAGAGTACCGCCCCACACGAACTGCGAGGTGGAACCGTTCACGATGCTGGGGCCAAGCAGGTAGTCGAGCTGGTCCTGGGTCACAAGGCTCTCGCCGTTGGGACCGCGCTGGAAGATGTTGTACGGGATACAACCGCCAGACGTGTCCTGGCAGACCACGTTGCCGGTGCCATCGTCAACGGCGAGGAATGACTGCTGCACGTTGGCCACGATGAAGTCGTTCGTTGCGAGGGTCGAATCACGCGTTTCCGAGTTCTGGATGAAGGTCTCCCAACCCCAGATGTCGTCAGCGAAGCTGCCGCGCAGGCCGGCGACAACGCGCCATGCGCTGTTCTCGAGGCGAGAGTTACGCGGGCCGCCTTCGACGTTACGGTGCGAGGCAAACGAGCCGGCTTTGATCACGCCGTTGGCGATGTCGTCCGGAGTACAGCCAAGCAGGTCAACCGCGATGTCCAGACCGGGAGTGCCGTTGGCCAGCGGGTTGTCGCAGTTGATGTTCCAGGTACCGAACGAGGCAGACGGAGCAATCTGGGCGTCACTGAAGTTGTTGGTGTACGAGAAGTCAGCAAAGGCTTCGATCTTGTCGCTGATGCCGTAGTGACCTTTTGCGTACAGGTTGTAACGCTCGGAAGGACGCTGGAAGAAGTTGAACGGGCCAAAGTTGAAGGTCTGTGCAGGACCGCCAACGAAAGGCACGATTTCACCACTTTCTTCCTGGAAGCCGAAGCCGCCGTCACCGCCGAAGGCGCGGAAGTTGGCCGAGCCAACGCAGCCGAATCCGCCGAAGCTCTGGTCGCCGGTGTCCTGACCGAGGGCACAACCGGAGTAGATGCGGTTGTCCTGGGTGATTTCCTGGCGATCTTCGTACGACATGAACAACGTCACGTTGCCGCGGCCGTCGTCAGTGTTCGCACCCATCATGGCGTAGAACAGTGTCTCTTCACCGTCCCACTCGCTGCCCGGAACAGGCTGGTTGCCTGCTTCCAGAACCTGCTGCCAGAAGCCGTCGTCGTTGTCGGAGTAGGAAGCGCCGTACTGGCCGCCGACTTCCACGCCTTCAAAGTCGCGCTTGAGGATGAAGTTGGCCACACCGCCAACTGCGTCGGAACCGTACACAGCCGAGGCGCCACCCGTCAGGATGTCAACGCGCTCGAGCATCTGCAGCGGAACGATGTCAACGTTTGCCGAAGCAATGCCGGACGAACCGTACGGCAGACGGCGACCGTCGATGAGGACAAGGGTACGCACCGAGCCCAGACCGCGAAGGTTCAGGGTAGCGGTACCGGTTGCGCCGTTGGAGACTTCCGATGCCTGACCAGCAAACACCTGCGGCAACACGTTAACGAAGTCCTCAATACGAACGTTACCGCGTGTCATACCTTCTTCACCGGTAACACTCAGTACAGGCGTACCTGAGGCGAGGTTCGGGTTCGCCGTGAGGCGGGTACCCGTAGTAACGACTTCCTCGATATTGGACTCGTCACTGTTTTGAGCCGTTGCGGCAAGCGGGGCGATGCCCGCAAGCGTGAGTGCGGCGAACGATGCAAAACCGTTTCTGCAACGCTGCCGCCCCGCGCTCCCCGCGCGACGTGCAAGAGTGGGTTTCATAATTTGCTCCTTAGTAAAAGCTCTATTTACTCGCCGGAAGCACCTTAGCGCTGGCATTGTCGTCTGCATATTCGCCGTCTTTCTGTGTGGCTTTTTCGCGACGATAGTGCCTTCTGGTACCCCTGACTGCGCGTAGTCTCGCAAAGGTGTGCCCGGAATGCAACAATTTACGTGCTGTTGTGGTTTTGCAACATCCCTTGGCTGGTCAGGGACATACGGCGTATGCATTCGCCTGTTGCCGATAATCGCACGGTATTGTGTGCAGGTGTGGTGTTACGGCAACGACGACTTTTTTCGTACTTTTCGCGGCCTTACGATTCGCGTGTATCCAACGACGGGAGTCTGTCGAGGACAAGCCCGCCTAGCCACAGGCGTCGCCGGGATGGCGTACGGTGGCTACTGGCGGGCGAGGAGAGGCAGGCGGATTGCCCTGGGGTTACTTGCGGTTCCTGCGCATCTGGATGATCGATTGCGTAATTTCTTCTGTGTTCTGCTCGATGTAGTCGCGCTGCTTCTTGGTCGTACACACCTTTTTATACATGTGTGAGCCGGTGACCTGCATACGCTTGCACTGGATATCGTTTGAGGGCAGGTGCACGGTGGCTAACGCAGGCGCTGCGGCGGTGGGGGCGGCCGGGTTCTGGGCGGCGGCGGTCATCACCGGTGAACCTTCCGTGCCCTCGCCGATGGAGGCGGCTTCCGGTTTCGGCGGCGCTGGCGGTTCTTCGGTGGGAGTAGTAGAGCAGCCAGCCAGCAGCATCGCCATCGCTAGTGATGTCGCCGCGCATGTCAGTTTACTCGTGTGTTTGGTCATGTCGCCCTCCCGGCTTTTTGTCACTCTTTCGTTACGAACCCTTATGTACGTCAGTTCTAGTATTGAGGCTAGCACACGGCCCCATCGTTACAAATTCAAATCCGAAATGCTTCGTAAAGCATTGAAACATGGCTGGCGGCCGGTGCTGACGGGTCGTCAGGCACTACTCACTGCGCATTTCCATGACTAGATAGAGCGGCAGAGTCGAGTGAAAATGTAGGCTGGCGTCGCGCGCACGATGGGCGAAGAGTTAGTCAGGACCAACCGGCCGACGACAATCTCAAGCCAGATGATGGTCGCAATTCTTAAGAACAGGAACTAGATAAGCACTGTGCCAAAACAAACGACAACAGTGGCATTGATCACTCTGCTGGTCATCAGTCACGGCGCAAACACCGCAGAGCCGGAAGCGGCCCCGCTCTTTGCCTCGCAGCAGCCCCTCGAGGTCACCATTGAAGGACCGCTGAAGCCGTTGATGCGCGAACGCGATTCGGAAAAGGAGTTTGACGGCGTGCTGCGCTACACGGAAGCCGATGGCACCGAGCATACGCTCGACATCGAGTTTCGCGCGCGGGGGCATTACCGGCTGCAGGAGTCGATCTGCAAGTTTCCGCCGCTGCGGCTCGATTTCAAGCGCAAGCAGGTGGGCGGCACGGTTTTCGCGGGGCAGAACAAACTCAAGCTGGTTACCCACTGCCGGCCGCGGCTCAAGAAGTACGATCAGTACGTGTTGAAAGAAGAACTGGCCTACCGAATTTTCAATCTCCACTCGCCGTTTAGCTTCCGCAGTCGACTGCTGCAGGTGAACTGGATCGATTCCACTGGCGAGAGCAAGGGCGAAGTGCGCTTCGGCTTTCTTATCGAGCACAAGGATGCACTGGGGGAACGCCTCGATCTCGAAGTGTCGGAAATTCAGAGCGCCGACTACAGCACGCTTAACCGGGAGCAGGGCGCGGTTGCCGCAGTGTTTGAGTACCTGATCGGTAATACGGACTTCTCCATGATCCAGGGTGCGCCGGGCGACGACTGTTGCCACAACGGGCTGTTACTCAAACGAACTGATCACGAGTACTTTTTTGTGCCCTACGACTTCGACATGTCGGGCATTGTCTCAGCGCCTTACAGCAAGCCGAATCCTCGCTTCGGCATCACCAGCGCTACCCAGCGGGTCTTTCGCGGGAAGTGCATTTTCAAACCTCAGATAGAAGACACGGTGGCGATGTTTCTTGGCAAACAGGATGACGTGATGCGCCTGATCGAAGAACAGCCCGGTCTTGAAAAGAAGGAGCGCCGAAAACTGCGGTTGTTCCTCGGCCGCTTCTACACCGAGCTGTCGAAACCCGAACTGGTGGACAAGCGGCTCATGGAGAAGTGCATCTGACACAGCATGGAGCGTGCGCTTGGCGCATGCTCCCAACACGCGCCGTTATCTTCTGCAATACTTGAAGAGAAACAATAAGGAGAACGGCCGTGCGATCCATAACTACTATATTCACCATTATCCCGGCACTTTTCGCCACCGCCGCGCTGGCACAGGTGCCTGAAACGCTGCGCTACCAGGGTTACCTCGTCGACCCGGCGGGCCAGGCCGTCGATGCAACGGTGCAGGTGACCTTCTCTCTTTACACCGTCGACAGCGGTGGCTCGCCGCAGTGGAGCGACGTGCAGAACGTTTCGCCCCAACAGGGTCTTTTTTCAACCTCGCTGGGCACGCCGCTCAATCCGTTTCCATCCGGCCTGTTCCAGACGCCGCTGTTTCTCGGCATCACCGTTGATGGCGACAGCGAAATGACGCCGCGCATTGCCCTTGTGTCTGCGCCGTATGCGCAGGCGGCAACTGATGCAGCCACAGTTGGCGGCGTACCGGCTGCCGCCCTGGACCAGTCGGGCGCAGTCACGGTGCTGGAATCTGACGTTGGCCAACTGCAATCGAGCGTCACGGTGTTGTCGGATGGCCTTGATGGTGCGCAGGCCAGCATTGCCAATGTGGCGGACAACATTGATGCGATTCAGGTACAGGTGACGGCAAACGATGCAGACATCACGCAGCTGGACAGCGATCTGTCGGTGGTGGAGAGCACACTGCCGGGCCTGCAGCAGCGCGTGGTTGGGGGCTGCCCGTTCCAGGAGTCGATTCGCTCCATTGCCGAAACGGGTCTGGTGACATGCACGAGCGGGCCTTGGAGCGTCGAGCAAACGCGAGTGTTCATCGAGCAAGGGCGGGTCGGTATCGGCACCGAAACGACCTTCAGCATGCTGGAAGTTGTATCACCAGTCGATACCGACCCGCTGCGCGTTAGTGGCGACACTGGCATGGGCCTGATGGTGCACGACAATCGCAGCGTAACCGTCGGTACGTCCTCCGACGGCCCTGATCTGGGGCTGCTGGTGGCTGGCGATGCGGGCGTCGGCGACTTCAGTCCCGAAGCGCGCTTGAGCCTTAATGACGATAGCTGGCAAATGACGCTGGCTCAGAACAACGACGCTAACCAGTGGTACCTCGGCGCAAGCGGCACAACCTGGAGCGCCGGCTTCAACAAGCTGCTGTTCAGCCCGGAAAGCGGATCGACCGCTGCCGTACTGGCGCTGGAGCGGGACGGAAACGTTGGCATTGATACCGTTTCGCCTGAGACCCGCCTGCAAATCACAGGCGGCACCGATGTGGATCTGCCGGGCGGCGGTTACCTCACGCTCGGCAATACGACCGGGTCGAACATTGCCATCGACACGAATGAGATCATGGCGCGAAACAACGGCGGCACCGCAACGCTTGCGCTCAATGCCCAGGGCGGCCGGGTGACGTTCAACACGGACGGCGACAAGTTTGGCGACGCCGCGCGCTTTTTCGGGCGCGTTGAATTCGAGGGCACTTTTACCAGTATCCTGATGTCGCCTGAATCCACCAACGGTGGAAACGACTCTGCGATGTTTATGCGGCCCGCCGGCTTTGAGGACGGTGGCGTCGGTACGAGCAGCTTCCCCTTTTTCAGCACGTACTCACGCACGTTCTTTGCGTCCACGAGCGGTGGCTTCCAGCTGTACTCCGACCGCTCGCTGAAGCAGGACATCAAGCCCATCGAGTCACCGCTGGAAATCGTCGAGCAGCTGGAAGGCGTGAGTTACGCGTTGTTGCCGCACCCGGCGGATGACGGCGCGCGGGAAGTCACACCCGAGGAGCAGTTTCGACTCGACAACCAGCTCGGCTTTGTGGCGCAGGACCTCGAGCGCGTGCTGCCGCAGCTCGTGCAGACCGAACCCGAATCCGGCCTCAAGACCGTGGGTTACACCGGCGTGATCCCGGTGCTCGTTGAAGCCATCAAGGCGCAGCAGCGCCAGATTGATGCGCTCAAGGCCGAGGTCGAGTCGCTCAGGCGGTAACGCGTTTGCTGTGTTGTGAGCGCTCGCTCACTCCCGGTCCCGGGCGTTGCATGCGGTGGGCAAGCCGCTAGGGCCGGGCGGCCCGAAGAAAGTCGCCTTCAATAAGGCAAGGTCGACAAAAGACACCGTGCCGTTGCCGTCGAGATCGGCGTCCTTGTCGTTGCTGAAAAAGGCCGCCTTCATGACTGCGAGGTCGGAGAAGTTAATTGCGCAATCACCATTGAGGTCGGCATCGCACAGGTTGCCGAAGCCGTCACCGTTGCTGTCGCGCTGCCCGCTGTTCGCAAGCTCGCTGCAGTTGTCGGCTGTGTCCTGCACACCGTCACCATCGGTGTCCGCTCGACCGAACACGACAAAAGCCTGCCCCCGGTCATCGGGGCCGCTGCCCACGGCGCCGATGATAATGTCGGCCATGCCGTCACCGTTCACATCGCCGGCGGCCTGCACCGAGGTGCCGGCAGCGTCGCCCTCTTCCGCGCCGCGAACGACAAAGCCCGCGTTGCCGTCAAGCGCAGCCGGGTCCACGATGGCAGCGAAGCCCTGATCGGTGCCGTAGATCACGTAGACTTCGCCCTGTTTTTCCAAATCCTGCTCTGCGCGGTCAGCGCCGATCAAGACGTCGTCAAAGCCGTCGCCGTTGATGTCGCCGGCTCCGCTGACCGAGCCTCCGGCTTCGTCGTAGTCACTGATGCTCGTGATCCGAAATCCTCGTGTACCGTCGAGACCTCTCAATGAAAGCGCTTCCGGCATGTCGGTGTCGTCGCCGAACACCACGTAGCTCTCTCCACCGTAGTAGTCGTCGGCCCGTCGTGCCCCGATGATGACATCGTCCAGGCCGTCGCCATTGAGGTCGCCGGCCGAGCTGACCGAGTTGCCTGCATAAGTGTAGTATCCGCCGGAAGAGCCGCCGTCCAGCATCAGGCCGTTAGCGCCGTCGAGGTTTTGCAGCGGCAGTTCGGCCGGCAGGCCGGTGCTTGCGCCAAACACCATGAAGGCTCTGCCCCAGTACCCATCGAAGTAGCCACGAAACGGGGCTCCGGCAAGCACGTCGGAAATGCCATCGCCGTTGAAGTCTCCGGCGGCGGAGACCGAGTAGCCCAGGAAATCGTTTTCCCCTCGCGCAATCATCCGCAGCCCTGTGCTGCTATCCAGTTCAGCCAGCGGTAGCGTTGCGGGAACCCCGGCGTCCCTCCCGAACACCACGTAGCTTCTGCCGAGGGTCTGGTCCTGATTGAAAATCCAGCTGCCTCGCGCTCCGATTAACACGTCATCAATGCCATCCCCATTGAAGTCGCCGGCGCCGCTGACGGAGCTGCCTGTATAGGCGAACGCAGTCTCGCCTTCGATAACAAATCCGTTCTCACCGTTGAGGTCCGGTGGCGTGAGCTGAGCAGGGAAACCCTGATCGGTGCCGAAAACTACATAGGCCTCGCCGGAGAACGAACCGTTGGGTTGGGCGCGGCTTGCGCCGAAAACAACGTCGTCAAAGCCGTCGGCATT
>JBCAXP010000203.1:0-8542 GCA_038533995.1 Pseudomonadota bacterium
GCGGCGGCCCGCTGCTCCGCGGCCTCCATGGAATCCACCACGGCGTCCATGACCATGCGCCGGATCGTGCGCGCACCAATTCGTCCTGGCACCCAGAAGCCAGGCTCAACGTGGGTGGAAAACTCAAGGCGCGTGCCATCGCCGCTGGGCGACAGGCGCCAGTTGGTAGTGGACAGAGAAACGTCCGGGCTGTCGTTGAGCTCGGCACTCAGCTCACAGGGGTACCGTCCGCGCACTCGCTCGGTGCGGCGCACAGTGCGGCAGAATAAAAACGCGCAGCCCTTCACCCGGGTGAGAACCAGCCATTCCGTGTCGCTAACGGTCTCAAGTACTCGGCTTTCCACGATGGAGCCGGAAAGGTCCGCCAGCGCGTCAAAATCGGTGAGCACGTCAAAGACCTCGCTCATCGTCGCATCCACCAATACCTCGGTGGTCACCGAGAAGCGCTTGTCGACGCGCGACACATCCACGCGCAACACTTCGGCGGCGGCAGTGACGCCGCAGGTCAGTGTGAGCATCAGCGCCGCAGCGACTTTGAAAGAGTCAGTCACCACCGCTGTCGCTACCCGCTGCCAGGTCAGTGTCAGCCGGATAGCGACCGAGCGCGATATCCTCAATGCGCTGTGCCGCGTGGTCGCCGATCTTTTTCAGCGAGCGTTTGAGCAGGTACGTGCCGAGAAGCGGCGGCACCCAGAAATCCGGCTTCATTTCCATCTCGTACAGCACCCGCGTGCCGCCGTCTTCCGGTTCGAGCACCCAGCGCGCGACGCCGTCCTTAACGTCACTGCTTTCCGGAATTACCGTGGCCTGGATAAACGTGGGCGTGGTGACCTCGAGGCGTTCGGTGCGCTCGATGGTGCTGCAGAAAAACGCGACGCAACCCTTGGCCATTGTGTACACGATGCCGCCGCCGTCGGGCTCGCGCTCCAGGAAGCGGCTTTCGACGAAGGTGCTCGAGACGCGATCAAAGCGGTCGTAGTCGGACAGAATGTCGAAGACCTTTTCGATGGGCGCGGCCATGAACGTTTCCGACTCCACGTAGATGTAGCCAGACTTGCGCTTCACCGCGATTTCGCGCAGCTCCGCGGCGCCCGCCGTGGGGGCCGTCGCCACGAGCAGCAATGCCGCACAGAGCGGCACGAGTGCGAGCGCGTCCCGCATCAGTTGTCGTCGTCCTCGTCCTTGTCACCGCCCAGCAGCTTGTTGAAGAGGCTTCGCTTGATCTCGTCCTCGATGCTGGGCGGCTCTTCGGCCGGCGCTTCTTCCGCTGGGGCAGCGGCCGTACCGGCCGGCTTGCTTGCTTCGGTATCTTTGGAGCGGCCCAGCCCAAGCAGGTCGCTAACCTCGCTGCCGAGCTTGTCTTCGACCAGTTCCTCGACTTTTTCTCGCCCCTTGCGCTCGATGATCTGCGCAACGATCGGCCCAACCTCCGGCCGCACGCTGGGGCTTACCATCGGCCCCGCGATGCGCACGGGAATCTCGTAGCCCACCAGGTCGTTGGCTGACGCGACTTCGTCAAGGCCGTCGCCCTCGATCACTTCGGCATTGACCTGGTAGTCCACCGACTGGTCCGGCAGGTTCACCTCGCCGTTGCCCGACACCTGGATGAACGGGAGACGCATCGCCAGATCGTCGTTGCGAAGAATGCCATCGGTCACGGTGGCCGTGCCGCTCATATTGGAAAAGACGGTGCGGTTGGCGTCCGGCGCGGCCGGCGCCGGCTCTTGCTTGACAACCGCCACGGCCCGGGCGATCTCGTACCACAGGTTGAAGCCTTCGTACGCGCCGTCAACAAAGCTGAAGCGCATGTCGCCGTTAAGGGTGCTGCGCACCTCGCCCACTTCGTTGCCGGTGCCGCGAAGCTTCACCGCGCCGCTCACGGTGCCACTTAAGTTCTGCTGCTGAAAGAGATCCTGGCTGAGCGGCCCGAACTGCACGTCGGTAAGCGACTCGTTCATGGTGAGCACCGGCTTCTCGCCGCTGGCGTCCAGCGCCACGTCGCCGCTGTACGTGCCGCCGTAAAGCTCAGCGCTGGTCGGGTGCACGCGCACCGCGCCATCTGCGGCGTTGACGGTGATCTGCACATTGCTTGAGCGCAGACCCGCCACCTTCAACGACTGCACTCTCAGCGAGCCCTGCAGGTTCAGGTCGCGAATTGCATCTGCCGGAATGGCCACGTCTTCGGCCACGCCGCTTTGCTCGCCACCCTCCTGCGCTGGGGCAAGGTACCGATCGAGGTTAATGTCGTCCACGGCCAGGTCAAAGCGAATGGCGAGACTGGCGAAGTCTGCCACGCCCGCGCTGCCGCGAACCGTCGTGTCGTCGAGATTCAGCGCAAGGTTCTCAAGACTTGCAGCGGTCGTGCTTGCCATGAAGTCAGCCGAGAGGCTGGCCTGGCCGAGCACAGCAGGATCGGCGGTGACCGGCCGCTCTACGTCCATCCGCGCCATCAGCTCGGACGGGGAAAACGGCGACACGACAAGGTTGCCTGCGACCTGCGGTTCGCTCAGGGCCTTTTCGACCGCCAGTTCACCCTTATACGCCACGCCCTGCACGGTGCCGCTGAATTCCTGCAGCGAGAAACGCTCCGTGTCGAGCGACCCGGACAGCGCCCGCGCGTCCAGCGACAGGTCGAGCTTGCCGCCCGGCAGGCTGCCGCCGGTGGCAGACAGTTCCACCGCAGGGTGCGGGGCTGAGATTTCGTTATTGTCAGAAAGCCACAGGCTGTCGGTGCGCACAGTGCCCGTCATCGTCTCGATGCCGTCAGCCGAGCCGGAACCTGTCACGCCGAGCTTCGGATAATCCACGCGTATGCGGCCGCCTTCTAACGAGAGCATGTTGGCAGCGATGGTCATCTCCAGCGCTTCCACCGGCAGCGCTGTGCCGCCCGCCTCCAACTTGCCTGCCGGCTCGTTCCAGCGCCACTGACCGCTGTCGGCATCGCGATTCATGACGCCACCAACGGAGAATTCACCCAGCAGGGTGCCGGCCTCGCTCGTCGACTCGATTTGCGCGCCGACTTCGATAGTGAAGGGCTGGCCGGGACGCACTTCGCCCGTGGCAATGCGCCCGCCGCTCAGCTGATAGTCGGCGCCGCTTGACGCATCGCGGTAACGCAACGAGGTGTTGCTCATCTCGATACCGCCGATGGACTGCGCCTGGAAACTGCCGCCGCCTTCCGGAGGAGGTGCCGCCTCGCCCTCGTCGCCGAGCGCCGCAAGATCGGCCCAGTTGCTGGCCCCATCATTCGCAACGATCAGGTTCAGGTGCATGCCGTCCAGCGTGAGCTTGCCGATTTCGACACGTTTTGAAAGCAGCGGCATCAGGCGCGCCCGGGCGCTTACCGTTTCAATGGTGGCAAACGGTTCGTCCCCGAAGCCCGGCGCATTGCTGAGCGCTGCGCTCTGCAGCGTGAAGCCAAGCCACGGAAAAAACGTGAGCTCGAGATCGCCATCAATGGCCAACTCCCTGCCGGTTTCCTTTTTTACAAGGGCGGTCAGGTCGTTCTTAAGTGCGTTGGCATCGAACAGCATCGCAAACGCGATACCGCCCACGACCGCAATGGCGAGCAAGCCGCCAAGGCCGATCAACGCCCATTTCAACAGTGCTTTCATTGGGAACTCTTTAAACGCCTCGAGTCGGGTTCATTGGAAGTAAGCGGGCTCGCCGGCAGGCTGCAGGCGCGGTGCAATCGGTAACGTTAACGGCAGCGTGCGCCCCGTTTCGCATACCGGGGCGTTTATGTTAACGAACTTTAAAACATAATAAACGAAACGGTTAAACGCAGCGCATCCGCATTGGCTTAAGCGACGACGCAAGGTGCTGTTTTTTGGCGACATGAACGTAAAATTGCCTGCATTGTGAACTAGTTAACTGCATCCACAGGGTGGAATCTCGTATCGTAGGTTCTGCGAGACAACTGTCGATTGAGGATGAGACTGTGAACAACGAAAGCAAGACTGTTTACCACGGCCCGTACAAGGATGCCGTGCGACCCGTGGTAACAACCGTACCGGTTGAAAGCAGCGAGAAGAAAACCGATTTGCCGGTGGATAGCTGGGACGTCTACCGCACGTGGTGTCAGAACGTTCGTGACAATTGGGATTCATGAAGAAACCTTTTCTGTTAAGCACGACGTAGCTGACAAAAACTACACCCCCGCGTAGCGCGCCTTGCGGCCCGCTACCGACAGGCACCCGGAGACGCTCTCACACCCCGAGCCCCGGGTGCCTTTTCGTATCTGCCTTCGAAATCTCCCGCCGCCAAAAGTTTCAGGAACTGAGGTGGTATATTCGGTGACCTACAGTTCCGCGACGAGGGATTCACCATGAGCGCCAGCCAGCAGCCGGCAGACAGCGGCATCACCACTCTGTATCACGTCATCGGCGGCACCGCCGTACCAGGCCAGTCGGGACGTTTTGGTGACGTGTACAACCCGGCCACCGGCCAGGTAACCGCCCGCGTGCCGCTCGCAAGCGCCGGGGAAACCCGTGCCGCCATCTCCGCTGCTGCTGAAGCCCTGCCGATGTGGTCGGCGGTAACGCCACTTCGGCGGGCGCGCGTCATGTTTCGCTTTCGCGATCTCATCGAGCGCAACGCAGAGCGCATAGCGGCTTCGATTACCGCGGAGCACGGCAAGGTGTTGAGTGACGCCCAGGGCGAAGTTACCCGCGGCCTGGAGGTGGTGGAATTTGCCTGCGGCATCCCGCAGCTGCTCAAGGGCGACAACACCGACAGCGTCGGCACCGGCGTTGACGCCTGGTCGCTGCGCCAGCCCGTCGGTGTGTGCGCTGGCATTACGCCGTTCAATTTTCCGGCGATGGTGCCCATGTGGATGTTCCCGATCGCCATTGCCTGCGGCAACACGTTCGTACTCAAGCCGTCGGAGAAAGACCCGTCCACGCCGCTGCTGCTGGCCGAACTGCTCGAACAGGCCGGCCTGCCGGCGGGCGTGTTCAACATCGTCAACGGCGATCGCGAAGCCGTGGACACGCTGCTGACCGCACCGGAAGTCGCGGCGGTGAGCTTTGTCGGTTCGACGCCGATTGCCGAGCACGTGTACTCAACGGCCTGCGCCGCCGGCAAGCGCGCACAGGCGCTGGGCGGCGCCAAGAACCACATGGTTGTCATGCCGGATGCCGATCTCGATGACGCTGCCGACGCACTCATGGGCGCGGCCTACGGTTCCGCCGGCGAGCGCTGCATGGCAATCTCCGTGGCCGTTGCGGTCGGTGACGTGGGCGATGCGCTCGTCGAGAAACTTGGGCCCCGGGTAAAGGAGCTGAGAATCGGCGACGGCACTCAACCGGGCATGGACATGGGGCCGCTCGTCACCGGCGAGCATCTCGCCAAGGTACGCAGCTACGTCGACACCGGCGTCGACGAAGGCGCAACGCTTGCAGTTGACGGACGGGGCTTTGCCGCCGGCGACGGGTTCTTTATCGGCGGATCACTGTTTGATCACGTGATGCCCGACATGCGCATTTACCGCGAAGAAATTTTTGGCCCGGTGCTCTCGGTGGTGCGGGTGCCTACTTACGAGGCCGCGGTGGAGCTGGTCAACAGCCACGAGTTTGCGAACGGCACGGCAATCTTTACACGCGACGGCGGCTTTGCCAGACGCTATGCCAACGATATCGACGTGGGCATGGTCGGTGTCAACGTACCTATCCCGGTGCCGATGGCGTTCCACAGCTTTGGCGGCTGGCGCCGGTCGATCTTTGGCCCGCTGCACATGTACGGCCCGGACGGCGTGCGCTTCTTCACCCGCACGAAGGCGGTTACGGCACGCTGGCCGGAAGGACCGGCAGCCGGTGCCGACTTCACCATGCCGACCATGAAGTGACATGCCCAGGCGCACCACGGACTTTGGCATTGCCGCCGACTCGCTGACCGACACCACGCCCGAGCCAACCTATGCCGGCGCGCTGAGTTTTCTGCGACGGCGCTACACCAAGTCGCTGGAAGGCGCCGACGTGGCAGTGGTCGGCGTGCCGCTGGACCTTGCCACCACCAATCGGCCCGGTGCGCGCTTTGGTCCCGCAGCGGTGCGCGCGGCCTCGGCGGTGATGGCGTCCGAGCAACCCTACGGCTGGGAGTTTGACCCGCGCGACCGGCTGGCAACTATCGACTACGGCGACGTGGCCTTTGACTTCGGCCGCCCCGACACGCTCGTAAACGACATTGCCGGCCAGCTTGCGACCATCGTGGACGCCGGCGTGCTGCCGCTCGTAATTGGCGGCGATCACTTCATCAGCTACCCGGTGCTGCAGGCGATTTATGCGCGCCACGGACCGGTATCACTAATTCACTTCGACGCCCACTCCGATACCTGGGAAGACGATCCGGAGCGTTTCTTCGATCACGGCACCATGTTCCGGCGCGCGGCCAACAACGGCTGGATCGAGCCGGCGCACTCGGTGCAGATTGGCCTGCGCACTTTCAACCCGGACACCATGGGCTTCAACATTCTCGACGCGCCCTGGGTGCATCGCCACGGCGTGGACGCCACGCTGGAGCGCACGCGGGAGATCGTGGGCGATCGGAAGGTTTACGTCACCTTCGACATCGACTGCCTGGACCCGGCCTTTGCGCCCGGCACCGGCACGCCCGTGAGCGGCGGGCTGAGTTCCGCGCAGGCCATCGAAATGCTCAACGGCCTTCGCGGCATCAACGTGGTTGGCGCCGACGTGGTGGAAGTGGCGCCGGCTTACGACGTGGGCGACATCACTGCGCTCGCCGCTGCGCACATCGGGTTTATCTACCTCGCGCTGTTCGCTTCCGTCGGCGCCGGAGATCGCGGCTAATCGCAGATGTTGTCGGTGCCACTCGGGCCTGGCGGCTCGAAGAACAGCGTTTTCAAAAGCCCGACGTCGCCGAAGTTCACCACACCGTCGCCATTCAGGTCGGCCACCGGATCGGTGGTGAAAATTACCTGCTTCATGTAGCCGATGTCGGGGAACGACGTTGCGCAGTCGTTGTTGAAGTCACCGTCACAGATGTTGCCGAAACCGTCACCGTCTGCGTCGAGCTGATCAGCGTTGGGGATATCGAGGCAATTGTCCAGGCCGTCCTGGATCGTGTCATCGTCGCGATCGGGCAGCCGCAGGGAAGCCGACGCGAGGGATGCCGGCGACGGCGTGCCGTTGTCCAGACGATACGCCATGGCGAGTTCCTCGAACTCACACTCCTCGGGTATCTCGGTCAGCACTCGCTTGTCGCCTGCGACGAGCTGCCCGGGTATGCGGTACGTCTTGTCGGCGCACAGCAGCGTCACCCGCGACAGCGTGCCCTCCATCGCCGGGTCCACCTCGAGGAACAGCTTGCCGGGGCTGTGAAAGCGGTCCAGGCAGTTCGGGCAGAACTGCCCTTCCGGCTGACCGTCGGTCCACGGTGTGGCCTGCACGGCGTAGTACTGCCGCTGCGGGCACGGGTCCTGCAAGTTGGTGCCAGGCAGGGTGTGGATCTCCAGACCCGGCCGGCATACGTCCAGCGCCGTGACCTTTGTCAGTGTGCTGACGTCAAAGGTCGGCGCACCGGCAAACAGTGCATCGATGTCATCTTCCGGCAGGCCGCGCAGCACGTCGCCGGGTGCCTCGCAGGTTAGCGGGCTGCACAGGGCGCCGCCGAAGTCGCCGCAGATCTTGTCGATGGCCTGGCAGACGTTGACCCGCCGCACATCAAAGGAGCAGGCGCCGCCGCCCAGGCAGAACTCGGCCGTGCGGCCGACGCCTGTGGAGGAGTCGTACACGGACGTCATCACCTGCGCCGGGCCGACTGCCGGTGAGAAATGCCACGCGGCAGCAGCCGCGGCGGAAACCACTGCGGCAGACACCGACGAGCCGGTGTAAATCTGGCTCGGCGCCGGCGGGGTTACGCCGTCGACCTGGGCAACGGCGTGATCGCCGTAGGCTACAAGGCGCGACTCACCCTCCGTGCGGGTCTCGGCCTTGCTGTTGTCAGTGCGCACCGCACCGGCCGCGTACACCAGCGGCCGGTAGAGACCACCGGGCCTGCGGATTTCCGATTGCCGGCTAACGATACTCTGGCACTGGGTCGTGTTGGGCGCAGCTTCCGTTTCCCAGCCGCCAGGCAACAGCGGACCGAGGTTAGAGTCGGGGCCGCTGACGCGGTTGCCGGTCGCCGCGATCACGATGGCGCCGCGGCAAGCGGCGTCCTGCAGTGCTGCGTACACCGCCTGCGCTGCAACGCGGCTGTTGGACACCGGCGTCTCGCCACCGAAGCGCGAGTCCCAGCCCAGCGACAGGTTGATGACGAGGTTGTCGACGTTACCCGTTCCCCAGTCTTCCACCTGGCTGCGAATCGCCATCGCAAGATCACCCATCGTGCCCGCGTAACCACCGTTGGCTTCGTTTCGGCAGAAGCCGGTGACGCTACCGCAGCGCACGAGCGGCAGGCCGAGCTGGGACACAACTTCAACGCCACAGGTGCCGTTCGCTTCGCACAGCATGTCTCGGGCGAGGCTCATGAGCGTATAGCCATGCTGCGATGTCCGCGGCAGCGACGGATTGTTCCCACTGCC
>JBCAXP010000204.1:0-8519 GCA_038533995.1 Pseudomonadota bacterium
GCTTCTCGAAAAACGGCAAGCCGGTCGCTCACTACATGGGCACGTCGACCTTCTCCGAATACACCGTGCTGCCCGAGATCGCGGTTGCCAAGGTGAGCAAGGCCGCGCCGCTCGACAAGGTTTGCCTGCTTGGCTGCGGCATCACGACAGGCATCGGCGCGGTGCTGAATACGGCAAAGGTTGAACCCGGCGCCACGGTGGCCGTGTTCGGCATGGGCGGTATTGGCCTCAGCGTGATCCAGGGCGCGGTGATGGCAAAGGCCTCTCGCATCATCGCGATCGACATCAACCCGGACAAGTTCGAAATGGCAACGCAGCTCGGCGCCACCGATCTCGTTAATCCCAGGGACTACGACCAGCCGATCCAGGACGTTATCGTTGACCTCACCAACGGCGGCGTCGACTACTCCTTCGAGTGCGTCGGCAACGTCAACCTGATGCGCGCCGCGCTCGAGTGCTGCCACAAGGGCTGGGGTGAGTCGACGATTATCGGCGTTGCGGGCGCGGGCCAGGAAATCAACACGCGGCCGTTTCAGCTTGTCACCGGCAGGGTGTGGCGCGGCACCGCCTTCGGCGGCGTGAAGGGCCGCACCGAGTTGCCGAACTACGTTGACGATTACATGAACGGCACCATCAAGATCGATCCGATGGTCACCCACACCATGCCGCTCGACGACATCAACAAGGCGTTCGACCTGATGCACGAGGGCAAGAGCATACGCTCGGTGGTCCATTTCTGATGGAGACCGTTTCCACCAGCAAGGTGTTTGGCGGCGTTACTCATACCGTTCGCCACGATTCCGCCGAGTGCGGTTGCCCCATGCAGGTGGCGGTGTACCTTCCACCCCAGGCGAAGGACGGCCCGGTGCCGGTGGTGTACTGGCTGTCTGGGCTCACATGCACCGAAGAGAATTTCACGGCCAAGGCCGGTGCGCAGCGCTATGCCGCGGAGCTTGGCCTTGCGCTGGTGGCGCCGGACACGAGTCCACGCGGTCTGAACCTGCCGGGCGAAGACGACGACTGGGACTTTGGCACCGGCGCAGGCTTTTACGTCAACGCGACCGAGGAGCCGTGGACGAAGAACTACCGCATGTATGAGTACGTCACGGCGGAGTTACCGGCGCTCATCGAGGCAAACTTCCCGGTGGACCCGGCACGAAAATCCGTGAGCGGCCACTCCATGGGCGGCCACGGCGCGCTGATCGTTGCGCTGAAGAACCCGGGCGCCTATCGCTCCGTGTCGGCTTTTTCTCCCATCGTTGCGCCCACGCAGTGCCCGTGGGGTGAAAAGGCGTTGGGCGGCTATCTCGGCAGCGACCGGGCGAACTGGTCAGACTGGGACGCCACTGAGCTGGTGAAAAAGGGTGGCAACCGGATTCCGCTGCTCGTTGACCAGGGCGACGCCGATAACTTCCTGGCGGAGCAACTCAAGCCGGAACTGCTTCAGGCCGCCTGCGAAGCGGCGGACCATCCGCTGACGTTGCGCATGCAGCCCGGCTACGACCACAGCTACTTCTTCATCGCCTCGTTTATCGGCGATCACCTGCGCTACCACGCAGACGCGCTCGCCGCCTGACGTCATGGGCGACAACGAGGGCGCCGGCTCGGTCACTGTCCATCGGCTGGAAGCCGGCGTGGAAGCTGGCGTGGATGTTGGCGCCGAAAACGACGTTGTTGCCATCGAAGAACCACTGGAGCTTCGCTTGGGCTTCGCCGGCGACGACGGCAAGCGCCACCAGCAAAGCATTTCCATCACCATGCGAACGCCGGGCAATGACCTGGAGCTTGCAGCCGGCTTTCTGTTCACCGAAGGCATCGTCGCCAGCACCAACGACATCGACAGCCTGGAGCACTGTGGGCCGCCGGTGCCGCCGCGCGGCTTGCAGAACGTCGTCAGGATAGAACTGAAAGACGGGGTCGACCTCGACCTGAAAAAGCTGGAGCGACACTTCTACACCACGTCGAGCTGCGGTGTGTGCGGCAAAACGTCGCTGGATGCGCTCGAAGTACAACGCCGAGTCACGGTGCCAACCGACGACTTCCGCATCGCCCGCGAGCGGCTGTTCACGTTGCCGGACACGCTGACGAATGCCCAGCGGCTGTTCGGCATGACCGGCGGCATTCACGCTTCGGCAAGCTTCGATGCTGACGGAAAGCTGGACGTCATTCGCGAGGACGTCGGCCGCCATAACGCTCTCGACAAGGTGATTGGTGCACTGCTGCTCGACCACCGCCTGCCAGCCATTGACCGCGGCATCGTGGTAAGCGGCCGGGCCAGCTTCGAGCTCCTGCAGAAAACCATGATGGCCGGCTGCCCGATGCTCGCGGCGGTGGGCGCCCCGTCCAGCCTGGCTATCGGCCTGGCCGAGCGCTTTGACATGACGCTGGCCGGCTTCGTAAGGGATGGTCGCGCGAACGTCTATGCCAATCCGCGGCGTGTGGCGTAGGCCTGCCGCCGCCGTCACCGGCTGCTGCCTGGCACTCTCAGGCGCTGCGCAGGAACCCGCGGCGTCACCCGATGACATGACGCAAATGGACACCGCCAGCACGGTGGACACGGTTCACGAAGTACGCCGGTGGCTGTGGAGCGGCGACGTCCGCCCCATTCTGGCGTTCGCAGAACTAGACGCGCGTGACGGGCGCAACGTCAGTGACACCATCGGCGGCGCACGGCTGCGCCTGAAGGGCACCGTGGGCCTCGCCGACGGGCTGACCGCGGGCGCGCGGCTTGCAGGCCGCTGCGTCACCGACAGCTGCGATGCCGACTGGTACTTTGACCCTGAGCTGCCACAAACCACCGGGCTCGCGAACGGCCAGGTGACGGCCGACGAACTCTACGTGCACTTCTCAAGGCCCGGGAAATTCGACCTGACGATCGGCCGGCAGCAGATCCGCTCCATTCTGCGGGCGGGGGTATTCTTTCGTTCGCTGAACCAGGTGGACAGCAACAACACGCGAATCACCTGGACGGACGGCCTGCACTTCACAACCCGGCGCGGCAAGGGTTGGGAGATCGACGCCACCGCACAGTACAACTCGCCCGACGGTTCCGGCGGCATTCGGCGGGGACCGCTGGATTTTTCACCGGGCAAAGCGAGAGTGTCCTATGGCATCTTCTCGGAAAACCTCGATGCATTCGGGCCGATCGTGCAGCGGGCGCTCGCGGTCTCCTATCTGCCCGGAGCGCTACTCAAGGACGGCGACGTTAACGGCCGGCGCGAAGACTACCTCGGCGTTGTCGGGCGCGTCGCGGCCCGGTGGCCACAGCGCGCGGAGGGCTTTCGCTTTCGCGCCGGCCTCGAGGTTGGCTACGCGCCGCAAGTGCCAACAGCCACGGGCGCAGGCATTGACGGCGATGTTGGCAAGTTCGCGTGGAACGTTACCGCAAGCCTCATGGACGTCCTGCCGGGCCATAGCGTCGGCATCAACTACGCCAACACCCGGGCCGGCTGGTTGCTCTCCCCGAACTTCCCCGACAACGAGGAATCCTTCGAAGTGCGATGGCTGTGGCGGTCGTCGTACTTTCCACCGGTGGATGCACGGATTCGCTGGCGCCAGGACATAGAGCGGGCCGTCGACAGTAACCAGCGGCGTGAAAGCGTCGAGGCATTTCTCCGGCTGACCTGGCAGTTCGGCGGCGCCTGACTACCGCCGCCACCGCGCGCCGGCTAGTCGCACGCGTTGCTAACGCCGGATGGCCCGGGCGGCGCGAAAAACTGGCCCTTAAATAGCGCAAGGTCGGCGAAGTTGACCACGCCGTTGCCGGTCATGTCGATGTCCGGGTGCGCGGTAAAAAACGCCGCCTTCATCAGCGCGAGGTCCGCAAACGCGACCGCGCAGTCCTGGTTAAAGTCGCCATCGCAGGCGTTGCCGATGCCGTCGCCGTCGGTGTCCTTCTGACTCGGGTTTTGCAACAGCATGCAGTTGTCGCTCGCGTCGAACAGCCCGTCTTCGTCCCGATCGATAATCTCAAGGTGCAGGAAACGCTGGAAGCGACCGAGCGCATCGTCCGCGACGTAAAGCGCCGCACCGCCGTCGGCAATCGCAATGCTGTGAGCGTCGGTGATTTGCCCCGGCTGCTCACCGAACTGGCCGAGCCTGAACAGCTCCGCGCCGCTGTCGGGGTCGAGCGCGAAGACTCGCCCTGAGCGGCCCACGTACAGCAGATCGTTATCTGCGTCGAAGACCACCGCGCGAGGATTGGTAAACGGCCAGCTGCCAAGAAACACGCCGCCCGTGTCAAAGCGCTGGACGCGGTCGTTCTTCTGGTCCGCCACGTACAGGGTTCCGTCCGGGCCGGCCGCGATACCCCACGGCCGGTTGAACTGACCTGTCCCGCTGCCAAACTCGCCCCAGCTCGCAAGTATCGCTCCCGTGGCGCGGTCGTACTGAACAACCTTGTGGTTACCCCAGTCCGTCATGTACACCGTGCCGTTCGGCGCAACCACCAGGCCATGCGCCTGGGGCTGCACACCCGGCGGGCGCTCGAAGCGATTGACCGTTTTTCCATCCGTCGTCACCCGGTGGATGATCGAGTCGTCGGAGATGTACAGGTCGCCCTCGGGCCCGACACCAATCGCGCAGGGAAAGCCAAACACCGTGCCGTCACCGTTGCCACGCTCACCGAATTCGTACAGGTAGGCGCCAGTATCCGGATCGAAAGCCTGGACACGGTTGTTGTGCCCGTCGATGACAAACAGCCTGCCTTCGGACACGGCGATGCCGCGGACGGTCGCGAACTCGCCTGGACCGCTCACGTGGCCAACAATGCGCTCGATGAAGTTGCCGTCGTTGTCGAAATGCTGAAGATCGTTGGCGTGAAAGCCGGCGACCCACACGGTGCCGTTTGCCGTTACCGTCAGGTCTTCCATTTCGCGGAAGAGGCCCGGACCGACGCCGCGCTCGCCCCACTCCTGTATGAAATCACCGCTGGCCGAAAACTTCTGGATGCGGCTGTTGCCGCGGTCGGAAACGAAGATGTTGAACGCCGCATCCACGCCAATGCCCTTCGGATCCCTGAATTGCGCCGGTCCCGTGCCGCGAGTGCCGACTTCGCTTACGAGCCGAAACTCCGCGTCGAAGACCTGCACCCGATCGTTGAACCGGTCGGTCACGTAGAACCAGCCGTTCGCTCCACCGACGACATCAACGGGGCCGTCGAACTGCCCCGGCTTGGTACCCGCTTCGCCAAAGCGAAACAACTCCGAGCCAGAGCTGCTGAGCGCAACGATGGCGTCGAGGTCCCTGTCTGCAACCAGGATGCGCCCCTGCGGATCGACGTCGATGCCCTTGATGTTCTCGCCCAGCGGCCACTCTTCAAGGAAGTTGCCAGCGTCGTCGAACACGAAGATGCGTCCCGCCGTGGAATCCGACAGGTAGATACGGCCGTCCGGGCCGACCGCGATATGACGTGGCCCGGCAAGGTCCTCAAAGCCGAACTGCAGCTCGATTGACAAATCCGGGCCGAAGCGGGTGACGCGGTCATGAAAAGCATCGACCGCATAAATGTTGCCGTTTACGTCCGTATCGACGCCGGTAACGTAAAAGTCTGAAGGGGCAAGCGCGCCTGCCACGTAGTCAAACACCGGCGGCCGGGTGATGGCCGCCCCGCGGCTCACGCTGTTGTCGGCGAGTACCCCGGTGGCCCAGCACGCAATGAGGCAGTAGAAGATCATCTTCACGGTACAATCCCTCGTAGTAATGTGAACGCGTGCGTGCCTTGCACTCACCCTATCATGGCGCAGAACGGAATCGGACCTTTGAAAAAGAGCATGCGCACCCGCAACAGGAACGCCAGGCCGTGGCCCACGGTCGCCGCCGCGTTGGTGTTTACCTTTCTTAATCCTGCAGTTGGCGGCGAAACGCGAGAGGCTGCCACGGGTCATCCCAACATCGTATTTATCTTGCTTGACGATGTTGGCTACGGTGATTTGTCCGATGAACACACGCGCATCCAGACGCCGGCAATCGATCAGATTGCCGCAGCCGGAATCTCCTTCGCGCAGTTTTACGTCAATTCATCCATCTGCTCACCGAGCCGTGCGAGCATTCTCACCGGCAGGCACCCGCAACGCACCGGCATCCTCAATGCACTCGCGTCCAGCTCTCAGCGCGTGTTGCCTGCCGACATGCCAACGATTGCGTCGCACCTGGGCGGCCTCGGCTACACGTCGGCGAGTATCGGCAAGTGGCACGTTGGCGACCTGCCCGAAGCCGACCCCATCCATCGCGGCTTCGATTCCTCCATAGTCTTTCTTGCCAACAACGGCTACACGGATCCGCTGCTGCGCTTTGACGCAGGTGAACCCGAAACCGTCGCCGGGCACCTCACGGACCTGCTCGTGGACTACGCGGAGTCGTTTGTCGAGAAGGCCACTGGGCCCTGGTTCCTGAACCTGTGGTTCTACGATGCGCACACCGCGGGCTCGGGATCGGGCGGCAACTCTCAATACGAGCCACTGCCACGCTGGGAAGAGCGCTACGACGACAGCGAGCAGGGTCGCTACGCGGCCCACATCAGCGGCGCCGACGAGGGCATCGGCCGGCTGCTTGCACGGATAGCGGCACTCGACCCTGAGAACAACACGCTCGTCATCGTTACGAGCGACAACGGATCACGCTGGACCGACAACGGTCACAACGGCGGCTTCGCCGGCAGCAAGGGCAGACTGCTCGAAGGCGGCCTTCGCGTTCCGCTAATCGTGCAATGGGACGGTGTGTTACCCGCGGGACAGACGGACAGCATGCCAGCGCAAAGCGTAGACCTTGCCCCGACCCTGATGGAACTTGCCGGCGGCGCCGTTGACGCTGGCGCCTTCGACGGCAGGAGCCTTGCTCCCAGGCTCCTGGCCGCCGGCCAGACCGCACGGCAGCCGACGCTGTTCTGGCACAAGGGGACGGGGGAGCACTACCCCAATGACCGCGGCATTTCCGAACGGCTCGCAATTCGCCAGGGCCATTGGAAGCTGATCTTTAACCCCGTCAACGGCAGCAACAGGCTTTACAACCTGCTTGAGGATCCGTTCGAAAAAACCAACCGCGCAAACCAGCTTGCCGACTTCGTGGACGGTCTGTGGGACCGCTATGGTGACTGGCACGTAGACGTAGGACACATCGGCGGCCTTGAGTTCTCCCTGTCAGGCAGTGCAACGCGAGCCGGAAACTCGTTTCAGTTCGGCCCGATGGGAGGCGCCGCCGTGGCCGTGCCAGACACCCGGCTACGAATTCACGACGGCAGTTTCAGCTTCAGCGCCTGGGTGCGTCTCGATGCCTTGCCTGCCGCGGACGCCGTGCTCACCGCCAAGGCGGGCGCCTGGCAACTCAGCGTCGACGCCGCGGGTGTTCTTTCAAGCGACGTTGACGGCACCGCTTTTGCAGCGCGCGTTGGCAGAGCAGACCGCGAAACGCTCGTTAGCACAACGCCGCTTGCGCCTGGCCAGTGGGTTCATGTTGCGTACACAACGTACGGCACGCCGCGCTCGGCCAACCACGCGAACCTGTATGTGAATGGCATGCTCGAGGGCAACGGCGCCGTGCTCGCGGACATCGCGTCAAACGACAACCCCGTTTACCTCGGCAATGACAGCGCCAGCTCCCGGCCACTGGTTGGTGAGTTGCGCGATCCCCGGTTTTTTTCGGTACCGCTTTCTCCGGCAGAAGTCCAGGCGATGGCAGCGGCCGGACCTTAACGCGTCACCAGTATTTGAAGAGAACAATCCATGTCGATAACCATTACCATGCCAGCGCTGCTGTTCCCGGCCATCACGTTGCTGCTTCTTGCCTACACGAATCGTTTCCTGGCCGTTGCAACGCTCATTCGCAGCCTGCACCGCAGGCATGTCGACAACCCCGGCCATCACCTGCTCGCCGGACAGATCGACAACCTGAGAAGCCGCACACAGTTGATCAAGCACATGCAGGTAATGGCGGTATCGAGCTTTGTGTTCTGTGTGCTGAGCATGTTCTTTGTATTCAGCAACCTGATGGACCTTGCCAGCTACAGCTTTGGCGCCAGCCTGTTGCTGCTGCTCGTGTCACTGCTGTTTTCCCTGCGCGAAGTGATGATCAGCAACCGCGCACTGGAACTGGAACTCAGCGACATGGAGCCGCAATAGTCGACCTGCTCTTGAATATTCGAGAAACGCGATTGGTCACCGAACTGGCGATGGGCTACCGTGGTCAAGCTCGTGCCTCAGTCCAAATCGGGGAAGGAAGCCATGCAAAAAAACCAACAGGAACTGAACCATCAGGGTACGGCAAGGGCAAAGAGCCAGTTACGTAATGCCGTTGCCTTCGCGTTGCGAGGCCTGAATGCGCCGACGTTGTGCGCGAGCCTGTTCGCCGCAACCGGCGCTTCCGCCCCGCTGGCCGCCGCCGGCGTGTTCCCGGCCGACTACCACCTTGCCGTGTTGCAGGAGGAAAACGGTGGTGACGGGAGCGCGGGCTTCGTCATCAACGGCACCGCCCCCGATACACGCTTTGGCGCATCGGTCAGCGGCGCTGGCGACGTGAACGGCGAC
>JBCAXP010000205.1:0-8464 GCA_038533995.1 Pseudomonadota bacterium
CCAGCTCAAGCAGATTGGCCGCCTCGTAGCGCGCCTCCACAACGTTGGTGCGCGAGCGGACTTCTCGGCACGCCCGATGCTGAGCCTGGACCGGCTGGGCACCTGGTCCGTCGAATCCCTGCGCGCTTCCGACTTTATCCCGGCGTCCGTCAAGCCCGCCTGGGAGGCCATTGCGGAGCAGATGCTGGACACCATCGATGACATCTTCTGCAGCGTAGGAGAGCTGTCCCTGCTCCGCCTGCACGGCGACTGCCATCCGGGGAACCTTCTCTGGAACCGCGACGTGCCACACCTCGTGGACTTTGACGACGCGCAGACCGGCCCGGCAGTGCAGGACCTGTGGATGTTCCTGTCGGGTGACAGCGATTACATGGCGGACCGGCTGGAGAACCTGCTGGACGGCTACCAGCAGTTTCGCGATTTCGAACCGGTGGAACTCAGGCTCATCGAGCCGCTGCGGGCGCTGCGCATGATCCACTACACCGCATGGATCGCTCATCGCTGGGACGACGGCGCCTTTCCCCAGGCATTCCCCTGGTTCAACACGACCACCTACTGGGACAAGCACGTGCTGGATCTCAAGGAGCAGGCCTCGGCGCTCCTCGAGCCACCGCTCGAGATGCCACAATGAGACGCGGTGCGCTGCCTTTCGCGCCGCGTTTAATCTAGTATTGCGGCTCACTCACGGAACGGAGCAACCATGACGGACAACGCCATTCTCGTTACCGGTGGCGCCGGCTACATCGGCAGCCACGTTGTGCGCCAGCTTGGCGCGGCCGGCGAGCGCATCGTCACCCTGGACAACCTGTCGACGGGCTTCGCCGACTCGGTGCTCTACGGCGACTTCGTGCAGGGCGACACCGGCGACCGCGCGCTCGTCAGCGGGCTACTCAAGGACTACAAGGTCAAGTCTGTACTCCACTTCGCCGCCCATACGATCGTGCCGGAATCCGTGGAGCGCCCGCTCAAGTATTATGGCAACAACACCTGCAGCACCCGCTCACTGCTGGAGTGCTGCACAGAAGCCGGTGTTGAGCACTTTATTTTTTCATCCACCGCCGCGGTGTACGGCATTCCTGAGAGCGGCACGATCGACGAGAATTCGCCGACGGCCCCCATCAATCCCTACGGCGGCAGCAAGCTCATGAGCGAGCAAATGCTCAGGGACCTGTGCGCGGTGACCGATCTCAAGAGCGTGGTGCTGCGCTACTTCAACGTTGCAGGCTCCGACCCCGGTGGCCGCATCGGGCAGTCGACGGCCAAGGCGACGCTGCTCACAAAAGTCGCCTGCGAGGCGGCGGTGGGCAAGCGCTCGCACGTTTCCATCTTTGGCACGGACTACCCGACGCCGGACGGCACGGGCGTTCGCGACTACATTCACGTCGAAGACCTTGCAAGCGCCCACCTAAAGGCTCTGGACTACTTGCGGGCCGGCGGCGAGACAACCACGCTGAACTGTGGCTACGGGCACGGCTACAGCGTGCGCGACGTGCTGGAGATGGTGCAGAAGGTGGCGGGCGAGCCGCTCGACATTCGTGAGGAAGCGCGCCGTGCCGGCGATCCGCCGACGCTGGTGGCAAGCGCTCAGCGCGTCAGGGAAGCACTCGGCTGGGAACCGGAATACGATGATCTCGAGGTTATCGTGCGCACCTCACTGGAGTGGGAACGCAAACTGCAGGCGCGCCGCTGATCAGCCCACCGACTGGCCCCGTTATTGGCGGAGGCGCCGCTTCAGGCTCTCCACCGCACGTCCCGCGGCCTTGCCGTCCCAGAACTCCGGTTTGCGGCTGGCAGCAGCGTCGCTGCCGGCGGCCAGCACCGCGTCCACCGTTTCCAGCAGCGACTCCGGTTCCACCAGCTGGTTCGTGCCCTGTTCGATCGTAATTGGCCGCTCGGTCGTGTCCCGTACGGTCAGGCAGGGAATCCCGAGGTAGGTGGTTTCCTCCTGGATGCCGCCTGAGTCGGTGATGATCAGGCGTGCCCCGGTCACCATGTTCATGAAGCTCACGTAGCTCAGCGGCTCGGTGACGGTGAGGCCCGGCGACGATACCAGCCGGTCGTACAGGCCAAACTCCTTAAGCTGCTTCTCTGTCCGCGGGTGCACCGCGAATACCAGCGGAAGGCGCGACGCGGACGAGCGCACCTGCTCGACGAGCACTTCGAGCGTGTCGCGGCTGTCGACGTTGGCAGGCCGGTGCAGGGTCACCACGCCATATTCCTTGCCTTGCACACCCATGCGAGCACGGGTGCCATCGCCCTCGATACGTTCACGCATCAGCTCGTACGAGTCGATCATGATGTTGCCAATGCGCTCAACTTTCGCCGGGTCCACGCCCTCATGCGCGAGGTTGGCATCTGCGTCCGGTGATGGCGTCCACAGCAGGTCGGCAATGGCATCGGTCACGAGGCGATTGATCTCTTCCGGCATGCGCCGGTCGCCGCTGCGCAAACCCGCCTCAAGGTGGGCCACCGGAATGTGCAGCTTGGCGCCGACGAGAGTGCACGCCACCGTGCTGTTCACATCGCCAACCACGACGATCCAGGCGGGCGGGCTCGACAGGCATAGCGGCTCGTAGGCCGTCATCACGCCGGCCGTCTGCGTGGCGTGGCTGCCGCTGCCGACGCCAAGGTGGTGATGCGGATCGGGCAGGCCGAGGTCGTCGAAAATGTCAGACGACATGTTGGCGTCATAGTGCTGGCCCGTGTGCACCAGGCGAACGTCACACCACGATTCAGCGGTCAGCGCGTGGTAGAGCGGCGCCACCTTCATGAAGTTGGGCCGCGCGGCCGCAATGAGGTCAATCTGCGCTTTTTTCATCGTTCCTTTCGCCGCCCCTTCGTCACGCCCCTGGCACGTGTTGCGCAATGGTACGCGCATCGGCGCAATGGACAAAGCCCGGCGCTGCCGGCGACGCGCGCACCATTCCAGTACATCCCCAGTACAGCGGCTGGAAAAAGCATTCCTGTACAATACGCGGCGTTGTGAAGGCCACCGGAACCGCGCCATGAGCGAACTTCTGCACCAATTGCCGACAGCGGCCGCGCAGCGTGCGCCTGACGCCGCTGCCGTGCGCCACAAAGCCGCCGAGCTCAGCTACGCCGAGCTCGCAGAGGCGATCGATGCAGTGGGCGGTGCCTTTGCGCGGCTTGGGCTCGGGCGCGGCGAGCGCGTCGGTATCTACCTGCCCAAGCAAATCGAGAACGTGCTCGCGATGTTCGGCGCCTGCGCCGCCGGCGGTGTGTTTGTGCCCGTCAACCCGCTGCTGAAGCCGCTGCAGGTGCAACACATTCTGACCGACTGCAGCGTCACGGCGCTCGTCACCTCACCGGACCGGCTTGCACAACTCGCGGACGTGTTGACCGAGTGTCCCGCGCTGACACGCATTATTCTCATTGGCGACGCCAGCCGCGTCGAGGATGACGCCAGGGTCATCGGTTGGGACGCGTTTATTGAGGAGGCGCCGCCGGCACCGGTCGTGGCAACAATCGATACGGACGTCGCCGCCATTCTCTACACCTCGGGCAGCACCGGCCGCCCGAAGGGTGTCGTGCTGTCTCATCGCAACATGGTCGCCGGCGCGCGCAGCGTCGCCCAGTACCTGGAAAACACGCCGCAGGACCGGCTGCTGGCCGTGCTGCCGTTCAGCTTCGACTACGGTTTCAGCCAGCTGTCCACGGCCTTCGTGTCAGGCGCCTGCGTGGTACTGATGGACTACCTGCTGCCGCGGGACGTCATCCGCACCGTGGTGCGCGAGAAAATCACCGGCCTTGCCGGCGTGCCGCCGCTGTGGGTCCAACTCGCTGGTCTCGAGTGGCCAGACGGCGTTGACGCGCATCTTCGATACATCACGAACTCCGGCGGTCACATGCCGCAGACCGCGCTCGACGCCCTGCGCCGCGCACTTCCCAAAACACAGCCCGTGCTCATGTACGGCCTGACGGAGGCATTTCGTTCCACCTACCTGCCGCCGGCCGACCTCGATGCGCGGCCCGGCTCGATGGGGAAGGCCATTCCCAATGCTGAAATCCTGGTGGTGAGGCCGGACGGCAGCCTGTGTGACGTCGACGAACCCGGTGAGCTGGTGCACCGGGGCGCGCTCGTGGCCCTGGGCTACTGGAATGATCCGGAGAAAACCGCCCTGCGCTTTCGCAGCGCGCCGGGCCAGCCGGCCGAATTGCCGCTGGACGAGCTCGCCGTGTGGTCTGGCGACACCGTGCGCCGGGACACCGACGGCTACCTGTATTTCGTGGGTCGCCGGGACGAGATGATCAAGACGTCGGGCTACCGGGTCAGCCCCGGCGAGCTCGAGGAATACCTGTACGCCAGCGGCCTGGTGGCCGAGGCAGTTGCGCTCGGCCCTAAACATCCGGACCTCGGCCAGGGCATCGTGGTGGTCGCGGTGGCCTCGCCTGACGGCGAGGAGGACACGGACGCACTGCTGACGCGGTGCCGCAAAGACCTGCCGAACTACATGGTGCCCGCGCTTGTAGCCTGGCGCTCCAGCCTGCCCCGCAATCCCAACGGGAAGCTCGATCGAAGCGCCTTAAGCATTGAATTTGAAGACATTTTTTCCTAGAAACAAAAGTCGACAAGAACCGCCTTGTAAACCGAGGGTCGATACGGCATGATCCGCCGGGATAGAGGACGCACAACAGGGGCGCAAACCGGCAACGATCCGGACCGCCCGACTCGATCCTCGACGTTGGGACAACCAGAACGGTTCAACTGAAGCTGCCGAAAGAGCAGCCGGACGCACCACCGATCGACACCGCGCGGTGTCACAGGCCCCACCGTCGAATCGAAACACAACATCGGCCTCCGCCATCTGCAACCGGCTGTACAGCCGGGAAACTACAACAGGCAGGGGACCTTAAGCGTTTGGGGTTCTATCGACTATGGACAGACGACGATTTCTGCGAGGGCTCGCTGCGTGCCTCGGCCTGCTGCTGGCTGCAGCGGCTGGTGCTGACAACGGCCTTCAGCGCGGCAGCACGCTGCTCGGCGACATCAAGCCGGGCGGCTACCAGCTTGGCGCGCTCGCCAGCGGGGCACCCGTGTACATCGACCGCACAGCGGTCTACACGGCCGTGCCCGCGAAATATCTTGGCCTGGACTACCTGCTAACCGCCGATGCGCACGCCGACGAGGACCACGCGCGGTGGATAACGCTCTCGACTGCTCGCCCAACGACAGTGTTCGTTGGCTACGATGCGGGCAACCCGAAACCGCCGGCGTGGCTGCGTGGCTGGCGGCCCACCGGCGACCAGTGGAAGACAACCGCCGCAACGCTGAACGTGCTGAGCCGCGACTTCCCGGCCGGCACGATCAGCCTCGGCGGCAACGGCGCCGACGGCTTTCACATGTACACGGTGGCCGTCCGGCCGGCCCCTTCCGGATCGGGCGCGCCAACCGCGTTCGACGACGCTGCCATCACCGCGGCGGACACCCCCGTGTTTGTCGCCGCTCTTGCCAACGACCGCGGCATCACGGACCAGCCGCTGCGGCTGGAGATCGTCGTCCCTCCCAAAAACGGCGCGGCTAACCCCACGAGCCGCCTGGGCCTGCTGTACGAGCCGGCATCGGAGTTCATTGGCGAGGACAGCTTCGTGTACCGGGTGGTCGACGCCGACGGTGACTTCGACACGGGCCTCGTTTCCATCGAGATCATGCAGCCGACCGGTGACCAACCGGTTGCCAACAATGACTTCGCGGTGTTGTCGGAGAGCACCAGCACCACGGTCAGTGTGCTCACTAACGACACCGGACTGAGTGACACGCCAGTCGTCGTGTCTGTTTCCACCCCGCCTGGCAGCGGCATGGCCGTGGTTACTGGCAGCAACCGCATTCGCTACGTGCCGGCCCCGGGCTTTGTGGGTATCGACATGGTGCGCTACCGGGTCACTGACAACGACGGCAGCTCCGATGAAGCAACGCTTAGCCTGCTTGTTATCGAGGCTGACGATGCCCAGCCGGTCGCGGAAGACGATGCGCGCATAGTCACCGCTGACTCACCCGCCGTTGTGCCAGTGCTCGACAATGACACCGGTCTCGATGACACGCCCATCGTACTGAGCATTGCGCAACTCCCTGCTAACGGCGAAGCGGAGATCCTTGGCGAGACGCTCGTGGCCTACCTGCCCGACCCCGGCTTCACCGGCAACGACTCGCTGACCTACCGCATCACGGATGCCGACGGCGATACAGCCGAAGCGCAGGTCTCACTGCTCGTTTACCAGCCCAACCGCCCGCCCACCATCGATGGCAACGCCGGCACGTCGGTGGTAGCAGGGAATGGCTACACATTTACGCCTTCAGCAACTGACCCCGATGAAGACGACGTGCTCACCTTCAGCATCGTCAACCAGCCGTCGTGGGCCGCCTTCGACACCGGCACAGGCATGCTTAGTGGTAACCCGGTGAGCGCCGATGTTGGCACCACCACGGGCATCGTCATCAGCGTAAGCGACGGGTCGCTGACCGCCTCCCTGCCGGCCTTTGACCTCACGGTCGTCGAAGTGACGCTGGGCAGCGTCACGCTCAACTGGGATCCACCGCTGTTCAATGAGGACGGCAGCCCGGTCGACGACCTCGCAGGCTACCGCGTGTACCTGGGGCTGGACTCAGGCAGCCTGAGCTTCGAAGGCGACGTGACCGAGCCGGGAGTGACCTCGTTCGTGATCGACAACCTTGTGCCTGATACGTACTGGCTTGCCGTAAGTGCCATTGACCTTGCGGGCAATGAGAGCGCGCTGTCGCCGCCCGTCAGCAAGGTGATCGAGCAGCAGTAAGGAACGCGCTTATTCAGGCAAAGTACTCGCCGGCCGGCGGGTGACTGAGAAACGCGGACGGGCTGGCGGTCGGTCCGTAGGCGCCTGACTGCAGCACAACCACCAGGTCACCCGGCTGCGCTTCGGCGAGGTCCATGCGGTCGGCGAGCAGGTCAAGCGGCGTGCACAGCGGGCCTACCACCGATGCCGTCTCCCTCGCCGAGCCAGTCACCTTGTTGCCGATAACCACCGGGTAGTTTTTGCGAATGACCTGGCCAAAGTTGCCGGACGCTGCGAGGTGATGATGCAGCCCGCCGTCGGTCACGAGAAACACGCTGCCGCGCGAGACTTTCCGGTCGATCACCTGGCACACGTAGATGCCCGCCTCGCCAACGAGGTAGCGACCCAGCTCAATGACGAGTTCGACACCCGGCATCGCCGTCATGACGCCCGGCACCAGGCGCGCGAGCTGCTCACCGATGGGCTCGAGGTCCAGGGGCGTTTCGCCAGGAAAATACGGAATGCCGAAGCCACCGCCGATGTTGAGAATGCGCGGCGTGCAGGGCGCGTGCGCAGCGAGTTCCAGGGCAAGCTCCAGCGTCTTTGCCTGCGCCTCGCAGATCGCCTCGGCGCGCAAGTTCTGGGAGCCGCAGTAGATGTGAAAGCCCGCGAAGTCCAGCGGCAGCTTCGCGAGTTGCGCCAGCATCTCGGGCACAACTTCGGCATCGACGCCGAACTGCTGCGGACCGCCGCCCATCTTCATGCCCGACGTCTTGAGCTGGAAGTCAGGGTTCACCCGCACCGCCACCGGCGCGCGAATGCCCTTCTCTGCGGCAAGCCGCGCGATGGTTTCCATCTCGCCGGACGACTCCATGTTGATCGTGATGCCGGCATCGATAGCTGCCGCGAGCTCGGCCTCACGCTTGCCCGGACCGGCGAAGCTGATCGTGCGCGGATCGGTGCCGCTGGCGAGAGCCACTGTGAGCTCGTTACCGGAGGCAACGTCGAGTCCGTCAACCAGCCCAGCCATGTGATTCACCACCGCCGGCATCGGGTTTGCCTTCATGGCGTAGTGCAGATGCACTTCCTTCGGCAACGCGGCGCGCAGGGCTTCCACGCGCTGCGTCATCCGGTTGCTGTCGTACGCAAAGAAGGGCGTGTGGCCCACGGCTTCGGCGAGACGGTTAAGCGACTGACCGCAGAACTGCACGCAATCGTCCGTCACGACAAGGTCGTTCAGGGCGCTGTGGCCCAGGCTCTGTTTTTTCTGTCGGCTCATCGCGCTCCGCTCTGGTACATCGCTCGGGGTGAATGGCTCATGTTATACGGCGTCGTCCAGCACCGCCGCAAGCAGGCTCGTTCGTGAACGTCGCGAGTGGCTGGCCACCACCGCGTCACTTGCCGTCGGCGCGGAGCCGTCCCGCACCTGCCCGATAAAGCGCGCCAGTCCGCTGCGGATGTCGGCCTCGTCATCGAGCCTGACGATGCTATCGACGCCCGCGGAAACCAGCGACGTGGCGGTATCACCGACGGGGTCAGTCAGCGCCAGTACCGGACGCCGGGCGCGCAGGTATTCGTAGAGCTTCGCCGGAATCTGATGGTTGCAGTTACTCGCCTGGAACAGGAGCAAGCCGTCTGCGGTGAGCATTTCCGCGAGGGCCGCCTCGTAGGGGATACCTGGCTCAAGCGCCACGAT
>JBCAXP010000206.1:0-8436 GCA_038533995.1 Pseudomonadota bacterium
CCGATGACTATTCACCTGATCTCCAGTGGTGAGGCCAGCGGTGAACTCGAAGACATGCTGGAACGCGCGGCCAACAACCAGGAGCGCGAGATGGACACGCTCGTCGCAACACTCCTGGGCGCCATGGAGCCGGCGTTGATCCTCGGCATGGGCGTTGTGGTGCTTATCATCGTGGTCGCGATCCTGCTGCCGATTTTCGAGATCAACCAGCTCGTACAGTAGCCACTGCGCGTTGTTGCAGCGCCGTATAGCCTCTCCCCGTCTCACTTCCTTGTAGCCCTCTCACCGGCCTGTCTGTTTTGTGACGCAGGTCTGCGTCGCGCCCATCGACTGCGCCTATAAATCGTTCTTGAGACGCCGGTGTTGTGGCGGCCCGAATGATGTGGAGGGATGCTTGATGACCGCAGAACACAGAAATGAAGCCTTCGACGATACCATTGCCGAAGACGTCTACACGGACACGACGATATTCAGCCCCGAGGAAATCGTGCGGCAGCTCGAAGAGTCCGCCACAGAGGCCTCGAAAGAAGGCAAGACGATTGACGCGCGACGCCAGCGCGAGATCTACATGGAGCAGAAACGGCTAAAGGCCGAGCTGTCCGATTACGATTTCGACGACGACCTGCTCGACTCGTAAATGATCCCCTTCGCGGGGTAGCGTGGCCAGACCTCGCGTCGGCGCAAACGCTGCCCCCAGGATACAACCCACCCCGTGTGCATCTTCCCGGGTGCGTTGTCCTTCCTTTTAGTTCACTATGCCCGTTGGTCTTCACTCTCGACTAACGGTGCATGAATGCTCACAAAGAAATGGTTCTGGGGCCTGGCGGCTTTGCTGGTCGCTGGCGGTGCCTACGCGTACTTCAGCGGTGACAGCTATGAACCTGCAGACAGCCGCTTCACCGGGGCCTACCGTCTCGCCGATGACAGCCTTGCGGTTTTAACGCCAGTCGATGGCAACCGTTTCCGGTTGCGCCACCAGCAAGGCGGTCGTGTCCAGCTGTTACTGCTGGGAGAAGACGAGAGCTTCGATGTGCACGATGGTTTCAGGGCGTCGGCAACGCCGGTAACGACCGGGCGCTTCCTGCGCAACGCCGAAGGCGCCCTGGAAGGCTTTGAACTGGCCAGCGGCGAGCGCGCCACACGCATGGCCCTGCACGAACAGGTCGGCCATTTCCCGAGCGGCGACCTGAAGCTTCGCGGCAAGCTCGTTCTGCCCGCCGGTAAGGGACCTCACCCCGTTGTCGTTACCGTGCATGGCTCCGAGAGCTATAGCGCCGTCGACTACTACTTCATGCCCTATATGCTCGCGGCTAACGGCATCGCTGGCGTCGCCTACGACAAGCGCGGCACCGGTGAATCGGATGGCGAGTACACGCAGGACTTTTTCGCACTGGCGAAAGACACGGCCGCGGCCGCGGCATGGGCCGCAGCCGACGACAGCGTGGACGAACAACGTGTCAACCTGATGGGTTTCAGCCAGGGAGGCTGGATCGCGCCGATCGCCGCGGCGGATATCCCCGGCATTACTTCCTTAAGTATTCACTTCGGTGTTGCCGTACCTGTTGTGCGCGAAGACCGCTGGGGGTACGTCTACGAACTCACCAAGCAAGGCTTCGGCGCCGACGTTATCGAAATGGCCGACGAACTCAACGCCGCGTTGTCACGCGCGGTCGACGATGGCGACGCTGCCGGCTGGGCTCAGGTCAGCGACCTCATGGACGCGCACGAAAACAGCGACTGGCTCCAGGCTCTCGCAGGCAGCGACTCCCTGCTGGGGCGGCTGGCAGAGCCGTCAACACCGGTCTGGGGCATGAGGGCATACTTCTGGTGGAACGGAGGCCCGTCGGCACCACGCACCTGGGATCCTGCTTCGACCATTGCCAGCCTGGACATTCCGCAGCACTGGATTCTCGCGGGGGAGGACTCGAGCGCTCCGACCCCCGAATCGGTAGCCGCACTGGAACGGTTGCGCGCCGACGGCGAGCCCATCGACATACGCGTGTTCCCGGACTCCGAGCACGGCATGGTCACCTACACACAGGCCGACGACGGTGAGCGCACGTCCACGGGCTACGCCGGGACCTACTTCGACGAGGCGATTGCCTGGCTGAAGGCGCACAATGGCCTGGTGTCGGACCAGTAAACAGGTATCTGGCGTCGATTTTACATAATTTTTCAATAGTGTCGGTGAACGTTACACTCTTGAAAGAACCGCCAGTCACGGGAAAGCGCTTTTCCAACAAAAACAATAAGTCACGGACATAGGCACGAATCTTGCTCTAACTTTAGGCATCTAGGCTGGAGATCATGGAGATCCCGACAATGTCAACGAAGCTGCGGCTCCTGCCGCTCATGCTTTTGCTGTTTTCCGTATCGGCTGGCGCCGTTCCGATTCTGGACGGTGACCTGGACGGTACGCCCGACACCCTCGACAACTGCGCCGGCGTTGCGAACGCCGACCAGCGCGACACCGATGGCGACGGCAGCGGCAACATGTGCGACCCGGACCTGAACAACGACGGCTTCATCAACTTCATTGATCTGGGCCAGCTGAAGTCTGTTTTCTTCACAAACAATGCGGATGCAGACCTGAACGGCGACGGCTTCGTGAACTTCGTCGACCTCGGCATCATGAAGTCGATGTTCTTCGGCACGCCGGGCGGCCCGGCGGCTGGGCCGTCGGTAGTGGCTTCGGTGCCGGAACCCCGCACGCTCGCCCTCGTGGGCCTTGGGCTCATCATGATGAGCCTTTTGCGCGGACGCACCGTCGCGCTTCGCCAGCGCCGGTAACCACACTCCCCTACTCACTTAGCGACGGCGTCGCCGTCCAATGATTGCTGCTCGCTCACTGGCCGCCCAACGGCGCGGTCGGGTGCGGGCGATTGCCCGTGGTAAGCGCAGATGGCAGACTGATACGGGACGGCAGCGGTCACCGGCAGCGTATGCTCCAACAGTCAGGTACCCAAAGCAGCGAGTCATTCGGTACACCGGGTGATCAGTTCGGCGCACTGATCGAGCGCCACAAAACCGCATTGGTTGGCCTGGCCGCAGTCGGCGTGCTCGTTGTCATGTCCCAGCTCGTTTTCGTCGAGCGCACCGTTCTGCTGTACGTCCAGCTCGCGATTGCCATTCTCCTGTGGTGCGCCCTGGTCTTTCACCAGCGGTTACCCACCTGGCTGTTTGCAGCGGCGGTTTACCTCGTAATCACGGCCTTTGTCATTACCGGCGCTGCCAACATTGGCCTCGCCGAACCCTCAATTTTCGCGCTGCTGGCACTCGTCGTCACCTCCACGGTGATCTGGGGGCTCCGGGCAGGCCTCGTGACGCTCGCGCTCGTTGTCATCGCACTTGTCGGCCTCGCCGTGAAGTTCACGGTAATCGCACCGGTGCCCTTTGAACTTGGTTACTTTCTGGGTTCGCCGATCAGGTGGGCGATCTTCCTGGTTGCCGTCGTGGTTAGTACCCTCTGGTGCATCCTGGTGGTTAACCTGCAGCGAACTTACTGGCTGTCGGCCCTGACGGACCTTGGTACGGAAGTAGAGCAGAGACGCGAAACAGAGAGAATGCTTCGGCTCAACGAAGAGCGGCTACGCATCGTCACGGAAAGCGCCCCCGAAGCGATCACCATGTTGGACGCGGAAACCGGCGAGTACCTGGATGCCAACCCGGCAGCCGAGCAACTGCATGGCTTCAGCCGCGAAGAGCTCGTCGCGGGAATGGGTCCGTGGGATGTGAGCCCGGAGTATCAGGCCAACGGAAGAACCTCCGCGGACGCGGCCATGGAGTACCTGGCACGAGCGAACGCCGGCGAGTTTCCAAAATTCGACTGGATTCATGTGGCCCGGGACGGTCAGGAAAAAGTCTGCGAAGTGCAACTGGCCAGGCTCCCCGACCCGCACCTTCGCCTCGTCCGTGCCAGCGTCTTCGACATCAGCGACAGGGTCGAGGCCGAACAACGACTGCGACAAAGCGAACAGGATCTTCGCCAGCTCGTGGAGGGTTCGATACAGGGAATTCTCGTCATCAACCCTGATCGCAAACCGATCTTCGTCAACGACGAGCTGGTTCGGATGTTCGGATACGATTCCCGGGATGAGATGTTGGCGCTGAAAAGCACCACGGAGTTGATGGCACCTGACGAAGTTGGACGCCTGAACGAGATCCGTGACGCGTTTCTTGCCGGACCCCGCGACCCCCTTCGGTATGTGTTTGATGCCAGAAAGAAGGACGGAACAAGGTTTACAATCGAGACTGTCGCAGGCGATATCGTGTGGCGCGGCGCCGACGCCATACAAGCCACTTTCTTCGATATTTCCGACAGGGTCAGGTACGAGGAGCTGATTCGGCACACCCAGCGAATGGATGCCATTGGCCGCCTGACGGGCGGAATCGCACACGACTTCAATAATCTCCTTGCGGTCATTCAGGGCAATGCCGAGCTGCTAAAACTCTCGCAGCAGGGCAACGAGAACATCGACGAGATCATGAGCGCGGCAGCGCGTGGCGCAGACCTGACACAGCGCTTGCTGACCTATGCGAGCCAACGTGAAATCAATGCCCGCCCTGTTGACCTTGGCGACGCCATTGGCGAAATCCTGGGAATGCTCAGGCGCACGCTGGGCGCAAACATCGTGATCGAGGAAATCGTCGCGCCTGATCTGGGCCAGGTGGTAATCGACGTCAACCAGTTCAAGGATGCCCTCCTGAACCTCGCAATCAATGCACGTGATGCAATGCCCGATGGCGGAAAGCTGGACATCGAGTGCGCCAACGCTCGCATTGATAATGCGCACTCATCGCACCATCCGGAAGCCGAGGTCGGCGACTACGTCTCGGTTACTGTTGCCGACACGGGTGAAGGCATCAGTGAGGAAGCCCTGGACAAGGTATTTGAACCATTTTTCACGACCAAGCAAGTTGGCAAAGGGACCGGGTTAGGCCTCTCAATGGTGTACGGCTTCGTGAAGCAGTCCGGCGGCCACGTAAGCGTGAGCTCAGAAGCGGGTGTGGGCACCACGGTAACGATGCTCTTCCCGACTGAGACCAATGCATCCACGGATGCCGCGCTTCCGTCGGCGGTGAGCCTGCCCCTGGGAAACGGCGAAGTCGTGCTCGTGGTTGAAGACGATCCCACTGTGCAGAAAATGGCAGTAGAAATGGTTGGCGAGCTCGGCTACCAGACGTTGAAAGCCAGTACTATCGAGGAAGCCAGGGCAACTCTGGCGGCCCGCGAGTCAGTCGATCTTGTGCTGTCTGACGTTGTGCTGCCTGGCGACACCACCGGGCTGGCGTTTGCCGCCGACGTGCGCGCTCATCATCCCGGCACAGGCATCGTAGTGATGTCCGGCTACCCCGCCGGAAGTTCGGAACAAGGCAGGCTGGACGTATCGGACTTCGAGTACCTTCAGAAGCCGTTCCGCCAGGCAGAGCTTGCAAGGGCGCTGAACAACAGCCTGAGAGACAGGGAATGAAGACTGACAGACGCAGGTTTCTCAGCCAGTTCGCAACGGGCGCGGCGGCATTACCGGCTGCGCTTCTCGGCGCGCGAACGGCTTTCGCGAAGAATCTGGAAGCCCTTGGCCTCGACACAGTCTCCGCGAGCGGCCTTGCCACGCTGCGCGGGCACTACATGCTCGATCCGCAGGTAGTCTATTTGAACCATGCATCGATCGGCACCGTTCCGCGTTTGGTTTCGGAGGCCCACGCGCAGTATCTCCGGACGTGCGAGCGCAATCCCTGGGCGCACATCTGGGGCGGCGAGTGGGATGAGCCACGGGAGCAGGTGCGCCAGCAGTGCGCGGCGCTCCTGCACTGCAAGGCCAGCGAAATCGCACTCACTCACAACACCACAGAAGTGTTCAACGTGCTGGCACAGGGGCTGCCGCTTGAGGCGGGCGACGAAGTGCTCTTCAGCAGCCTCAACCACCCCGGGGCAAGCGTTGCCTTCGAACTGATGGCCAAGCGTCGCGGGTTCACGGTGAAGCGCTTCGACTTCCCCATTGACGAGGTCAGCGGCATCGCCGCCGACGATGTCGTCGATGTCTACTCGCAGCACATCACCGACAAAACTCGCCTGCTCGTGATACCGCACATCGACAACATCGTGGGCTTGCGCTACCCAGTGGAGGCGCTTACCCGCGCCGCCCGGAGCAAGGGCGTTGAGTTTGTCGCCGTCGACGGTGCCCAATCCGTCGGCATGGTGCCCGTCGACGTGGCCCGGCTGGATGTCGATGTGTACGCCGCCAGCCCCCACAAATGGCTGCAGGCGCCGAAGGGCCTTGGGCTGATGTATGTCAATGAGCGTACCCAGCCAGTATTGGAGCCGATGTGGGTTACCTGGGGGCAGGACAACTGGCAGGGCTCGGCGCGCAAGTATGAGGACTACGGTACGCGAAATCTTCCCGAGCTACTGACCCTGGGTGATGCCATCCAGTTTCATCAGCGCGTTGACATGGCAGCGCGCGAGCGGCGGCTTCGTGAACTGAGGAACCACGCGAAGGCGCTTGCCGACGACAGCAAAGCCGGCAGCTGGCTCTCACCGAACCAGTGGCGTAGCGGCAGCACGATCTGTGCGATCAGTCTGAAGCGCGGCAATGCAAAGGAAGTTGCGAAAGAGGCGTTCGAAAAACACGGCATGGTGTGTCGCGGGTTTACGAGCGAGGGGCTCAATTCCGTACGCCTGTCTCCAAGCGTGTTCACCACGAAGCGCGAGATAGAGCAGTTCTTCGAGTTCCTTTAGTATTACTGGCGTGAGTTCAGAGGACACTGTGAAGGCAAACTCGTCAGTGCGGCCCGTGTGGACGCTTGCGCTATGCCTTTGTGCCTGCGTGCAAGACGCGCCTCCCCCTCCGCCGGCTGACGTTTCGCTGCCGCCAGTGAGCATGGTGTTGGACGGCACCACAGTGCTGGACCTTGCTGATTTCGACCTGGAGAGCACGGACTTCGAAAGCCTGCCAGGCCAGTACCGCAGTGAGCAGGGAGGCTCGGTGCTTTTCCTGACGGTGCGGTCACAGTCAACCGGCGAATGGATTGTGGAGCGGACCTACAGCGAACCGAAATTTGCGGACGCCAGCGCGCGCTATGCCGTGCGCCGAACCCGGTTTGGCCTTGCTGACGCGGACAGCCAGTTCTTACTGCAAATCACCCGCGAGGGGCTGCTCGCCTTTGAGCAGGACTCCGGCGTCGACAGCATCCCGGCCAGCTATTGGATTCACTACACCAGGGACGCTATGAAAAACGACGATGCGAGAGCTGCACAGTGAGCTCAGCGAGACCGGTACTCAGAAGGGGCAGCCGCGGCCCGGCCGTAAGTCAGCTGCAGGTATTGCTCAACGCGCATCACCCTGGCGTCGCCGTGGTTGCTGTCGACGAATCCTTTGGCCGCCGCACCGAGAACGCCGTCAAGGTTTTTCAGCGCAGCCGCAGCCTGCGCGTTGATGGCGAGGTCGGCACCGACACCTGGCGCGAACTTGAGTCATTGGACAACGTCGAGACGCTGTATCAATACACGCCGGGGCCGCAGGAGCCGCTCGCCGACATTGCGGTGCCGTACATTGGGGCGACGGAGGCCCACGGCAATCGCATGGGCAGCGACCCCCGTATGCGAGAAATCTTCGAAGCCGACCACTACGCTCCGGGTGGAAGAACTGACGGCTACGCCTGGTGCAGCGCGTTTGTGAGTCTCTGCGTCCAGAAGCTGATCGATCAAAGCGTCTATCACGGCCACGTGCAAAAGCCCTCAACACCATCGGTTTACAACTTCCGAAGGCGGTGGGCGCCCGGCCAGAACTGCCTCGTCTTCAGGCTCGACGATGAAAACTATTCTGCGCACAAGGGCGACATCGTGGTTTTTACGTTCTCGCACATCGGAATCGTGGAGTCCGTAAACGAGAACGGCTCGCTCAATACGATTGAGGGCAATACCAGCGTTGAAGGCAGCCGCGAAGGCACAACGGTTCGCAGGCAAGTCAGAGTAAAGGGCGTTATTCGCTGCCTGATACGCCTGCCCGTGCCGAGGGACCGGGAAGCCGAAGCCGAGGTTTGCACACCGGAGGGTTGGTCATCGTGGGGGCCCGGATTTCTCGAGCACCTGTTCAGCGTGCCGGAATTGCCTGCGTGGTTCACCTACCGCACGCCGGGCAGTGAGGCCTCGGGTGCAGGGCTGGTCGGCAGCAGCGGCGGCCGTCGCCCGGGACCTACTGGTCAGTAACTCCCGGGCGACAATCTGTCCGCCGCTCAAATTCCGCCTACGGCGCACACGTTTGTTAAGTGCTGCGCTCGCTCCCTAGTCGCAGAGGTTGTCTATCCCGCTGGGCCCAGGCACTGAGAAGAACGTCGCCTTCATGATGCCAAGGTCACTGAAGCTGACGCTGCCATCGCCATCGAGGTCCGCGTCGGGGTCGTCGGAGAAGAACAGCGCCTTCAGCGCACCCAGAT
>JBCAXP010000207.1:0-8406 GCA_038533995.1 Pseudomonadota bacterium
AGGACGTTACCGCGAGCATTGCGCTCAAGGCGACGTCGAGCATTCGCCTGCCTGGCGAGACCATTGACGAGGCGGGCAACTCGACGGAAGTGATCACCACGGGGCGGCACGACCCGTGTGTGGGAATCAGGGCAACGCCCATCGCCGAGGCGATGATGGCAATCGTGCTGATGGACCATTACCTGCGGCACCGCGGGCAAAACGCGGATGTGCGCAGCAAGACACCGATTGTGCCGGGGGCACGGCCGGACTGAACGACCGGGGCAGGTTATACGAAGCCAGGCCGGCCCAGGCTGTAAGGGGACAACGATGGCAGACGGATACAACATAGCGGTGGTTGGCGCTACGGGAGCGGTGGGCGAGGCGATGCTCAGCATTCTCGAGCAACGCGAATTTCCCGTCGCCAAGCTCTGGGCGCTGGCGAGCGAGAACTCGGTTGGCAAAACCGTGTCGTTCCGCGGCCGGAAGGTATCCGTGGAAGCCACGGACAGCTTTGACTTCAGCCAGGCACAGATAGGGCTTTTTTCTGCCGGCGCCTCGGTCTCCGACGAGCACGCGCCGCGGGCCGGGGCCGCAGGCTGCGTCGTTGTGGACAACACGTCGCGCTTTCGCTACGACGAAGACGTGCCGCTGGTGGTGCCGGAGGTCAACGCCCATGCGCTTGACGGCTACCGGGCCCGGAACATCATCGCCAACCCGAATTGTTCGACTATCCAGATGCTTGTGGCCCTCAAGCCGCTGCACGACCGGGCTAAAGTTAAACGGATCAACGTCGCCACCTATCAGGCAGTCTCGGGTGCCGGTCGCAGTGCGATCGAGAACCTGGCGATGCAAACGGCCACTCTTATGAACGGCCGCCCGCTGGAACTTGAAACGGGGCAGCCCCGAATCGCGTTCAACGCGGTGCCCCAGATCGACGTGTTCCAGGATAACGGGTACACGAAGGAAGAGATGAAAATGGTATGGGAGACACAGAAAATCCTGGATGATCCCAGTATTCTGGTAAATGCGACGGCAGTGAGGATACCGGTGTTTCACGGTCACTCTGAAGCCGTACACATTGAAACGGAAGAGAAAATTTCAGCTGACGAGGCCCGTCGGCTGCTGGCCGAGGCGCCGGGCGTAACGGTGGTGGATGATGTGTCGGGGAATGACGTGAAAGATGTGTATCCAACGGCTGCCCTGCATGGAGCAGACACCGATGCGGTCTACGTTGGACGCGTGCGGGAGGATATTTCGCACCCGACCGGTCTGAACCTCTGGGTTGTCTCCGACAACCTTCGTAAAGGTGCCGCGCTAAATAGCGTGCAGATCGCTGAAATTTTGGTAAAAGATTATTTATAAGCTATAGTTATGCGCCCAATGTAAAGGGCGTTATTAACTGTTGGCTGCAACGTGACGAAAGGTGCCCTCGCCACAGCGTGCGTGGCTTGGGAACGATAGTTCAGGAGTTTGCATGACTCGATATCTCGCGCTGTTTGGTGTTTTCGCGGCCCTGTGGCTGCCAGCCGGCGCATTGGCGCTGGGGCTCGGCGAAATCCGACTGAATTCCGCCCTGAACCAGCCGCTCGATGCAGAAATCGAGTTGATCGCGCCGTCGGCCCAGGAGCTGAGCGTGCTCAAGGCGGAGGTCGCCAAGCGGGAGACCTTCGACCGCTATGGCCTCGATCGGCCAGACTTCCTGTCAACGTTCCGCTTCTCGGTCGGCCGTAGTGCAGATGGTTCGCCGGTACTGAAAGTTATGTCAACACGGCCGGTCACCGAACCGTTCGTGACGTTCCTCGTTGAAGCCGACTGGGAGAAGGGGCGGCTGCTTCGGGAGTACACCGTTCTGCTGGATCCACCGGCCTTCATGCCGGAGGAGCAGGACCAGGCTGCGCAGGCAGTCACCGCGCCGCGGCCCTCCACCAGCCCTTCGCGCCCGCTGTCCGGCAACGTGGTGCGGCCCGACAGCCAGCCGCAGCCCGCGCCGTCGCGCCCGGCGTCGCGTCCTCGCTCGCTCGATCCCGAACCCACCGGGGGCGTCTACGGCCCGGTGCAACGCAACGAAAACCTGTGGAACATTGCCTCCCGCTACCGAGACGACTCCGTCACGATGAACCAGATGATGCTGGCCATCTACGAGGCGAACCCGCAGGCCTTCGCAAACAACATCAATCATCTCAAGCAGGGCGCGACCCTGCGTATCCCGGACCTGGACGCTGCGCGCCGCATCAGCCGCTCGCAGGCGCTGGCTACCGCCAAGACGCACAACGATGCATGGCAATCGGGACGCGGGCAGGTCGCCAGCACTGGCACAGCGCCGTCGCCGGGTGACGGTCCGGCGCCGGGTGGACGCGATTCCGGTCGCCTGGAACTGGTGTCGCCGCGCGACGAAACCGGCCAGACAGGCCAGTCCAGCCGGCAGCTGCAGGCCATGCAGCAGGAACTCGATGCACAGCAGGCGCGTGCCAACCGGGCAGAGGAAAACCTGACCACCGCCCGCAGCGAACTTGAGGAAGCGCGAAGGCTTATCGACGTTCAGGACGATCGGCTGGCCGAGATGCAGTCCAGGCTGGCCGATGCCGGCGAGGAGGTGCCCGAGGCACCGGTACCGGAGCCTGTAACCACGGATGCCGGCGTAGACATGACGCCCGCCGCGGGCGACGACGCGTCGCCAGAGATGGCAGATGCTTCCGAAGCGGTCGATGCTGAACCCGTCGCCGAGCCCGACGCAACCGAAGGCGAGCCGGAGCCGACAGAGCCTGTCGCCGCCGCGCCGACGCCTGCAACCGTAGTACCCGCCGCCGCCGAGGAACCGGGTCTGTTCGATACGCTGAAGGGTCTGTGGCTGTGGCTGCTGCTTGGCCTTGCCGCCATCGGTGGCGGCATTGCCTTTGCACTGTCGAAGCGCAAGCAGGAGGAGCCTGCCGCAGCCGACGAGATTGACGAAGTAACCGACGAGGTGGATGCCGGGGCGACTGTGCTGCACGAGCGCTCCAACACTGAGCCGGTGCAAATGCCGGAGCCAGAGGAAAGCGTCAAGTACTTCGAGGACACCGGCACGTTCAAGCCGGTCGACTTCGTGCCCGATGAGAACGAAGACAAGGTGGACGCAGGGCCGGACCTGGCCATCGTGCCTCGCCCGGAGACTGCGGAGTCGGGCGAGTACCCGTTCGACGACACGATGGACTCCGATCCGGCGCTGAATCTCGACCAGTCGGACCCGCTGGCCGAAGCCGACTTCCATATGGCTTACGGCCTGTACGACCAGGCGGCCGAGCTTGTTGGCAAGGCGGTGGAGCGCGAGCCTGCGCGCCGTGATCTGCAGCTCAAGTTGCTGGAAATTTTCTTCGTCTGGGGCAACAAGGAGTCGTTCCTCGAGAGCGCCCAGCGCCTGTTCGATACCCAGGAAGACGCGCCTCCGGGCGAGTGGGACAAGATTCTCATCATGGGCAAACAGATTTGCCCGGATGCCGCGCTCTTTAGCGGCGAGGCGTCGGCCTCGGTCGGCTCGGCCGATTCGGTGGACCTGGAGCTGACCAGCGTTGGCAGCATCGAGACGCTCGATTTCGAAACCAGCGACGAAGCCGCCGGCGTGGATCTCGACCTTGGCGAGGCGCTGAGTGCCGAGCCGGACAGCAGCGACGACGACGTGCTCGACTTCGACTTCGGCGACGAGGAGCCAAGCGAGCTGGAGCAGGCGCGCGAAAAGATCGAAGACTCCGTGCTCGACACCGAGGACACCGCCGAGATGGACGTGGACGAGATCGGTCTCGACCTCGACATCGGCGAGACGCTGCCTGAGCCCGAGGAAGACGGTTCCGGCGCAACGACCATCAGCTCCGATGCCGAAGAGCTGCAGGTCGGTACCGGTATCTTCGATGACTTTGACATCCTGGGCGCCAGCGACGACAAGGCGCCGGAAGCCTCCGACGCGTCGGACACCTCCGAAACGGCCGAGGTTCGCGCAAGCGCTGAAACCTCGGAATTCGAGCTGCCTGACGGCGATTTCGACTTTGACTTTGATGATCTTGATGATGCCGATGGCGGCGCGGAAGATACCGCCCGCGATCTTGCAGCCGTGGATGAGCCGACGGCCGCCGATGACTCCGAAGAAGGCGAGTTTTCCGGCGAAATCCAGACGCTCTCCGACGACGCCATCGACCTTGACCTCGGCGACCTGATCGACGAACAGACTGGCGAGACGGTGGCCGCCAAGGTGCTACCGGCCAACTTCACGCCGGAGGCCATGCCCGACGCGGCCGAAGACACAATTGGTCCTGAAGACGAAACGGTGCAGACGCCGGTGATGGACGCGGACGCCGGCGACGACTTTTCCGACGTGTTCGGCATGGGCGATGAGACCGTCAAGGCCGATATCAGCGAACTCAACCTCGGCAACGACGAGGATGACGCTTTCGCCGCGGTGTTCGACGCGGATGACGCGACGGTGAAGGCCGACATCAGCGAGCTGAATGTCGGTGATGCGATACCTGGCTTCGATGACGACACGGTCAACGCCGACATCAGCGAACTTGGCGACCCCGGCGAGATGGGCGGCCTGGACTTCGACCTCGGCGGTGAATCCGAGAACGACACTGACGTGACCCGCGAGCTCAAGACTCCGGGCGCTGCCGAGGCTGCCGTCGATCTGGACGTGGGCGATGCACAGACCGGCGCCGACGAAGCGCCGACCACGATGACGGTGCCGGCCGCGGAGCTGGCGCTCCCTGACGGTGGTGATAACGAACTCAACGAGGTCGGCACGAAGCTCGACCTGGCACGTGCGTACGTCGACATGGGTGATCCGGATGGTGCCCGTGGCATCCTCGAGGAAGTCATCGACGAAGGCGACGAGAAACAGCAGCGCGACGCACGCGAACTGCTGGAAAGCCTCGCCTGACGCCCGTCCCCCTGTCCCACCAATGGCGCCCCCTCCGGGGGCGACAGCGAGTTAGCGCATGAGCACCCAGCGCGTTGCTATCGGTATTGAATACGACGGCAGCGCCTTTCACGGCTGGCAGGTGCAGAAAAACGGCGCCAGCATCCAGCAGAGCCTTGCCGACGCCGTCAGCGTCGTGGCCGACGGCCCGTCCGACATTACCGGTGCAGGGCGCACGGACGCAGGCGTTCACGCCGTGGCGCAGGTCGCTCACTTCGACACCGAGGCTGAGCGCAGCCGCCGCTCCTGGGTGCTCGGCATCAACAGCAATCTCCCAAGGGGCATCAACGTGTGCTGGGCACAACCGGTGCCAGGCGATTTCCATGCGCGCTTCAGCGCAACCGCGCGGTCCTACCGGTACCTCGTTCTGAACCGGCCTGTGCGAACAGCGCTTGCCGACAAACGCTGCTACCTGGTGCGCGAGCCGCTCGATGAGCAGCGTATGCAGGAGGCGGCCCTGCACCTTGTCGGTGAGCACGATTTCAGCGCGTTCCGGGCGGCAAGTTGCCAGTCACGGACTGCGAACCGCAACGTGCATCGTATCTCCGTCCGGCGCAATGGCCCGTACGTTGCCGTGGACATCACCGCCAACGCGTTTCTGCACAACATGGTCCGCATTGTCGTGGGAGTGCTGGTTCGTGTGGGCGTCGGAAACGCCGCGGTGTCGTGGCCGCTGGAATTGCTCGAGGGCCGGGACCGGCGGCGCTCAGCCATGACGGTGCCGCCCCAGGGGCTGTATCTGACCGCGGTGGACTACCCGGACGTATTCGGACTGCCCGAACCGCCCGCGGCGCCCCTTTGCGGATGGCCCGCATGACCGTATATCATGCTCGCCTGTTGCCCGCCGAACGGGCTTTCGTCGACTGAAAACACCGGGACACGCTTCCAGATGAGTTGGTTCGAGAAACTGATGCCGTCGCGCATCAAGACCAAGCGCCGCACGCGGTCAGTGCCGGAAGGCCTGTGGAGCAAGTGCGTCAACTGCGGCGCGGCGCTGTATCGCGCCGAGCTGGAACGCAACCTTTACGTGTGCCCGAAGTGCTCCCACCACATGCGCATCGGCGCCAGGCAGCGTCTCGAGAGCTTCCTGGACGAAGGCACAACAACCGAGATCGGTGAGTCGCTGCAACCGGTGGACAAGCTCAAGTTCAGGGACAGCAAAAAGTACCGCGACCGGATCGCCCAGGCACAGAAGAAAACCGATGAGTCAGACGCGCTTGTCGTCATGGAAGGGCAGCTTCACGGCAGTGCGCTCGTTGCCTGCGCCTTCGAGTTTTCGTTTATGGGCGGCTCGATGGGGTCGGTGGTCGGTGAGCGCTTCCGCCTTGGCGCCACCCGGGCCCTGGAAGAACGCGTTCCGTTCGTGTGCTTCTCCGCGAGCGGCGGTGCCCGCATGCAGGAAGCGCTGTTTTCGCTGATGCAGATGGCCAAGACAAGCGCCATTCTTGCAAAGCTCAAGCGCGCTGGAGTCCCTTACATCTCGGTGATGACCGATCCGACGACGGGTGGCGTGTCAGCCAGCCTCGCGATGCTCGGCGACGTGAACATTGCCGAGCCCAATGCGTTGATCGGTTTTGCCGGGCCGCGCGTTATCAAGCAGACCGTCGGCGAGACCCTCCCTGACGGCTTCCAGCGCAGCGAGTTTCTGCTCGAGCACGGCGCGCTGGACATGATCGTGGATCGCCGCGAGCTGCGTGATTCCATCGACTCGCTGCTGGGCAAGCTCGGCGCCCACCTGGCACCGCCCCAGGAGCCCAGTGTGGAGCCCGAGGCGCAGCCCGACGAGCCCGTGCCCCAGCCCGACGCCGGGTAGCACGTGCAAAGCAACAGCCTGTCGGACTGGCTGACTTACCTCGAACGGCTGCATCCCCGAGAGATTGACCTTGCGCTGGACCGCGTGCATCGCGTGCTTCAGTCGCTGGCGCTTGAACCCGCGCCATTCCACGTACTCACAGTTGGCGGCACCAACGGCAAGGGTAGCTGTGTTGCCGTGCTCGAGACGATCCTTCGGCGCGCGGGCTATCGAACGGGCGCCTACACCTCGCCGCATCTGGTGCGCTACAACGAGCGCGTGCGCATTGACGGTGTCGACATCGATGACGATGACCTGCTCGCGGCCCTGCTAGAGGTGGAACGCGCCCGCGGTGATGAGCCGTTGACGTTTTTCGAGTTCGGGACGCTGGCGGCGCTGATTGCCTTTCAGCGCGCCGGGGTCGACGTCGCTGTCCTCGAAGTGGGTATGGGTGGCCGGCTGGACGCGGTGAATGTGCTCGAGCCCCAAGTCGCCGTCGTGACCTCGATAGGCCTCGATCATCAAAGCTGGCTGGGCGACACGCGTGAAGCTATCGGCGTCGAGAAAGCCGGCATTTTTCGAGCCGGGAAACCGGCCATCGTCGGCGATCCCGATCCGCCCCGATCGCTGTTGGCCGCCGCCACCGAGCGTGGCGCGCAGCTGCTGCGCTACGGGGAGCACTTCCAGGCTGAGCCCGATGGCGACGGCACCTGGCACTTTCGCCTTGGCGACGTGGCGCTGTCCGGTCTGCCGCCACTGGCTACCGTTGGCGCCGCCCAGTACCGCAACGCTGCGAGCGCACTCGCGGCGCTCCTGTCGATCAGTGACGTGCTGCCGGTTGATGTGCCATCGTTGCGTGAGGGTGTTGCCACCGCACGGGCACGCGGTCGCTTCGAGGTGATGCAGGGCGACCCGTCGTGGGTTTTTGACGTAGCGCACAACGCTGCGTCCGCAGCAGAACTTGCGCGCAACCTGTCGGCGTTGCCGCCCGCCGGCCGCACCCGGATAATCGTTGGCGTGCTGGGCGACAAGCCGGTTGCCCAGATTGCAGGTCCACTCCTGCCGCTGGCTGACGAGTGGTATGCCGTCAGCACGGACGGGAGCCGCGGCACGGCGAGCGAGCAGGTTGCCGATCAGCTGCGGGAGGCGGGCGCGCACACGGTGACCAGCATGGGGCCGGTGGCCGCCGCCTGCGATCGAGCGGCGGCCGAGTGCGAGGCAGGTGAGCGCGTTCTCGTGATGGGCAGTTTTCACGTTGTTGGTCCTGCGCTCGAGTGGTACGCGAACGCCGCGCGGAGGGCGCTGCGGGCGCCGGAGACGGTCGGGTAGGTGTGGGTATGGACAGACCTTTAAAGGAACGGCTTGTTGGCGCCACGGTGCTTGTTGCACTGATGATTGTCGTGGTGCCGCTGTTTCTCGATGGGCCGGCTCATCACCAGGGCGACACCGGCGACACGGTCAGCGAGGCTGTGTCGCTGCCCCCCGTCGAGCGCCGGCCACACGTGATCTCACTCGACGGCGACTCGCCGGCCTCAACGGCACCACCTGCCGTTGACGATGGCAGCACAGGCCAACCAGACACCGTAGCGAGCGCTCCGAAGCCGACGGAACGCCCGGCATCCGAGGACAAGCCTGCGCCGGCGGTCGTCGCTGCGCCGGCGGAGCAGGCGCCGCCGCGGTCGGTTGCACC
>JBCAXP010000208.1:0-8403 GCA_038533995.1 Pseudomonadota bacterium
CCGGCGTATTGAAATCGAATGCGCTGAAAGTGGCGCTACCACCATCGGCGAAGGCGAAATCCCCTGATCCGGCGATGATGTCGACCGGATTCGAGAAACCCATACCCGTGGCGTCGGACAGGTCGCTTCCACCGACGATGTCGAAGTCGCCGAAGAAGGCTATTTCACTACCGAAGCTGATTGACGCCGCGGAGGCTGCCGTTGGCAGAGCTCCCGCGAGTACAAGGCCGGCGGCAACGATGCTAACTCCCCGTTTAACACTAGCAAAGTTCATTTATTGGCTTCCCTTATGGTTTTGTTTTAGACACAGCTTTGAGCTGCTTCTTATGTCATGCGGCAATTACGCCATAACCGGCGGCTCATTGCAATACTCATAAAAGCTTAACAATGAGCAAGGGCAACGTCCCTACGACTGTTGCCCTGCCAGTTATTCCCGTGGCGGCGCCACCCCCAAACTAATCTTCTTAATTCCGCTCAGGCGCCAGGCTCAGGCCCGGGCACGACGGCGACGTGCCGCCGCGAAGCCCATCAGGCCTGCGCCAACCAGCAGCAGCGATGCCGGTTCCGGCACAGCGTTGGCGCCGGTGATGCTGCTGAAGCTGAACAGGATAATGCCGTTGCTGTCGCCGGAGAACACCCAGGTCCCGTAGGTGTCATCAAAACCGTCTGCCATCAGCGTGCCCGAGCCGGAAAGGTTAATTTCCTGCAGGCCAAGGTTGTCGACGGAGATGTTGTCCAGGTCGAAGCTGTAGTTGATGCCACCAGAGCTGACTGACCACAGAGGCGTGATCGGCGTGTTGGCCGGGTTGAACTCGATGTTCGAGAAAACGGCCTGCTCGCCGGTAAGGCCAGCAAAGTCGCCGGTGGCCGGACCCACCACGGTGTTGTTGTTGTTGCCGAACGTGATCCCAGTGGCGAGCGGCAGAATGGTCACATCACCGTTTGAGTCGAGCGGAACAAAAAGACCGCCGAAGCTGATCGCGCCCTGAATGAAGGCAGCCGAGGCGACACCCGGCATCGCGCCGAGTCCGAGGCAGACAACCACTGCAGCCAGCGTATTCTTGAATTTCATTAGAAACCCCTTACTCCGTTGTTTTCTCTGTTATTAAGCCGTTCCCTGTTCAATTCGCGGGGGACCGAACCGGGCTTTCGTTATGTTACTGCGGGGTTATGGTGCAATTATCGTACCAGCCTTCCAGACACGCCGAAAATGGCTGGCGAAAAACTGACAAGTCAATGACATAAATAAAGTTTTTTACCCTGCGATCATGCCGAAACGGATGTGTAACGCGGGGTCCGGGAGGGCCGGTTTAAGTGCTTGTAAGATATACCGACGAAGCCCTCCTCGCCGACGCCAACTGGCGTTTTAACAGAATACTCATATTTCATCGATATCAGTGAGTTACATAAAATCGGCGCGCGCAATGGCGGTGTAAGGTTTTCCGACACCTACACCGCCGCGGTCATGGCCGGGCGGTATACCACAGCACTCCGGCATCATCCCTGTCCGCCTCGATTCGACCGTCTTCGACCAGGTAGTTGAGATGGGCGACGGCCTCCGCGGTCGCCATGATGAGAAGGCCATCGGTGATTTGCGCGCGGAACAGCACAGAAAAGGCGTCGACGGCGCGGCGAGGCTGCCGGCAATGCTCCGCTAACCGGTCCAGCGCCCGCTCGTGATGCCGCACCAGCTTGTCCAGCCGCGGGTGAGCGCCATGAAACGGCCGCCCGTGCGACGGCAGCACGAGCACATCCGCTGGCACCCGTTCCTTCAGCATGGCGCAGCTGTCCAGCCAGTCCCGCAGCGGGTTGGCGCGCGGCTCGGTCGGCCAGACGCCTACAATGGAGCTGATGGCCGGTAGAAGCTGGTCGCCTGCGATCAACACGTTGTCGTGCGCATTAAACAGGCAGGCATGTTCCGGGCTGTGGCCCGTACCCACGATCACCTCCCAGGCCGCCTCCCCTGCCGGAACGATGTCCCCGGCCTGAAGCCTGTCGAACGCCTTCGGCAGCGGGCTGACCATCTCACCGAAGCCGCCGAATCGTGCCGCGTAGTCAGCCAACTGCTTCTCGTCAAAGCCCGCCGCGCGGTAGAAACCAAGCCCTTCCGGCGGCGCCTCGTGGCCCGTGTCGGCGACGAGGTTGCGACACATCAGGTACTCGGTGCGGGGCATTCGGAAAGTAGCCTGCCAGCGGCGCACCAGCCAGCCCGCGAGCCCGACGTGATCCGGGTGCATGTGGGTCACGATGACCTCTTTCACCGGTTTCCCGTCGAGGCCTTCGTCGAACACCTTGTCCCAAAGTGCGCGGGTCTCGTCGGTCGCAAGGCCGCAGTCCACCGCCAGCCACCCGTCGCCGGCATCCAGCAGCCACAGGTTGATGTGATCCAGCGCAATTGGCAGTGGCATGCGCACCCACTTCACGGCGGGTGCCACGGTGAGCGTGCGGCCCGGCTCCGGGAGCGCTTCGATGGGATAGTCGAGCATGGCGGTGCATTGAGTAACTGCGGTTACGCACATGCTACGCATACCTTCTCGTAAAGGCATCCCTGCCGGCGCGCTGGCGGTTATAATCCGAGCCCCGACAGCTTCTGCAAACAGCGAATAGCGGTACTCAACCCATGGCGTTTACGTTTTCACCCAGGCTGATCAAGTTCCTGCGCGCCCTGGAGCGCAACAACGAGAGGGAGTGGTTCGCCGACAACAAGGCGCGCTACGAGGCCGAGGTTCGCGAGCCGGCCCTGGACTTCATCGAGGCCATGGCCGAGCCACTGCAGAAGGTGTCCACGCACTTCGTCGCCATGCCAAAGAAAACCGGCGGATCGCTGATGCGCCCGTACCGGGACACGCGTTTTTCGAAGGACAAAACTCCGTACAAGACGAACGTCGGCATCCAGTTTCGTCATGAACTGGCCCGGGACGTGCACTCGCCCGGCTACTACTTTCACATCGCGCCGCGCGAAGTGTTTATTGGTGTGGGCATGTGGCGGCCGGAGCCGAAGGCGCTGGCGGCCATTCGCGAGCGCATCGTCAGCCACCCGGATGAATGGAAGAAGGTCGGCCGCAGCCGCAACTTCGCCAAACACTTCGAACTTGCCGGCGAGTCACTGGTGCGGCAGCCGCGCGGTTTCGACGCGGAAAATCCTCTTATCAGTGACATCAAACGCAAGGACTTTATCGGCGTGAAAACGCTAGAGGCCGACGATCTCTACACTGATTCTCTGATCAAGGACACCACCGCCGTGTTCAAGGCTGCATCACCCCTGATGCAGTTCCTGTGCAAGGCGGTCGGTATCTCCTACTAACTAACCCTTAACTCCCAAAAAGGCATTCCCTATGCGAAACACCGTGACTTACGTTCTGGCATTGCTGTGCTGCGCCTTCCTGTCGACGCCGTTGCTGGCGCAGGACGGCGAGGAAAAGGAACCCATCGCCGACGAGGCGACTTTTGCCGGCCTTGAGCTGCGCAACATCGGACCCGCGCTCATGTCAGGCCGTATTGCCGACATCGCAGTGCACCCTGTTCACCGCCACATCTGGTACGTGGCAGTGGGCAGCGGCAACCTTTGGAAGACCGTCAATGCCGGCACGACGTGGGAAACGGTGTTCGACAACCAGGCGTCCTACTCAATCGGCGACGTGACGCTGGACCCGAATCGGCCCGACACGGTCTGGCTCGGCACCGGTGAGAACACGAGCGGCCGCCACGTGGGCTACGGCGACGGCGTGTATCGAAGCCTCGACGGCGGCAAGACGTGGACGAACATGGGTCTGAAAGACTCACAGCACATCGGCAACATCGTGATCGACCCGCGCGACAGCGACGTGGTGTTCGTCGCGGCGCAGGGCCCGCTGTGGTCAGCCGGCGGCGAGCGCGGCCTGTTCAAGACGACCGACGGCGGCAAGACGTGGAAGAACGTGCTGTCGGCGGGCGAATACACCGGCGTCAATGAAGTGCACATGGACCCGCGCAACCCGGACGTGCTGATCGCGTCAACGCAGCAGCGCGCCCGCAGCGTCGCCGCACTGATCAACGGTGGCCCGGAGTCCGGCATTCACAAGTCGACCGACGGCGGCGAAACCTGGCGCGAAGTCACGAAGGGTTTGCCGGAAGAAGACATGGGGCGCATTGGCCTGGCTATCTCGCCGGTGAATCCTGACGTGGTGTACGCCACCATCGAACTGCGCCATCGCAAGGGCGGTTTCTGGCGTTCGCTCGACGGCGGCGAGAGCTGGGAAAAGCGTAACGACTACCTGTCCGGCGGCACCGGCCCTCACTACTACCAGGAGATCTTTGCCAGCCCGCACGACGTCGACGAGGTGTACCAGATGGACGTGCGCATGCACGTAACCCGGGACGGCGGTAAGAACTTCTCCGTCGTGCCGCACGAGGGCAAGCACTCCGACAACCATGCGCTGATTTTTCATCCGGACGTGAAGGATTACCTCCTTTCCGGCAATGACGGCGGCCTCTATGAAACCTTTGACCGGGGCGAGAGCTGGCGCTTCATCGCCAACCTGCCAGTGACCCAGTTCTACAAGATCGCGGTGGACAATGACGAGCCGTTCTACAACGTGTACGGCGGCACGCAGGACAACAACACGCAGGGTGGCCCGTCCCGCACGGACAGCGTGCACGGCATTCGCAACAGTGACTGGTTCGTGACCCTGTTCGGTGACGGTCACCAGCCGGCCACCGACCCGACGAACCCGGACATCGTGTACTCCGAATGGCAGCAGGGAAACCTGGTGCGCTACGACCGCAAGAACGGCGAAATCGTGTACATTCAGCCGCAGCCGGAAGCGGGCGAGCCCACTGAGCGCTTCAACTGGGATTCACCGATTCTTGTCAGCCCACACGATCCCAAACGGCTCTACCACGCGAGCCAGCGCCTGTGGCGAAGCGACGATCGCGGCGACAGCTGGCGGGCCGTGAGCGGCGACCTGTCGCGCGGTGTAGATCGCCTGACCATGCCGCTGATGGATCGCGTGTGGAGCATCGATTCGCTGTGGGACGTCTACGCGATGTCGACCTTCGGCAACATTACCTCCGTTTCCGAGTCGCCGATCGTGGAAGGCCTGCTGTACGCCGGCACCGACGACGGCCTCGTGCATGTGAGTGAAGACGGCGGCGACAACTGGCGTCGTATTGACGAACTGCCGGGCGTGCCTGACAACTACTTCGTCAATGACATCAAGGCCGACCTGCACGATGCAGACACCGTGTACGTCATCGTGGACAACCACAAGCAGGGCGACTTTGCGCCGTACATCCTTAAGAGCACCGACCGCGGCCGCAGCTGGGACAGCATTGCCGGCAACCTGCCGGAGCGCCATCTCGTGTGGCGGCTCGTGCAGGACCATGTCAAACCGGAGCTGCTGTTTGCCGGCACCGAGTTTGGCGTGTTCTTCACCGTTGACGGCGGCGACGTCTGGACGAAGCTAAGCGGCAACGTGCCAACGATTCCCTTCCGCGATCTTGCCATTCAGCAGCGCGAGAACGACCTGGTCGGCGGCACCTTTGGCCGCGGCATCTTTATCCTCGATGACTACACCCCGTTGCGCGAGGTTAGCCCTGAGATGCTGGAAGCACCCGTCACGCTGTTTCCGACGCGCGCCGCGAAGCACTACATGGAACGTGGCGACCTCGGCCTTCGGCCCAAGGCAAGCCAGGGCGCGGCGTTTTACATTGCGCCGAACCCGCCGTTTGGCGCTGTATTCACGTACTACATGGGCGAGGGTTTGAAGACGTCCGCCGAAGCGCGGCGCGAACGTGAGAAGCCCATCAAGGAAGCAGGCGGCGATACGCCTACTCCGGGGTGGGACACGGTTACCGCCGAGGATCGCGAAGACGAGCCGACAATGATCCTGACCGTGACCGACAGCGGCGGCAACGTGGTGCGCCACGTCGAGGGCCCGGCGAAGAAGGGTTTCAATCGCGTCGCCTGGGACCTGCGCTATCCGCTCGTCGATCCGTGGAAGCCGGAAAGCCAGGATGCGTACATTACGCCGCTCGGCGTGCTTGCAGCACCCGGCCGCTACTCGGTTGAGCTGTTCCTGCGCGTCAACGGCGTCACTACCAGCACTGGCCAGAAGCACGCGTTCGACGTTGTGAGCATCCGCGAAGCCACGCTGCCCGGCTCACCGCCGGACGTTGTCGTTGCCTTTGCCCGGGACGTCGCCGAACTGCAGCGCCAGGCAGACGGCGCCGTGGCCCTGATTGACGAGACGAAGACGCGCCTCGGCGCCATTCGCGACGCACTGATGCGCTCGACGGCCGGCGATGCCACCCTCGACCGCCTCGCCCGCGACATGCAAGTCCAGCTGCACGAATTGCGCGACCGCCTCGCAGGCAACCAGAAGCGCGGCATCATGGGCGATCCCGGCCCGGTGTCGATCAACCAGCGGCTGCAGGTCGCCTCCATCGGCAACCGCTTCGGCAACTACGGGCCGACGCCAACGCACCGGCGTGCCTATGAGATCGCGCGTGATGAATTCGGTGAGGTGCAGCCGGCGCTGCAGAAGCTCGCAACCGATGCTCTGCCAGCCCTTGAGGAGCGTCTCGAAGCTGCCGGCGTTCCCTGGACGCCCGGCCGGGTGCCAGGAGGCGGCCGCTAGCCGGCCGCCTTGCGCCGGCGCGCGGTATTGCGCCGGCGCGGCTTGCCTGACGGCTTCTCTTCGGCCCTGCCGTCGGCAACGACGGCGACGGCGCGCGCGGCATCCTGCAGTGCCTCGAAGGACGCCTCCAGACACTCGCAGTAGAAGGCCGGGTCAGGCATCATCTCGCGGCAGCTCACGGCGCTCAGCGTGATGGTGCCGTCGTAGCTAAGCACCGGCTGGAACAGTCCGCAGCCGTGGACAATGGGCCCAAGACCGAAGTTAGCAACCAGCCTCGACCCCATCGAATACAGCGGGATACCCGCGCCCGGCACGTTCGTGATGATCGTGTTAAAGAGCGGCGGCACGCGGTCCGCGAGGTGAGAACGGGCCCACACCCGCGCGGCAAGGCCAGACAGCGTGGACGGCAGCAGCTCCGCCGCCTCGTTACCCAGGTTGAGGCCGAAATCCGCGACCATTTCCTTCGCCCCCAGACTCTGCTGGCGCACGAACTCGAGCCGCTTGAGCGGGTCGCCAATGTGGCTGCCAATGGGCAAACGCATGGCAGAGACACGATTGCCGGCGGCCTTCGCCTCTGCCGGCTGCCGCGCCGACACCGGCGCCATGGCCACCAGCGATTCCTCGGGCAGCTCGCCCTTGTCCACGAGATACGCGCGCATGGCGCCCCCAATAATCGCGACCACTGCATCGTTGACCGTCGCACCGGGAACAGCCGCGCGAATCTCCTTGATGTCCGCCAGCTTGAACGAGCGCCCGTCAAACACCCGGTGCGGCGACACGTTGGTGTTAAAGCGCGTGCGGGGCGCGGTAAGGTGCGGCCTGCCCCCACCGGTCAGCGCGCGCTTGCCGACCTTCATTAACGCAGGCGTCACGGCGCCGGTGAGGCGAGCGAGATGCAGAGGAAGGCGGGCCGCGCTCAGGCCGCTGCGGGCCAGCAGCTCAACCTGCCCCGGCGCGCGCTCAGGCTGCCAGGGTGAGGGCTCGCCCTCGTGCGGCGCCTCAGGCGCCAGGTCGTGCATGGCCGCCGCAATCTCCGCCCCGGATACGCCGTCGATAGCGGCGTGGTGAAACTTGCTCAGGAGCGCAAAACTGCCCGGCGGGATGCCGTCGATGCGGTCGAGGCCTTCGATAATGTAGAACTCCCACAGCGGCCGCGTGATGTCCAGCGGCCGCGCGTGCAGCCTCGCGGCCTGGATGCACAGCTGGCGCCAGTCGCCGGGGTGCGGCAGCGCGATGTGGCGAATGTGAAACTCGATGTCGAAGTCCTGGTCTTCGACCCAGTACGGGTGATCCAGCCCCAAGGGCACCGTCGCCAGCCGCTGGCGAAAGCAGCGGGACTTGTGCATGCGGGCCGAAAAGTAGGCGAGGATGTCCTTGAAGCCAACGCGGCCACCGGGCGCGGTGGACTGGTCGTAGATAGCCAGGCTGCCGATGTGCATCGGCACGTTTTGCGTCTCGAAGTAGACAAATGCCGCGTCCTGGCCGGATAACTGTTGCATGGCGTGTACTCCGTGGTGCGGCGGCGTGTCGCCGCGCGGCGGGTCAGGCCTCGATCATAGCAAGGACTTCCGCCGTGCGCGCCTTCAGCAGCGCTTCGTCCTCCCGGCACTCCACGTTGAGGCGCAGCAGCGGTTCGGTGTTGGACGGGCGCACGTTAAAGCGCCAGTTCTCAAATTCCACCGACAGCCCGTCCGTATGATCCACGCTCACGGCGTCCGGTGCGTAGTGCTGCTCGATGCGCTCAAGCACGGCCTGAGCATCAGTCACCCGCCGGTTGATCTCGCCG
>JBCAXP010000209.1:0-8350 GCA_038533995.1 Pseudomonadota bacterium
CCTGGCTCAAGCGCCACGATGTCAGCGATGCCGGCTTTCTCGATCATGGGCTGAAAGGTTGCGTCATGGCCGGTCGCACGCAGACAAATCCGTAAGGTGTCGGCGCTCACTTCACCACTGGCCTTCAGTGACGCGACGGCGGCAAAAAATGGCCGCGGGTCGCGCTCCGACGGGTACAGGATGCCGGCGTGCAGCAGTTCGAGACGTCGTCGCGGCGACGCCGGTGGCTCGGCCGCGTTCTCGGCCGACCGGAAGTTCTCTTCATCGTAACCGTTCGGTATGCAGCACCAGCGCGCGCCGGGCTGTTCGGGGTAGCGGGACGCGTACATCTCGACAGTGCCGGGCGTCGTAAACACACAGCGCGCCGCCCGCTCAACCGCGTTACGTTCGATCCAGCGGAAGGCACTGCGCATGCGCGGGTCCGCCGGGTAGTGCTCCTCGGTCATCGAGTCACGAAAGTCCGCCACCCACGGCAGGCCGCTGATTTTCGCAAGCGTTAGACCAATGAGATGCGCGGTGGCAATCGGGTACGTAGACCAGATGGCGTCCGGCTTGTGTTTTCGAATCAGCGAAAGGCCGGCGGGCACGGCGCCCAACCACCAGCTCACCCACCGGTCCGGTAATGCGAGCAAGCCGGGATAGCGACCCTTGATTGCGAGGTGGCGAGAGCTGTCCAGGGCAAACGCGCGCCGCACCGGCACCGACTCGGGAATATCCCCCATCTGGTCATCACCCGTTTGCTGATGCGCGCGCGGGTGGCTGCTGAGCACAATCGGCTGCCAGTCATGTTCGCCGAGATAACGCGAAAACTTGAGGGTACGCTGTATGCCACTGCTGCCACGCGCCGGTGGAAAGTGGTGCGCAATCATGAGGACCTTTCTCACCATGCCTGCAGCCACTCCCAGGTCCAGTCCGCCACTTGTGTGCGCCACTCGGCGCGCGAAAACGTGTGGTTGGCGCTGTCCAGCTCGCGGCGCGTCACATTCTTCCGCGACAGCAGTTTCCGCCACGGCCGCCCGCGTGCAACGTCACGAAATTCGCCGGCAGTCAGATCATCGCCGCTCAGCACCAGCAGCACCGGACCGGAAAATTTAGCAAGGCCCGCGCGCATCGTCTCGATAAAGGCACCGTCGTCCGCTGCGACCACCGTCTCCTCGACCGGACCACTGCTCGCCTCGGAGCGAGGCCGAAACACGCTCGTTACGGTGTCTGCCAGCGACCGGACCGCGGCCCCAATGTTGACCTTGCCGCTGAACAGGCCGCGCCAGAAAGCCGGGTCGGCAATGCGCCCAAGGTAATACTCGCGCAGCGTCGTGCGGGCAAGGCCCGCCTCGCTGCGAACCCAGGGATTGAGGATGACGAGGCCATCGACGCGCGCATCGCTGTGGCCATACGCGAGCACGCCGGACGCGGCGTCGCACAGGCCCCACAATGCAACCGACTCCACCTCGCTCACGTGTTCGAGCAGCGTGTCGATGGCCGCGCGAATATCCGGGCCGGTAGCCATGAAGTCGACCGGCTCGCCGGTACTGTCACCCATGCCCCGATAGTCAAAGCGCATCACAGCGATGCCACGGCTGCAGAGCTCCCGCGCAAGCAACAGGAACTGCCGGTGACTGCCAATGCGATACTGCGGCCCGCCCACAACAACGACCACACCGCGGGAGACCGGCGCACTGGGCCGATGAATCATGCCGACGAGGGTTTCGCCGTTACACGGAAAAACCACCGGTATCTGTTGCGCGGTCATGCGGCCTTCGCACCGAGCATGGCTACACCGCTGCTGGCAAGGCCATCGACGGTGGTGGTCTCGGGCGTATTCCAGAACGGCTCGCCTTCCACCGCATGCGTGGCGACTGTTACGCCCGCCCCTTCCAGCGCTGCCACCATCGCCTTTGACGCCGGCGTCAGCCCTTTGCCCCGCGTAGAAAACTCGACCCAGTCCACGGGGCACGAGATGGCAGGTAACTCAGTTTTGAGGTTTAGCGCATCGATGCTGCCTGCCAGCTCCGGGGACACGGTATAACCGGCCACCTCCAGTGACTCACCGCCGGCAAGCTGCTCGCGCAACGATGCAGTGGTCTCACCGCTGTCGCCGGTGTTGAGCTGCGCCGCCATGCGCAATCGCAGAAACTGCGTGAAGAAACCCTTCCCGTTCACGACCGGCTGCCACAGCAACAGCCGGCTTACCTGTGATGACAGCGCGCCGCCGGCCAGGGCGAAAGCCTGCATTGCGCCAAGCCGGATGCCCCAGAAGCACAGGGAACCGGCGCCGCGCTCAAGCAGCCAGCGCGCACCGCGCTCGAGATCGTCGATCCACACATCCCAGCGCGCATCGCCGAAGTCTCCGGCGCTCTCGCCCGTGCCGTGCAGGTCCAGCAACAGCACGTCGCGGCCGCTGGCAGCAAACGCGCGCGCCTGCAGCATCACCTGGCGCCGGCACTTGTTCATCTCCTCCGCAAACGGCGGAAACAGCAAAACCGCCTCGCGGGTGGCCGCTGCGCCCGCCGCGGGAAGGTGCAAGGCAAAGAGCGCCCCGGCACTGCCGTCCAGAAAGAACGGCCTCGGTGCATCCGGCACCGCGCGCGTGTTCACGACGCGGACTTTTCCTCGACAAACTGCGTCAGCGCACCCAGCGTCTCGAACGTGTCGGCGGAAATTTCATCGTCTTCCACCTCGAAACCGTAGTGCTCTTCCATCGCAGCAATCAGGGTCACCACCGCCATGGAGTCAAGCTCCGGCAGGCTGCCAAGCAATGCGGTGCCGGCGTCGAACTCCGCCACGCGGTCACCCAGCTGCAGCACATCACCCAGCAGTTCTTTTACTTCCTCAAGCATGCGTTTCCTCTTTTTACGTCGCTGCGGCGCCTTCCCCGGCGTCGCTCGTTTCCGTCGAATTGCCACGCAGGCGCGCAAGCAGCGCCGGCCGATAGTGGCTGATGTGGTAGAGCGTGCGAATTTCATCGCTCCACTTCGTGTGCCAGTTCATTACCCGGCCGTAAAACTCGATTCTGCGCATCTGCCCCCCGTCGAAGAAGTCGCGAAACATCTCCTCGCGCATCAGCATCGTCGGCGAACTGGTCTTCTCCGTCTCGCTGTAGGCCGTCTTCAACAGGTACAGGATGCCGTTGCGATGAATGCAAAGGTCGCTTGCCACCAGCTGGTCATTGTAAAAGTAGCGGTAGACGACGCCCTCACCCTGCGCGCAACGTGTCTCGAACAGCTCGCGGTAAAAGCGACCCTGCGCATTGTCAGGGTGTACCGACGTCCCTTCCCCACCTTTCCAGCCCGATGACTCGAGGTGACCGTAGTCGTCCACGGCGGCGCCGACGGCACCGGCATCGCTGACGGCCTCCATTCGTGTTTCGACCGATTCCCGGGCAAGCCGGTTACGCTGGCGGCGCAGGTTCTGCCGAAGGTTCTTGCCGCGCGCCGACCAGTAGTCGTCGAAGCTGCCGTTTACCGTGACGCGCGCGGTGCGGATGTAGTCGTCCGTGCGGAGCCCGCCGTGCGATGCCGGTCGCGGCAGCCATTCAGGGTCCTGCTGCGTCACGCCCAGCACGAGGCACGTGGGGCCCAGCGCCGACTGTAGTCCGCGTAGCAGCTCCTCGGTGGCAGCGCCTGTCGTCTGAAGCCATGCCCCCATGGGCGCCTGCGCGGCCTGGAAACTCTGCCAGGCGACGCTGCGGGTTTTCTCGAGCAGCGTTGCCGCAACCAGGCCACCGTTTTCGCGGGCAAGCGCGAGCCGTTCATCACCGCTGCCAAAGTGGGAAAGCGCGATGCGAAAAAACTCCGCGTCCATGGCTGGCGAGTCGAGCGTCGCCGCATTGAGCGCGTCCCATTCGGCCGCGTGCGTACCCAGCTCCGAAACCGGGCAGAGCTGCCAGCGTGTTGACGACGCGCTAGCCAAGCCGGGCCACCGCCGCTTTCACCTTGGCCGTCAGCCACCCGATGTCGTCATCGCTCATCTCCTGGTGACACGGCAACTGGAAAAGGCGCGTTGCGAAGTCGACGGACACCGGGCAGTTGTCCGAGTGCACATGCTCCCAGCGAAAAATCGGCACAGCGCCCATCTTCAGGCGCGGAAATACGCGCCCGGGCTGGTCGACCAGCAGCGGAAACATGTAGGGCACAACGCCGGGGTCCAGTTCAGGGAACAGCACAGTAACGCCGCTGACATCGCTAAACGCGTCGGCAAGCCGCCTGTAGTTGTTCCGCCGCATCTGTTCGATGCGACTGTGCGACAGCCGGCGCACGAGCCACGCCGACGGAAGGGCCATGGCCACCGACAGCCACTTGGGGTCAAAGTCGAAACCGCCGTCTGCCGACGGCGGGCCAATGGATTCCGCCGGCGCCTTGCTGGCGGCCTTCATCTTCGTCCACAGCCAGTCCTTCGCGCGTACCAGCGGCCGCAGCACCCAGCTCAACGGCCGAAGGCGCCGGTACTGCGCCGAGCGCTCCAGCGTGTTCAGCAGCGACTTCAACGGAAACTTGATGCCCGCCCGACGCAGATCGACGCCGGACAGACTGTGACGCGACGATGCAAGGCAGCCACCGTCATACACCGGGAAGAACTTCGTCGGGCTGGCAATGGCGTAGTCACCGACACTGCCTGGTGACTGCCCTTGCCAGTCACCGAAGAACGCGTGCGCGCAGTCTTCCACCAGCGCGATGTTCCACTCATCGCAAAGCTCACGCAGCCGCTCGAGGGGCTGGGGAAAGCCAAAGAAATGCACGGCGATAATGGCGCGCGTCTTCGCGCCCAGCCGCATGCGCAGGTCCCGGTGATCAATTCGTAAATCATCCGTGATCTTGTAGAACACCGGTGTCAGCCCCGACCACACGACAGGGTCCACCATCGACGAGCAGCAGTACGCGGGCAGCAACACCTCGTCGCCCTGCTTCACACCGATCTGCTGTAGCGCCATCGCGATCGCGATACGGCCGCTTGTGACCAGGCGAACGTCGCCGGCGTCGAGAATCGACGGCGTGGTGACCCGGCCACCGCGAAAGCTGGCGAACGAGAGCACCGGGTGAACGGGAATCGCCGGCGCTGGCAGCAAGCCCGGCGTGTAGAGATCAAGCGCCTGGTAGTAGCCGGATTCGTTGACGTCCTGCGCCGTGGCGTGAGACTCGTCGGCGGCCGGCGCGTCGCGTCGGGCAGCCGGCTTCATCGGCCAACGATCAGCGGCTCGCTGCGTTCAATCACGGACCACCACATCGCGCCGCGCGCAGCGAGCGATGCAGGCGACCTTGCGCTGTGTTGTGAAGGTGCGGTCATGGATTCCTGAAGCGGCGAGAAGCGGCATATGAGCCGCGGTGAAAGCGTCCTGTGGACAGGCTCCCGATGATATCAGATGGCCGGATGTGGTGGTAAGTGAACTGCTTCACATTCAGGCGGTTGTCACACGCTGCGTGACAGGCATAATTGCCCGCACGTTCGCCGGAATTCATCCTATGTCCAGACTTTTTGCCAGGGTCGCTGCCGACGGTGCCGTTGAGGCCATTGATGCGCCCTCCTCGGCCGTCGACGAGGCCGGCCAGCGGCACGCGCTCGTTGCGGGCCAGCCCGCCTGGACTGACAGCGAGCTGGCGCGCCTTGCCTCCGACCGCGGCCCCGCCCACGCGCTGCTTGCGGCGCACGAGCGTTTCGGGGACCGGGCGCTGGACCACATGCGCGGCGCCTTTGCAGTTGCGTTGGTGGATGGCAAAAACCGCAGCGGCATGCTCGCCATCGACCGCATGGGCCGATGCGCACTGTGCTACACGGTGACCGGGACGGGCGAACTGGCCTTCGGCACCGACGCAGACGCCGTTGCAATCCATGCCACCGGTGGCAGGCGTCTCGACGTGCAGATGCTCTTTTCCTACCTGTTTTTTCACGTGATCCCCGGCCCGGAATCGGCCTACCAGGGAGTCAGCAAGCTCGGACCCGGTCAGCGCCTCACGTGGCAGGGCGCGTCCCACAAGGTCGACTACCACTGGTTGCCGGCGTTTGATGACAGCGGCCCGGCCGACATGGACGCCCTCGCCGAAGAGCTGCGTCAGACGCTTGCCGACGCCGTTGCGCGATGTAATCCGGACGGCACGACCGGCGCTTTCTTAAGTGGTGGGCTGGACAGCTCAACCGTTGCCGGCATGGCGGCGCGCAGCGACAGCGACGTCGTCGCCTACTCAATCGGCTTCTCCGCCGAGGGTTACGACGAGATGGAGTACGCCCGGCTCGCCGCGCGTCACTTCAAGCTGCCGCTCAAGGAGTACTACGTAACGCCCGAGGACATCGTCGAGACGATTCCGAAGATCGCCGACAGCTACCCGGAACCGTTCGGCAACTCGTCCGCGGTGCCGGCGTTTGTGTGCGCTCGCTTTGCGCGCGAGGACGGCAAGACCGCGATGCTGGCCGGCGACGGCGGCGACGAGCTCTTCGCCGGCAATGAGCGCTACGCAAAGCAGGAGTTGTTCCAGTACTACGACCGGCTGCCTGGCTGGCTGCGCCGGGCCGTGATGGAGCCCTTGCTGCTCGGGTTGCCTTTGACGAAGTGGACCCCGCCAACGCGCAAACTCCGCAGCTACATCGAGCAGGCCCGTGTGTCGATGCCCTCTCGCCTGCAGACCTACAATTTTGTCGAACGCGAAGGTCCGGGGCAGATCTTCTCCGATGCATTCCTGGCAAAGGTAGAGCCGCAGGCGGCACACGCGAATATGCAGGAGCGCTACGACGCGGCACCCACGGCAAACATGCTTCACCAGATGCTGTTTCTCGACTGGAAGCTCACGCTCGCCGACAACGACCTGCCGAAAGTCAGCCGCATGTGCGAGCTGGCGGGCATCGACGTGCACTACCCGATGCTCGACGACGCACTGGTGGAATTGTCCACCCGCGTACCGCCGAAGATGAAACTCAAGGGCAGTGATCTGCGCCACTTCTACAAGTTCGCCTTGAAGGACTTCCTCCCACACGAGACCATTACGAAGGAAAAGCACGGCTTCGGGCTCCCCTTCGGCGTCTGGCTAAAGACACACAAGGGCCTCGGCGAACTGGTCTACGGGTCGTTGGAAAACCTCAAGAGTCGCGGAATTTTTCGCGACGCCTTCATCGACGAACTGGTCGCGACGCACCGCGGTGGCCACGCCGCGTACTACGGCGGCATGCTGTGGGTAATGATGATGCTCGAGCAGTGGTTGCAGGCGCACGCGCCGGAGCTGCGCGGCTAGACCGACTAACAGGCCGGCGACGGTACCGACACACCCTCGGACTGAAGATAAAGCGCACGGAGTATGCGCGCCGTGAAACGCGCCGGCGTAGCGTCCCACGGGGCGATGCGTGGCAGCTGGTATTGATCGACGCCGGCCCGGGCCGTACCCCACGCTGTTGACACCGCGTAGCTGAAGCCGGCCTCCCGCACCGCGCTGACGTGCTCGGCCGCGTAGTCTTTTCCCGGCCTGCCATTCGGGTAGGCAAAGCCGGTGACCGGCGCGCCGGTTATCTCCTCGAGCGCCGCCCGGCTGCCTGCGATTTCCTCGCGGGCCCTGGCGATGGGCTGGCGCGTCAGTATCGGGTGACTCACGGTATGCGCGCCGACTTCCATGCCGCCCCGCTTGAGGCCCGCGACCTGTTCCGGCTGCATCATGAGACGCTGGCTTCGACGCAGGGGGAAGCGTTCGCGAAGCTGCGCGACGCGCTCGGCTCGCTCACTGCCGGGAAGCCGCTTCCATGCGTTGATGACCAGCATCACCGCCGCCTGGCGCTGGCCCGGAGCGCTGATCGGCACGGTGCCAAGGTCGGCGAACTCGAGGTCCAGCTCCGCCCCCCGCGCGCCTGCCACGCAGTCAATGACGTCATCGTTCCACATGGCGCTGCCGTCGAGGTAACCGCTGGCGACAAAGAACGTCGCGCTCAGGCCGTGGGACTGAAGCGCCGGCATCGCGACGTCGTGATTGTCTGCGTAGCCGTCGTCAAACGTGATGCACAGCGCCCGCGGCGGCAGGCTGCCGGTCTTGAGCCGCTCGACGGCCTCGGCGAGGGGCAGCACATTGAACCACCGGCGCACCGTGCGCAGGTGCCAGTCGAACTCCGTCGCATCCGGTACACCCGGACGGGCCGCGTCAGGCTCCGGCAGCACGCGGTGGTAAGTCAGAATCGCAAGTCGCTTGGGCAGCACGGCAACGGTTACCTATGTGTGCCGCTCAAAGGATCTGCGCGCCAGTTTGCCGCGTGGCCCGCCGGCCCCCCGTGCACCGCGCACTTTACGGCGGCGCGGCTTGCGGCGCCCTTTCTTCGCTTTGGCCTCCTCGATCGCCGCCGGATCGGTGGGAGGCAGCAGCTTCGTCGCCCAGCCGGTTGTGCTGGC
>JBCAXP010000210.1:0-8321 GCA_038533995.1 Pseudomonadota bacterium
CTCGACGTTGGCGGCGTCAATGACGTCATCGGCCGTTTCCTTGTCGAGGAGCGGCGCAATCTGCCCAACGTGTCGCAGTACCGCGGCGACGTGCGCGAACGGCGCAAGGTTCTGACTACGATTGGCCTGGCCCAGGTTCGAAACGACGAACAGCGGCGCGACATCACGTCGATCGAGTCGTACATCGAAACCGTCATGACCGAGGTGGCGGCAGACGTTACCGATACCGATGAGCTCGCCGTAGTTCGCGGCGAAGTGCGGGAATTGCTGCGAAACCGCCGTGACCTTCTGGCGCAGGCCGCGGGCACGTACACAAGCTACCTGAGAGCGTTGGGCGACCTGGACGTTGCGCAGCGGCAACTGCTCGACACCGCAGACGAATACCGGGTGTTCCTCGACCAGAACCTGATCTGGATTCCCAGCAACGCCCCGGTCAACCTGGCGACGTTGAACGACCTTGCCGCCGCTGCCACCTGGTTGCTGGCACCGCAGTCGTGGCTGGACGTGGTCGCCGTGCTTGTTGAGACTCTTGGCGCGCACCCTGTGCGGACGCTGCTCGCAGTATTCGTGGTGGGTGGACTGCTTCTGTCACGACGCCCCATGGCGAAGCGCTACAAGGAGATCGATGCCCGGCTCGGACGGCTGTCCACGGACAATATCGGGTTAACGCTTCAGGCGATTGCCCTGTGCGCGCTGCGCGCCCTGCCGCTGCCACTGGCGCTCTGGTGTGCCGGCTGGACTCTGGAGCACACGCCGTCGCCGACAGAGTTCACCGCAACGGCGGCTCGGTCTCTGAGCGTGATTGGTCCGTTTCTCTACAACCTGCTTCTGTTCAGGGTGCTGTGCGCGCGGGACGGCGTTGCGCAGCGGCACTTTGACTGGAAAGCACAGGGCATCGACATTATCCGGCGGCAGCTCGACCGGCTGATTCTGATCGGGACGCCTCTGGTGGCCGTCACCGTACTTGCCTACGCATCGCCGTATCCGGAATTTCGTGACAGCCTGGGAAGACTGGCTTTCGTTGCGTTCATGCTGTTGTTCGCCATCGTCATCAAGCCGATTGGCGATCCGCGCAATAGCGTTGCCGCCAACTACTACAACAAGCGTCCTCGCAACTGGGTTAGCCGCCTCAAGTGGGTTTGGTACGGCATTGAAATCGGCGGTCCACTGGTGCTGGCGGTGCTGGCACTTATCGGATACCTCTACACCGCGGTTACGCTGACCGGGCGCTTTATCGACACGATCTGGCTGGTACTCGTCATCATCGTAGCCAACCTGGTGGTGCTGCGCTGGCTGGCCCTGGCGCGTCGCAAGATTGAATTCCAGCAGGCGCTGGAGCGGCGCGAGGCCCGCCGCGCGGAAAGGGAGAAAGAAGCCGAGGAAGGCGAGCACGAGGCCGAGGGCGACCTGCCCGTGTTCGAGCCCAAGCCGCTGGACATGGAAGCCGTAGACCAGCAGACGCGCCGCCTGCTGCAGACCGGCCTCTTTTTCCTGGGTGTCCTTGGCGCCTGGGCTATCTGGAGCGACGTCTTGCCAGCGCTCAATATCCTCGACGAGATCACGCTGTGGTCGCAGATCCAGTCTGTCGACGGCGCTGATACATCGGTGCCGGTCACACTGGCTGACCTGCTGCTGGCGCTGTTCGTGGCCATGGTTACGCTGGTGGCATCACGGAACCTGCCCGGGCTGATGGAAATTGCGGTTCTCCAACGCATCGAGCTGGAGCCTGGCAGCCGTTACACCATTAATACGCTGCTGCGCTATACGGTGGTTACGGTTGGCCTGATATCGGTGTTCAACATTGTCGGGTGGGACTGGTCACGTATCCAGTGGCTCGTGGCGGCGCTTTCCGTTGGCCTGGGCTTCGGTCTGCAGGAGATCGTCGCCAACTTCATATCCGGCCTGATCATCCTGTTCGAGCGCCCGGTCCGCGTCGGCGATACGGTGACCGTTGGCAATCTGTCCGGCACCGTTAGCAGGGTGCGGATTCGCGCCACGACGATCACCGACTGGGACCGGAAGGAAATAATCGTCCCGAACAAGTCCTTCATTACGGAGCAGGTCGTCAACTGGACGTTGTCGGACCCGATCACCCGCGTGACCATACCCGTGGGCATCAGCTACGGCTCCGACGTGGACCTTGCGCACCAGGTGATGGAGGAGACCCTGCGCAAGCAGCCGCTGATTCTCGACGAACCGGAGCCTCGTGCCTACTTCATGGGCTTCGGCGACAGTTCCCTCGACTTCAAGCTCTACATGTACTCCCGCCAGCTCGGCGACCGCTTCCCGATCATGCACGCGGTGCACGAGTCGATCTTCAAGGCCCTCAAGGAACACGGCATCGAGATTCCATTTCCACAGCGCGACCTGCACGTGCGGTCGGTCGACGAGGACGCGGAGTTTAGTCTCAGAGACCGTCAGCGGGACCCCAAAAAGCGGGAAAACAAAAAATCTGACTGACCCATGAAGGCGTCCGCCTTCTTTTTGCGCTTACCCCAGTAACAGCCCTGATTCCGGCTTATGTCGGAGACCCTGCGTGTGGGACAAAAGCTATTTGTCTGACACGTACTTGTGGAGTTACGGCCGCAGTGCCGAGGCGCAAAACGATTGAGTAAAAAGGACAACAGCAAGGACGACGCGACCGTCGCCAGTGACCGCACCGTGCTAATGCCGGCACGCGGCACAGACGAGGGTGACAAAACCGTTGTCCAGTCGGAGGCGGCGACCCGCGCTCGCCCGCCTGCGGCCGGCGCCGCCACGCAGCCGGGCCCCTCGGACGCCACCTTGCCTGGCGCCGTCACGCTGCCTGGCCCCTCGGACGCCACAGTGCCCGGTGATGCGTCGCCGGACCGCCCGGCACAGGGCTTATTGTCGCGATCCGGGTCGCCATCCGGGTCGCTATCCGGCTCCGACTGGTCGAACCCGTCCGCGTGGCAGCCCACCCACGAAGGTCCCCTGGGCCCTGGAACGGTTGTTAAGGAACGCTACGTCATCGAAAGGCAGCTCGGTGAAGGTGGCATGGGCACCGTTTTCAAGGTCCGGGATCTCGTGCACGAGGCGGCGAGCGACCGCGACCCGCACGTCGCCATGAAGGTGCTGAGCGAGGGCTTTCGCCGGCACCCGGATTCCCTGAAGGCGCTTCACCGCGAAACGCGAAAGACGCAAGGCCTGGCGCACCCGAACATCATCACCGTCTATCACTTTGACCGCGATGGCACCACCGTCTTCATGACCATGGAGCTGCTGGACGGCAAACCCCTCGACGAGGTCATCGGTGCCATGGCGCTGTCGGGCCTTGAGTTTGATGAGGCAAACGCCATCATCGAGCAGATGGCCGAAGGCCTTGCCTACGCCCATGAGCGCGGCTTTGTCCACGCGGATTTCAAGCCGGGCAACGTCTTTCTTTGCAGCGACAACCGCGTCAAGTTGCTGGACTTCGGCATCGCTCGGCCGGCGCGCATCGCCGGCGCCGACGATGACCACAAAACGCAGTTCGACGTACACAGCCTGGGTGCGCTCACTCCCGGCTACGCGAGCGTCGAGATGTTGGCGGGCGACCATCCGGCGCCGGCCGACGATGTGTATGCGCTGGGCTGCGTCGCGTACGAGCTGTACACCGGCCGCCACCCTTTTGATCGCAAGCGCGCCAACGTCGCGCGCGACGAGGGCCTGCAGCCGGAGCCGGTCAAGGGCCTGTCGCGGCGGCGGCGCAAAGCCCTTGAGCGGGCGCTGTGCTTTGATCGCGCAGACCGCTTCGAGAACGCCGGCGAATTTCTGCGGGCATTCCGGCGTCCCCGGCCGCTGCAACGCTGGGCGGCTGCCGCGCTGCTGCTGCTAACGGTTGTGACGGCCGCGCTCGGCGTGCGCCAGCTCTGGTTCAATGACCCCACAGTGGCCTTTGACGACCTTGAGCCGGAAATTCAGCAGCAAATCCTGACCCTGGAACAGTCAGCGGACGAGGCGTTCGAGCTGGCTGGCGCGATGCAGGAATACCGCAACGAAGCGCTCGATTACTGCTTAAGGATTCTGGAACTGCACCCGGACAACGAGGCGGCCAGCGAGCGTGTCGATGCCCTCATTGCGCAATGGGAAGCCGACGTTGAGCGGCTGGAGCAAGCCGGTGACCAGGCCGCCGCGCGCCGCCTTGTAGCAAGCCTGCTGAAGTCCTATCCGGCCCTGGACGACAACGACGTGCTCGTCGAACTTGCTGCTCGCCTGCGGTTAAGTCCGCCATGATTGCGCGCAGGGTTGACGGCAAACGCGCCCGCCTGGTTTTGCTGGTCGCTGGCTTCTGCCTGGTGAGCTGCGCCGGCGCAAGAACCGAGGACCAATCCGCTTCCGAAGCCGCCACCGAGGGGCGCGCGCCGCTCGCTGACCTGTTTGTTGTTGATTGCCTGCTGCCGGGGCAGGTACGCCAGCTTGGCCGGCGGACCTATATCGGCCCACGGCGGCCTACCCGGGCCACGGCGTCCGACTGCCGGTTGCGGGGCGGTGAGTACGTGGAGTACGACCGCGCTGATTACCAATCGGCGCTTAACGTCTGGCTGGAGCAGGCCAAGGCCGGCAACGCAGAGGCGCAGACTCACGTGGGCGAAATCTTCGAGCGCGGCCTGGGCACGGAGCCCGACTACGCGCTCGCCGCGCTGTGGTATCGCAAGGCCGCAGAGCAGGGCAACGAACGGGCCCAGTTCAACCTCGGCACGCTGTACGAACTGGGTCGCGGCGTCGAGCAGGACCGGGTGAAGGCGCTAAACCTGTACAGGGCAGCGTGGGGCCTTTCCGAAGATGACGTGATGTTCGCCTCGGCCGCCCGGCGCGAACTCGACAGCCTTCGCGAACAGCTGGAAAAAGCCATCACCGAGCGGGATACGCAGATCAACCTGCTTCGCCAGCAGCTGACTAACAAGCAGGCAGCGCTGGATTCCAGCCAGGCCGATTCCGCCGCAGCGGCCGGCGAGATTGACGCGCTGAAGAACTGGCTTTCACGGCTCGAGAGCGAACGCGAGGAAAGCCAGCAAAAACTCGCATCCATGCAGCGGACCCGCGAGCCGGGAGACGGCGCCAACGTACCAGCGATGACCTTGCCCGACGCCAGCGACGTGACGCTGGGCAACGTGAAGTTCGGCCGCTACTTCGCGCTCATCATCGGCGTGCAGGACTACGACATTCTCGACGATCTCGACACCCCCGTTGCCGACGTGCAGGAGGTGCAGGAATTGCTGGAGAGCCGTTACGGCTTCAGCACGCGCGTGCTCACAAACGCCGACCACGAGACCATCATGCGCGCGGTCGTCGAGGTGAACGAACAGATGGGTGACAACGACAACCTGCTCATCTACTACGCGGGCCATGGCGACCTCGCCCAGTACGGGGAAATCCAGACGGGCCACTGGCTGCCGTCGAACGCCGAGCATCCGCCGCGCAATACCTACTGGATCGACAACAGCTTTATCACGCAGCACCTGAGCATCAGCAAGGCGCGGCGCATCCTCGTGGTGGCGGACTCCTGCTACGCGGGCCTGCTCTCGTCAGACCCGGCGATGATCATGGCCGGGCCGCAGCGCAATCTGCCGCCGTCGTTTCTCGAGAAAATCGTCAACAAGCCGGCGCGCCTGGTGCTGTCGTCGGGCGGCGAGCGCCCGGTGCTCGATGGCGGCGGCGATGGCCACTCGGTGTTCGCCAGGGCCTTCCTGGAAATTCTCAAAACCAATGAAGGAATCCTCCCGGCCCCTGCGCTTTACAGTTTGATTGACGAAAAAGTGCGCACCTCCGCTGCCGATGTCGACTTTGTGCAGGAGCCGCAATTGCGGACGATCAAGTCGGCCGGTCATGCGCTTGGACAGTTTTTCTTCGTGCCGAATTGATTGCAATAACAACCGGATAAGCCAATGAACAAACAGCCCCACACCATACACCCCACATGGCGCCGGCTACTGCTGGCCGCTCTTGCCGGCAGCGTTCCCGGCAGCGCACTTGCGGGCCTTGACGACTTTGTTGGCACACCGCTGGAGACCGCGGCGGCTGACGCCAACCAGGCGACGTTCGAGGCGCTGCGTGATCCAAACGTTCCGGACCGTGATGTGCCGCTGCCCGGCCTCAGCGACGAGCAGGTGCAGGTGTTCAGCAACGTTCGCGAACTGGTGCACACGTTCAACGAGCTGTCGGGTTCCGGTGCCACAGAGTTCAGCCTTGGCCTTGATGCCGAGGGCCTGGGCTTTGCGCTGCGCTGGACCGCTGCCGAGGAACTCGCGGCGCAAGGTTCGCTGTCAACGGAGATCGGCAAGGGGCAGCTCGCCTACCTCGCTGGTCGCCTGTCGCAGCTGCGGGTTGGCGGCGGCGGGGTTAGCATCGTCGGCCTGCCGGTGTCCTGGGACGCCGGCGCTTACGCGGCGAATAGCACGTCAGCGCCAGGTGAGACAATGGAGGCCGGCACCGGCTTCAGTCGCTTCAGTGGCTTTGTGAATGGATCGCTCGGCTACGGCGACAAGGCGCCCACTGACCTCGAGGCCGCGTTCGACTTCGACGGCGGTGAGACCATTGTCGGCGGCGACTATCGCTTCAGCGATTCCTGGGTGATGGGCGGCTCGATCGGTTTCTCGCAGGCGGAAATTGATTTCGATTCCTCCCAGAGCATCGTGGACGGCGGCATCGAAACCGACGCGCTCAGCCTTGGCCTTTACGGCCTCTTTACCGGAGAGCGCTTTTACGCGGATGCCGCGCTGAGCTACAGCGCCATCGATTACGACGTGACGCGCAGAATCGTGTACCCGTCCCTCAACCCCGATATTGCCAACACCGACGAGACCGCGCTGTCCTCGACGGAAGGCAGCCAGCTCGCGCTGAGCACCGGCATGGGCTACATGGGCTACGTCGGTCGCTTTTCGTGGGAGCCCTTCCTGCGCTTTGACTACCTCGATACCGACATCGACGGCTTCACCGAAACCAACACGAGCAACGGCGGCTTTGACCTCGCCGTCGGCGACCAGGGTTTCAGCTCGCTCGACGGATCGGCCGGCCTGCAGCTGGCCATGACCTTTACACCCCGGCAGATGGTGCTGGTGCCGTTTCTGCGTGCGTCGTACCACCGGGAGTTCGATGACGACCAGCGCGCGGTGGCCGCGGTGTACCTCAACGGCGAGGACCCGACCTTCGGGTCAACGCAGGATTTCGGTGTGCCCACCGATCCGCCTGACGAGGATTACTACAAGATTGCACTTGGCCTGTCCGCGGTGGTTCGCGGCGGCCGGGTGACGCGGGACGATGGCGTGGCGCGCGGCGGCATCCAGCTGTTCGTGCAATACGAAACTATCGAAGACCTCGACAACTACAACAACGCCAACATCACGGGAGGATTCCGCTATGAATTCTAAGGGAACGAAAGCGGTGCGGCGTATCGGCGCGCTGGCGCTATGTGGCTTGAGTCTTGCTGCACTGACCGCCTGCGATTCCGTGACGGATTCCGTGAGCGACGTCGGCGAGCAGGAGCAACTTGCGCCGATGGCATCGGCCAAGCTGATTGGCACCACCGGCCCGACGCGCAGTGGTTCGGAGGTGATTCTGAGCGCCGGCGACAGCGAGGGACGCAGTGCACCGATTCTCGACTTTAGCTGGGCGCAGACGTCCGGCCCGACGGTCGAGCTGGTCAAGCGCTCGCAAAGCACCGTGAGCTTCACCGTGCCCGATGCCGACGACGGCACCAGCCTGGGCTTCCAGCTCACCGTCACCGATTCCAACGGCATGGCGTCCACGGCGGCAGTGCCGACGGTGACGGTGGTGCGTGCCCGCGACCCAAACCAGTTTCTCACCTACCTGAGCGGCGTGTCCGGCAAATTTCGGGTGGTGGCGGCCACGAACACGGCCGGCGCTATCGCCAGCGATGTTCGCTTCACGATTGCTGTTGACACCGTCGTGACCTATCCCGATCGCAACGACGTAATGCGTGAGGCCACGGTGGCCTCTGAGGCGGTGGAAGGCGCGTGGCTTGCGGCCTCCGGCACCGGCGGCCCCGATCGGGACGCTCCCGAGAACCCGCGCTTCAGCTTCGACGTGCCGGCCTTTGAGCTGGATGCTATCAACGCGCAGTATCAGAATGCCGCGCCTGGTAGCGCCGAGCGCGACCTGATTCTCGATGAATGGAAAATCGACCAGGCCGAGGTCAACGTCGTGGTAACGCTCACGTGCCTTGACGCCTGCGGCGATCCGGCCGATGCGTCGCGGGACAACGTGTTGCTGATTGTCGCCAACGACACAGCGGACACGACGATCGCCAGCGAGGCAAACAGCGCCGCGGCCGTGCCGACGAGCATCGCGTTGCCGGTGGG
>JBCAXP010000211.1:0-8298 GCA_038533995.1 Pseudomonadota bacterium
TCGTGCCGCGGCACCCGGAACGCTTCGATACCGTCGCGCGCCTGGTGAGCGATTCGGGCTTCTCGCTGGCCCGCCGGACGAAGACCGGGAAGTCGGCGGACGATGTCAGCGTGTTGCTCGTCGACACGCTCGGGGAGCTGCCGATGTTTTACGCTGCCTCAGACGTGGCGTTTGTCGGTGGCTCTCTCGTACGGATCGGCGGGCACAACCTGCTTGAACCCTCGGCGCTCGGCAAGCCAACGCTGACAGGACCGCACACGTTCAATGCCCAGGATATCGCGACGATGCTGGTCGACAGCGGTGCAACGCGCCTGGTGAATTCGCAGGAAGAACTGGCGAGCCAGCTCAAGCAGCTGTTTCAGGATTCGTCGCTGCGACGCGATGCCGGAGAACGCGCGCTGCACATCGTGCATGAAAACCGGGGCGCGCTCGCCCGACTGCTCGAGCTGCTCGATCCTTTGATTACCGACGACTTGTAATCGCGGCTAAAGCCGCTCCCACAGAGCCACTCCCACATCGGGGCAAGATGCCCCTCCTACTCGAGCCACTGATTGATGCCTTCGATGTCGGCCCGGTTCAGGCCGCCGGCCGCCTGCTTCAGCGTCAGCACGTTGATGATGTAGTCGTAGCGGCTGATGAAGTAGTTGGTTTGTGCGCTGAATAGCTGGCGCCGCGAGTTGAGCACGTCGACCGTGGTGCGCGTTCCCACATCGAAACCCGCCTCGGTGGCCTTGAGCGCGGTTTCCGCTGAAATCAGTGCACGCTTCAGGGCCTGCACCCGGGAAATTTCCGACAGTACGCCGAGGTACGAGTCGCGTGTGCGCCGCTCGGTTTCACGGGCGACGCGCTCGAGGCGCTCGCGGGCTGCGCGGTGCTGGTACACGGCCTGGCGAATCAGTGACGAGTTGTTGCCGCCGGTGTAGATCGGCACGCTGAACTGCAGGCCGATGGAGTCGTTGAAATTGTCGGAGTCAGCCGGGAACGCCGGACCGTTGTTGTTGATCTGGGTCGCGTCTGTGTTGCGCCGGGAGCGGCTCGCGAAGAAGTCCAGCGTCGGGTAACGATTGCTCTGGGACACCTTCACGTCGTCCTTGGCAATGTCCACGCCGAGGCGGCTCGACGTTAGCGCAATGTTCTGCTGCATCGCCGTGTCCACCCACTCATCCACGTTGGCCGGGTTAGGCGTCACAAGCGGCAGGGATTCCGAGGGCTTTTCAAACGACGACAGGTACGTGCCGGTGATTTCCCGCAGCTGCTCGCGCGCGGTGGCCAGCTCACGTTTGGCCTGGATTTCCCCGGCTATGGCCTCGTCGTAGGCAGCCTGCGCCTCGTGCACGTCGGTGATGGCCGTGAGGCCCACCTCGAAGCGCGTCTCTGCCTGTTCGAGCTGCCGGCCGATGGCCTCCTTGGTAGCCTGCGTCGACTGCAGCGTGTCGCTGGCAGACAGCACGGCAAAGTAGGCCTGCGAGGTTCGCAGGATCAGATTCTCAATCGCCAGCCGGTAGTCGGCCTCTGCCTGGGCAACTTGCTTGTCCGCCTGCGCGAGGCGCACCCACTGGTCCCACCGGAACACGCTCTGGTTGATTCGCAGTTCCCACTGGCGCGCGAACGAGTCAGCTTCCTGGCTGGCCTGCACGACCACGATGCCTCCGCCGGGGAGCGCCTGGGGAAAGGTGAAGATACCGTTCGACTGAGAGTCCGTGAGTCCGCCGGTGGCATTGAACTGAGGCAGCAAGGCGCTTCGCGCCTGGGGCTTGGACTCCAGCGCGGCCAGCCGGTTGGCGTCGGCTTCGCGAAGGGTCGGGTCAGCCGCCAGTGCAAGCTCCAGCACATCCACCAGGTCTTCGGCCATTGCCGGTGCTGTCGTCAGACAGCAGAACACCGGTAGGGCGAGGAGCAGCTTAAAGTTAGACATAATGCAATCCTTACGGTCGCCGTCGAGGCGGTAGTTTGGTGTTATAGATAACTATATCACTAAATCGGTCTGGAACAAGCCGGCGCGTCAGTACGTCGCTACGTTCGGGTCCACTTCCCGTGACCAGGCGTCAATGCCCCCGGTCAGGTTAAGCACCCGCTCCAGTCCGTTTTGCTGCAGGAATCGGGCAACCATCATGCTTCGATGGCCGGAGTGGCACATCACCACTACGTCCTTATCGTTGTCAGCAAGCGCCCGAATTTCGTCCAGGCGCCCGGGTACGTCGTTCATTGGCACGTGAACCGTGTCCGGTATGCTGGCAATCGCCAGCTCCATCGGTTCCCGCACGTCAATAACGACCACGGAGTCGCCCGAACGCCGTCGTTCGTCGAGTTCTACTACACTGATGCCCTGCATGACCAAATGGTTGCTTCGATTTGCCTGGATGGGTGATGAAGTGGCCTCATGTCGCACCGTTCGGTGATCGAATTGGCCTCCAAGTGCTCATTTTCCCTGCCTTAAACCCGGTATGTCGGCCGGTTTTCCCCTACCTTGATTACCAGCGACTGTCGCCAGCCGAGGCACTAGAACTGAAACTGTGGGGGGCGGGTGACGTTGTCCAGGGCTGGCAGGATGGTCTCGAAGAGCGATTCCTCGAACCACTGGTTCTCGCCAACGCGGGTGATCAGCCTGGCTTCCATGACCGGGCTTGAGCCTACAACCACGAACAGTCTGCCGCCGACGGCAAGGGCCTTGCGGTAAGAGGGTTCCGGCACCGGGACGGAGCCGGTGATGGCGATCGCCTGGTACTGCTTGTCCGCCGGCAGGGTGCTGCCGTCGCGGTTTTCCAGCGTCACGCCGTCGATGCCGAGGTCGTCCAGCACGGTTGCGGCGCCCTCCACGAAGTCGGCATGAATGTCGATGCTTGTGACGCTGCCGCCCATGCCCGCGAGGCACGCTGCGGTGTACCCGGTGCCAGTGCCCACCTCGAGGACGCTGTCGCCCTCGGTGACGTCGAGCGCCTGCAGCATGCGGCCTTCGACGGTTGGTGTCATCATTTCCTGGCCGTGGGCCAGCGGAATGGTGATGTCGGCAAACGCGACTTTGCTGTATGGTTGCGGCACGAAGCGTTCGCGTGGCACACGCGCAAGAACGTCGAGCACCCGGGCGTTAAGCACGTCCCAGGCACGCACCTGTTGGTCAATCATCTGGCGTCGTGCAAATTCAGTATTCATTAATGGGTCCTGTCCCTTCGTGCAGCCCCTCGCGCGGCGCTAGCAGGGTACGAGCTTTAAAGGATAGTGACAAGTTGGCCAAGGCAAGTATTATGGTTACATCACGCAGCAGAACCCGCCGTTTTGGCCTAATGTAGTGGTCTGCCGAGAACAATAATAAGCGCCAGTTTGAGGTTTTTCGGTTGAAATCGACAGAAGGCGCCCCGCAGCCAGCGATACTCGCCGGCCGGATCGCGCGGGCGGACCTGGAAACTGGCAGTATTTCGCGCCACGCCGCCGGGGAATGGGGTAGGGCGATTGCCTGAGGCTATTCCCGCAATGATGGAAGGTGTGACTATCGCCATAGCTGTCGCCCTTCTCGGCGGCTTGGGGCTTTACGCCCGCCATCGGCATCGAAATCGCCTCTCCCGCCTCAACGACCAGCTCCTGCATATCACCGAGGGCAAGCGCTTCGAAAAGCGCCTGTCGGCGACCGGCGAGGACGAAGAACTGTCCCGCCTCGTTGATACGGTCAACCGCATGTTCGAGGTGCTCGACAGCAAGGACCGTGGCCTGGCCGAGCGTGAGGACCTGTTTCGCAATCTCGCCGAGAGCGTGCAGGAGTCCATCGTTGTCCACCGCGACGAGATCATCTACTGCAATCCGCGGGCGGCGTCGCTGCGTGGCAAGCGTCAGGCCGACCTGCTGGGCAAGCCGGCGCTCGACCTGGTGCATCCGGATGAGCGTGAACGCGCCGGTGCCATGATTCGCCGACGCCTCGCCGGTGAGGACGTCCCCGGCCGCTACGAGATGCAAATGCTCAACCGCGACGGAGACGGCTACTGGGTTGAGGCCTCGGGGGTCGTGATCGACTACCAGGGCGAGCCCGCCATCCTCACCGCGGCGTTCGACATTACGCTGCGAAAGGAGATGGAAGCGGCGTTGGCGCGCGAGAAGGAGCGGGCGCAGGTAACGCTGGAGTCGATTGGCGAGGGTGTCATCACAACGGACACGACCGGCGCCATCGACTACATGAACGTGGCCGCCATGCAGCTTGCGGGATGCGGTTTCAAGGAGGCGCGCGGCAAGCGCCTGACCGACATTGTACGGCTTGTCGACGAAACCGACCGAAAGCCGTTGCGAGACCCCGTCGCCACCTGTCTCGGCGAGGGGCGCAGGGTGAATCTCGGCAAGCGGGCGCTCATGGTCACGGAGTCCGACAACAAGGAGCTGTCGGTAGAGCTGTCGGTGTCGCCCATTCGGGCGCTGCGCGCCAGCCAGCTGCTCGGTACTGTCATCGTGCTGCACGATGTCACGGAGCTCAGGGGTCTTGCCCGGCAAATGAGCTACCAGGCAAGCCACGATGCGCTGACCGGACTGTACAACCGCCCCGAGTTCGAGCGGCGGCTGGAGGAAGCGCTGGAGAGCGCCCGCGACGGCGGCCAGGCTCACGTGCTGTGCTACCTCGACCTTGACAGGTTCAAGGCGGTTAACGACACCTGCGGCCATATCGCCGGCGACAACATGCTGCGCGAGGTCGCCAGCCTGATTAAGGACAAGGTGCGCGACTCGGACTCCGTGGCACGGATTGGCGGCGACGAGTTCGGCATGCTGCTGATCGGCTGCCCGTTGCAAAAGGCCCGCCAGATTGCCGATGACGTGTGCGCGGCAGTGGCCGACTACCGCTTCGTGTGGCGTGACCGCGTATTCAACATCGGCATCAGCATTGGCCTCGTGGAAATTGCCCACGAGAGCGGCACGATGGTAGAGGCGCTAAGCGCGGCGGATTCGGCCTGCTACATTGCCAAGCAGCAGGGAAGGGGCCAGGTGAGGCTGTACTCGGCCCGCGACGAGGCTACCGCTCGGCACAGCGGTGAGATCGCCTGGCTGCAGCGCCTTCAGCAGGCGATCAAGGGCGACGAGTTCGAGATCTTCGTGCAACCGGTGGTGTCGGTGGGTGGCCGGGTGCCTGACGGACCGGCCTTCGAAGTGCTGCTGCGCATGCCGACCGAAACCGGCACCGTGCTCACCCCGACCGAATTCCTGCAGTCCGCGGAGCGCTACCAGCTCATGCCGGGCATCGACCGCTGGGTGATCAAAACCACCCTGGCGGCGATCTCCGCCGGGGCGTTGAAGCTGCCGGACCGGCGTGCCTGCGCCATCAACCTGTCCGGCCAGTCGCTCGGCGACCCGCAGATTCTCGACTTTGTTGTTGAAGCGCTGGACCGCAGCGGCGTCAGCCCGGAGCGCATCTGCTTCGAGGTGAAGGAGAGCGCGGTGTTCAGCAACCTCGGCCATGCACGGCGCTTCGTCGAGGTGCTCCATGGCATCGGCTGCCAGTTTGCGCTCGATGATTTCGGCAGTGGCGTGGGGTCCTTCGCGAACCTGAAGGCGCTGTCGATGGACTACCTGAAGATCGACGGCGCCCTCACGCGTAACCTCGACGGTGACGAGGTCAACCAGACGATGGTCGCGGCAATGATCGATCTGGCGCGAACCCTCGATATCCAGGTGATCGCCGAGCAGGTCGAGGATCAGTCGTCACTCCAGGCGATTCGCAGCATGGGCGTAAATTTTGTACAGGGTTATGTCATAGGGCGGCCCAGGCCCCTTCAATCCCACTCCTGAAGCGCCTTTCCTGCCTGGCCATGCGGGCTTCCCCGGCCTTTTATTCCCGCGAGAATCACGTAGAATGGCGCGCCTGAATTCGGGGCGGCACTCAACTAAAGCCTAATTGCACAACGCTCCGGGACTTAAGCATATTGATGCCGCAACTTAAGTGATTGCGCGCCTGAATGACTTGCCTGCCGGTCGCCGGCGGTTACTGCCTGTCACTACTTTCAGTGCGCCGGTCAGACGAGGAATCTAATGAATATTAACCTGTTACCGCCCATTATCGGCGTAATTGGCCTGATTGCAGCGTTCGTTCTGTACTCGCTGGTCAAGCGTTACCCGGCTGGTGAGGGCGCCGTGCTGGAAATCGCTGAGGACATCCACCAAGGGGCAATGACGTTCATTCGCAGGGAGTACACCCTGCTGTGGGGCTTCGCCGCGGTTGTGGCCGTCTTCATCTTCTTCTCGCCCCTCGGCCTCAACACGACCATCGCCTTTGTGACCGGCGCGTTGTCGTCGTCGATTGCCGGCGGCGTCGGCATGTACACAGCGACCCGCGCGAACGTGCGCACCGCGACGGCTGCCAACAGCGACGGTGCCGGCGCGGCACTCAGCGTGGCTTTCTACGGCGGCTCGATCATGGGCCTCACGGTGGCCGCGATGGGTCTCGTGGGCCTCGGTTCGCTGTACGTCGTATTTGGCAGCGATCCGGCGCACGCCGAGGCGCTCCACGGCTTTGGCATGGGTGCATCGGTGGTGGCGCTGTTCTCCCGCGTAGGCGGCGGCATTTTTACCAAGAGTGCCGACGTCGGTGCTGACCTGGTCGGCAAGGTCGAGGCAGGCATTCCCGAAGACGACCCGCGTAACCCCGGCGTTATCGCCGACAACGTGGGTGACAACGTGGGCGACGTCGCCGGCATGGGCTCGGACATCTTCGAGTCGTACTGCGGTTCCATGATCGCCAGTATCGCCATTGCCGCGACGCTGCCGGCCGGCTTCCTGGCGGCTGAGCAGTCCTCGCTGATGGGCCTGCCGCTGCTGCTGGCCTCGGCCGGCATCGTGTGTTCGCTGCTCGGCATCATCCTGGTGAAGATGTCTTCCGGGCGTAAGCCTGAAGTGGCGCTTCGTATCGGCACCTTCGGCGCAACGGCGCTGTTTATCGTTGCGGCATTCTTCGTCGTCAGGCACCTCGGCGTCGAAAACGGCGTGTGGTTCAGCGTCATCGGCGGTGCCGTCGGCGGTACCATCATTGGCCTTGTCACCGAGTACTACACCGGCGGTGCGCCAGTGCGCAAAATCGCGAAGTCTGGCGAAACCGGTCCGGCCACGGTGATGATCACGGGCCTCGCCGTTGGCATGCAGTCGGTCACCGTGCCGCTGCTGACCATCAGCGCCATCATCTTCTTCAGCAACCAGTGGGCTGGCCTGTACGGCGTGGGTATCGCCGCGGTCGGCATGCTGGCCACGGTTGGCATCACGATGGCCATCGACGCCTACGGCCCGGTCGCCGACAACGCCGGTGGCATCGCCGAGATGGCAGCCATGGGCGAGAGCACCCGCGAAATCACCGACTCGCTCGACGAAGTGGGCAACACCACGGCGGCCATCGGCAAGGGCTTCGCGATCGGCGCCGCGGCGCTGGCAGCGCTGGCCCTGATCACGGCGTTCATCGAGACCGTGACGCACAACAACCCGGAGTTCAAACTTCTCCTTAACGATCCTGCCGTGCTGATCGGTATCTTCCTGGGCGGTATCTTCCCGTTCCTGGTGGGCTCGATCACGATGACTGCCGTTGGCGACGCGGCCTTCGACATGATCAACGAGATTCGCCGGCAGTTCCGCGAAATCGACGGCCTGATGGAAGGCAAGGCCAAGCCTGACCACGTGCGCTGCGTCGACATCGCCACTACCGCTGCACTGAAGCGCATGGTGCTACCAGGCGTGCTGGCAGTCGGCGCACCGGTCGTCGTGGGCTTCGGCCTCGGCCCGGAAGCACTCGGTGGCATGCTCGGCGGTGCGCTCCTCGGCTGCGTTCTCCTTGCCCTGTTCATGGCAAACGCGGGCGGTGCCTGGGACAACGCCAAGAAGTACGTCGAGAAAGGCAACCTCGGCGGCAAGGGCTCCGACGTGCACAAGGCGGCAGTTGTCGGCGACACCGTCGGCGACCCCTTCAAAGACACCTCCGGCCCGGCGATGAACATCCTCATCAACGTGATGGCCATAGTCAGCCTGGTGATCGCACCGCTGCTCTAAAAGCGTCGCCTTCAACCTCAAAGCAACGGCCCGCGCCGAAAGGTGCGGGCCTTTTTTGTAGCTTGGATTCTTGGCGGGGAGGTGGTCACTTCGTAGTGCAGTCCGGGGCCGAAAGGGTTGTACTTCGTAGGGCGGTCCGGGGAAGAAGGGGATATTTTCCAGGGACGTGTTCACAGCGTCCCGGAAATCACGTGCTCCAACTGCCGTGGTCACCTACAGGGTAAGAGGCTATCGGCTTACGAGCCCAAACCACCAAGCCCAATCGCTTGCCGCCGTGGCAGACTACAGGGCGCCCGCCTTTCG
>JBCAXP010000212.1:0-8235 GCA_038533995.1 Pseudomonadota bacterium
GGCGTACACGCGCAACCCGGAATTTTTCACTTTCTACCGCAGCATGCAGGCCTATCGAAATTCGATCGGCACTGAGGGTGACATTCTCGTGCTTAAGCCCGAGGGCGAATTTTTCGATTACCTGAACCGTTCCATCGAGCCCTGACTTAGGCTCGCGCGCGCTGTTCATATCGTCAGGCCCTCGAGAGTTAAACCCCAGGAATGAGTAAATGAGCAGCAGCGTCGTGGTCATCGGCGCCCAGTGGGGCGACGAGGGCAAGGGCAAGGTCGTGGACCTTCTGACCGAACGGGTAGCGGCCGTCGTGCGCTTCCAGGGCGGTCACAACGCCGGCCACACGCTTGTAATTGACGGCGTCAAAACGGTACTGCACCTGATTCCCTCCGGAATCCTGCGTGATGACGTGCTGGCGGTTATCGGCAACGGCGTGGTCGTTTCGCCGTCCAACTTGCTTACCGAAATGCAACGGCTGGACGAGCGCGGTATCCCGGTCGCCGAACGGCTGCGGATCAGCCCCGGCTGCCCGCTGGTGCTGCCCAGCCACGTTGCCCTCGATCAGGCGCGCGAGCGCGCCCGTGGCAGCAAGGCCATTGGCACGACTGGCCGCGGCATCGGTCCGGCCTACGAAGACAAGGTCGGCCGTCGCGCCATTCGCATCATGGACCTCCAGGAGCCCGAGCAGCTGCGCGAGCGGCTCGAGACAACGGTGGGCTACCACAACGCGCTTCTGCAGAACATCTATGGCACCGACCCGGTATCGCTGGACGAGACCTTCGACGAGCTGTCGGCGGCGGCAGAGCGCATCGCGCCGCTGATCTGCGATGTTCCTGCCTTGCTGGCTTCGCTGCGGACGCAGGGCAAGCGGCTGTTGTTCGAAGGTGCGCAGGGCACCATGCTGGACGTGGACCACGGCACTTATCCGTACGTAACTTCGTCCAACACGGTGGCGGGCGCAGCTACCTGCGGCACCGGCAGCGGTCCGACGGGCATGAGCTACGTGCTCGGCATCACGAAGGCATACACAACGCGCGTGGGCGCAGGTCCGTTCCCAACCGAGCTGTTCGATGACGTCGGCGAGCGCATCGCGACCGTTGGCGCGGAATTCGGGGCGACCACGGGGCGGCCGCGGCGCTGCGGCTGGCTGGACATGGTGGGCCTGAAGCGTGCCGTAATCACCAGCGGCATCTCGGGCCTGTGCATTACCAAGCTCGACGTGCTCGACGGACTGGAATCGCTGAAAATCGCTACTGGCTACGAGCTGGACGGCGCCACGCTTGAAGCGCCACCGCCGTCAGCGACGGAGCTTGCGCGATGCAAGCCGGTCTACGAGACGCTGCCCGGCTGGACGCAAAGCACCGCTGGTTGCACCAACGAAGGCGATCTCCCTGCGAACGCGCGGGCGTACCTTGCGCGCGTCGAGGCGCTGGCCGGGGTGCCGATTGCGATGATCTCAACCGGCGCCGAGCGCAATCACACGATTATCCGCCAGCCTGTTTTTGGCTAGGCGCGTCGCCGGCTACTCTTCCCATCACCTTTAGAAAGGCCGCCAGGATGGCGATGCCGATCGCCATGGCAAGCCACCACGGCAACCCGAAGCCCGCCGGAATGGTGCCGACGAAAAGCGCCACCGAACCGGTGGTGAGCGCATACGGCAACTGCGTGCGTACGTGATCGATGTGGTCGCAGCCTGACGCCAGCGACGAGAGAATCGTAGTGTCGGAAATGGGCGAACAGTGATCGCCCCACACGGCGCCGGTCAGCACCGTTGCAATCGCCGAGTAGAGAATGTGGTGGTGAGACGGGTCTGTCATGCCGTTCGCCGCCATGATTGCCCACGTCAGCGGGATCACAAGCGGAATCAGAATTGCCATCGTGCCCCAGCTCGTGCCGGTTGCGAACGCGGTAGCCGCGGCGAGCACGAACACCATGGCGGGGGCGAGGCCAGGCGGCATCCAGTCGCCGAGCAGTGACACTAGAAAGTCGGCGGTGTGAACCAGCTCGGTAATAGAGCCAAGCGTCCACGCCAGCACGAGAATGATCATCGCAAACATCATCAGCTTGATGCCGCTGAACCAGGCGGAAACCGTCTGCTCCAGCGTCAGCAGGCGTTGCGAGACGGTCATGATTGCGGCAACCAGCACTGCGGAAAGCGACGCCCACATGAGCGCCTTGTAGCTGTCGCCGTCGCCAATGATCTCCCGCAGCGACTTATCCGTGCCATCACTGCCCGTGATCAACAACCCGGCAATGACGCCAGTCAGCAGCACGGCAACGGGTACAACGGCGTTCACGGCGCGGCGCGGTGTGTTGTCCGATGGAATCAGTTCGCGGCCTTCGGTGGATGCATCTTCCTCCACCGAACCTGGCGCCTGCAGCTGGCCGGTCGTGCGCGCACGCTCTTCGGCGCGGTACATCGCGCCAAAATCGCGTTGGGAGACCGCAACCATGAAGACAAACACCTGCATGAAAATCGGGTAGAAGCTGTAGGGCACCGTGTTGAGATACACGAGGTACGCGCTTTCGGAAAAGCCGTCGAGCAGTTCGGTAGCGGCGCCAATCAGGCCGACTTCGTAGCCGATCCAGGTAGTTACGAGGGCAATGCAGGCGATCGGCGCGGCGGTCGCGTCAACCAGAAACGCGAGCTTCTCGCGGGAAATCTTCAGCCGATCTGTAACGGCGCGCATCGTATTGCCGACGACGAGCGTGTTCGCGTAGTCGTCGAAGAAAATCACGCAGCCCATCAACGCCGTGGATACCTGCCCACGCCGCGCATTGCTGGCCCAGCCGGATATCGTGTCCACAACGCCCTGCATGCCAGCGTTGCGAGAGATGATGCCGACCATGCCGCCAATCATGAAAGTAAACAACATGATCGCCGCGTGATCGGGATCGGCCACGGCGCCGCGTACATGCTCCTGGAAAACGGCAAGAAGACTGGTGAAAAACGCGCTGCCGTCGAGGCCGGAGGCAATCCATACGCCGACCCAGGAGCCCAGGAAAAGCGCGGGAATGACACTGCGGAAAATAAGCGCAATGGCGATGGCCAGCACCGGCGGCAACACGGACAGTGCACCGGGTACTGCCGTTGACGTCGTCGTCGCCACGGGGGCACTGGACGACAGCACCGTGATTGCGACCTCGCCGCCGCTGTCTACAACGATATCGCTGGCAACCAGGGTGCCGTCATCAGACCGTGCGAGTGGGTATTCCCGCTCACCGGCCATGACGCCGAACGCTTCCGGTGAGCTATAGTCAGTGGAAGGGTCGACGATTACGCTAACCTCGAATGGTACGCCGGTTAGCACCAGCGACGGCGCCTCCACGGTCACTTCGGCATTTGCGGCCGCGGCAAGCAGGAAAGCTAAGGAAACGGCCATCGTGGCCAGGGAAAGGCGGAGTGCAGCAGCGTTTCTTGTCGACATTGGAGAGCTTTTGATCGTGCTAAGGCACTGATGCGGCGAGGGTACCACAGCTGGACGGGCCTGTTTGACGGCTGTCAACCGGATGCCCGCCGGTACGTTTTACCAGGCAAGGGCACACATATGTTCAGGCGGGGTTCATTCGCCCGGGACATAATGGTGCACATCTTGGTGTATCCACGAGAGGCACAGGTATGGTGACTACAAACGCGACCGCCGCCACGGCAGCGGCACGGATTCAACACACACGCGGCCTGCGCCTGGCGTTCGGTGTGGCTCTGCTGGCTGCGGCCCTAGGCCTGTTGGCCCTGCAGCCCGCCGGCGCTTCAGTGCTGCCGGAAATGACGCTGGCAGCCGCGGACGGCGCACCGCAAGCGAGGTCGCAGCGTGGCAACAGAGCCCGCCAGACACAGCGGACCAGCCGGCAGGGGACGCAGAGCCGCCGTAGCGGTGCAGCTCGCCGCGATGACGCAACCCGCCGCGACGGTGCAGCCCGCCGCGGCGACGTAGCCAGTCGCGACGTCAAGCGCACCGAGAACGCCGACGGCAGCCGCACCCGGCGCGGCGTCGCTACCGGCACCGAGGGTGGGCAGCGAGACTCAACCCGCACGGTCAGTGCCGATGGACGCAGCGCCAACCAGTCGGTTGTTGTGACGGCCCCCGACGGACGCCAGGCAACGCGCAACACAGACGTGCAACGCACAGACAACGGGCGGTCCGCCAGCTCTGTTACCACCGGGCCGGAGGGACAGTCGCGCGAGCGCGATACGAAGGTGACACGCAGCGAGGACGGCGTGCTGCGCAACTCGCAGGCGACAGGTACGAATCGCAACGGCGACGAATTTTCCCGGGTCACCGAAGTGGAGCGCTCAGACGGACAGCGGACCAGCACGAGCACGTTCACCAATGCGGACGGCGAGACCGTCACCCGCGAGAGCCAGTCTCGCTGGGATCCCGAGAGCCAGAGCTGGGTCCGCGACGACGGAAACAACTAGCCCGCATATCTCACCGATTCGCGGGCTCGCGTTCGGGGCGACGCCGATGGCGGCGGCGGAAGTGCGTATAATGCGCGCATGGTGGACAACGGTACCGCTACCGTGCGGGCATCCTCGAGCATCGTCCTTTTGCGCGAGCAGCCCGCTCTCGAAGTATTCATGGTCGAGCGCCCGGCGCGGGGCAGCTTCCCCGGCGCCCACGTGTTCCCGGGCGGCGTCGTGGACGTCGCCGATGCCAGCGCCGACATCTACGCGCTGTGCGACGGCCTCGATGATACCGAGGCTTCCGCCCGCCTGAACCTCGATCAGCATGGCCTTGCCTACTACGTTGCGGCAATTCGCGAAACGTTCGAGGAAACCGGCTACCTCCTTGCACGCAAGGCCGACGGCTCCGCCGTGGGCGCCGCGGTGCTGGGGGATGCTGCAGCCGACTGGCGCGAGCAACTGTCTTCTGGACGGCGCACCCTGCTGGATCTTTGCAGGGCGTTCGGCGTTCGTCCCGCGGTGGACCGGCTGGTCTACAACAGCTACTGGCTGACCCCGCGCAGCGAGAAACGCCGGTATGCGACGCGGTTTTTTCTCACCTCGGTGCCCGAAGGGCCGGCGGGGCGGCACGACGGCGCGGAACTCGTCGACAGCTTCTGGATTGCGCCGCCCGCGGCGTTATCCGCGACGTCTGGTCTGCGCCTGATGCCGCCAACGCAGGCGCAGCTTGGCGACCTGGCCGGCTGCGACACCGTGGCCGATGCGACCGATGCCGCGCGCGAACGCTTCGCTTCGGCGGGCGTGGCCTGCGTCTTCCCGCAGGTATCCATCAAACCCGATGGTGGTCGCGTGTTCAGCTACGCCGAGTATCCGGCCGCGCCAGACCCGGTGGAGTTCGCGGGCGCGCGCTCATGAGTTTTGGCGGATGAATTTCCAGGACCTGGTGGATTACGGTGCAGCGGTGCCGCTTGGCCCGAACGTGCGGCGAATCACCGCGCCGAACCCTGGCCCGCTAACCGGCCCGGGCACAAACACCTATCTCGTGGGACACCGCGACGTTGTTGTCATTGATCCCGGCCCGGCGCTCGAGGAGCACGTGCAGGCTATTCTCGACGCCGCGGCACAGGGCGGCGGCGCGGTAACGAAGATCGTGGCCTCACATACGCACCCTGACCATTCGCCTGGCGCCGTGCCGCTGGCCGCGCGAACGGGCGCACCCGTTCTGGGGATGGCTGCGCCGGACGACGGCAAGCAGGACGTGACCTGGAATCCGGATGCGTTTCTTGCGGACGAGGACGTGATCGAAACCAGCGAAGCGATTCTCGATGTCGTCCATACGCCGGGTCACGCTTCCAATCACCTGTGCTTTCTTGAACGTAAGTCCGGGCTGCTCTTTACGGGCGATCACGTGATGAATGGCTCGACCGTCGTAATTCTGCCGCCTGACGGACGCATGGCAGACTACGTCGAATCCCTTCGCAAGCTCCGGACGCTTGGTGCACGCGCTATCGCGCCGGGTCACGGCGACGTGATCGACGATCCGGACCGTGAAATCGACTGGATCATCGAGCATCGGCTCGAGCGCGAGGCCAAAGTGCTCAGGCACCTTGGCGATGGCGACACGCTCGACACGCTGGTTGTCCGTGTTTATGACGACGTGCCTGCCAGAATTCACCCGCTGGCCAAGCGTTCGCTGCTTGCTCACCTGATCAAGCTGCGCGACGACGGGCGGGCGTCAGAAAGCGATGGCGTCTGGCAGCAAGCGGCGCCGAGGTGATTGATTAGCAATGACCGAGAGTCGCAGCCGCATTCATCTTGCCGCCCTGTACGTCGCGCCCCTCGTCGTGGCGTGGTGGGGGTGGTCGATGCAGGGCGCAGCGGTGCTCGTGCTTCTGCTGCTCGCATGGCGTTGGGCAATCGCCTTGAGTACCTTCGCAGCGCCCGAGCACGTGCCGGAGCTTGAGCTACAGGCAATCTCTGCCAGCCACTTCGTTGAGAAGGTACGCTGGTGCATGGATCGTGCCGGGCTTGCCTACATCGAGCGACAGTCGGGCGGCACCCTGGGAGCGTTTTTCACGGGCCGCACGGTTCCTTCCTTAAAAGTTCGCACGGGCGCGGTGCGCTCTTCGATTGGTAATTCGCCGGAGATTCTTCGCTTTCTGTGGGGTCGGTACGCGGCAACGCACGGCGACCAAGCCGCGTTCCTCGAGCCGACCCGGGAACGGCTCGCCCTCGAGGAGCGCATCGACCGCCGCGGCGTGGCCTTACAGGTGTGGGTGTACTATCACCTGCTCAACGATCGACAGCTCACTTTGCAGGTGTGGGGGCGGAACAATCCGAACACGCCGTTCTGGCAACGCACGCTGCTGGCGCTGCTGTTTCCCTTGCTGCGTGCAATGATCCGCAGGAGTTTTCGCATTAACGACAAGCACTATGCCAGCGCGGTGGCGAGCGTCAGCACACTGCTTGACGATGCCGAGCACTGGCTGGAAGACGGGCGGCAGTCTCTGCTTGGCGGGAGCGAGACTAATTTCACCGACGTAGCGTTTGCAGCCATTAACGGGCTGTGGCTGCAGCCTGCCGGCTACGGTGCCGGCAAGGCGGATGCAACGCGTATCGAGAGAGATCAGTTGCCGGCGCAGATGCGCGCGGACGTGGAACGCTGGGAGCGCGACTATCCGCGAAGCACCGCGTTCATCAACCGCCTGTACGACGATTTTCGAGAGCCGCTTTTGTAAGGAGGCCAGTGTGAAAAAACCGCGCATTCCGGATAATGAGGCAGCCCGAGTCCTTGCGCTGCGCAAACTGCAGCTACTGGATACGCAGTCGGAAGAGCGCTTCGACCGCATCACGCGTACGGCGAAGCGGCTGTTCGATGTCGACACTTGCCTGGTCAGCCTCGTGGACAGCGACCGCCAATGGTTCAAGTCTCGCCAGGGACTCGATGCAACCGAGACGCCGCGCGAGATTTCCTTTTGCGGTCACGCCATCCTGGAGCAGCAGATCCTCGTTGTGGAGGATGCAACGCAGGATCCACGCTTCTTTGACAATCCGCTTGTCACCGGCGACCCGGGTATTCGCTTTTACGCTGGCGTGCCGTTGCACAGCCCGGACGGGTATCACGTTGGGACGCTGTGCCTGATTCACGGCGAGCCGCGTACTTGCTCAGCGGAAGACGAAGCGAGCCTGCAAGACCTGGCGGGGCTTGTCGAGGACCAGATGCAGCTGTCGTCAGACGCCATCGTCGACAAGCTCACGGAGGTGGTTAATCGCCAGAGCTTTGAGCTGATCGCCGAGCAGGTGTTACTCGTGTGCCGGCGAACGCAGAGCTCGGCAATTTTGTTTTACTTCGATCTCGACGATTTCAAGCAGGTCAACGACGACTTTGGCCACAGCGCCGGCGACCGGCTGCTCCATCAGTTTGGCAAGATCCTCCGTTCCTGTTTTCGCGACAGCGACCTCGTTGCACGCGTGGGCGGCGATGAGTTCGCCGTATTGCTTACCGGCGAGAAGCTCGACGCCGATTCGGCGCTGGCGCGGCTGGAAAGTGCGGCGGCGCTTGCTCGCGTCGGCAAGCAAACCAAGCTGCAGTGGAGCGTTGGCAGTGTGCAGTTTGACCCGCTGAGGCACCGCTCGCTGGCAGACCTCGTGGCCGAGGCGGACGCGCGCATGTACGAGGACAAGCGTGTGCGAAAACTCGAGCAGAAAAAGCGCGATTCGGACGAAGAATAGTGTCGCGCGCCGAGAAGCGTGGGAGAGGGGTTGGTGCCCAGGAGAGGACTTGAACCTCCACCTACTTACGTAGACCAGCACCTGAAGCTGGCGCGTCTACCAATTC
>JBCAXP010000213.1:0-8209 GCA_038533995.1 Pseudomonadota bacterium
GGCTCACACTGACCAGCAGCAGGGCCGCCATGAGGTAAAGCGGGCCGGTCGTGTGAGCCTCACGCCCTTCGCCTCGGCCGCCGCGCTGCGCGTGAGCCTGGACTAGCCTCGAGGCTGCGCGCGGAAAGACCGCAAGGCCGCAACGAAAAAACGGTGTTCCAAACAGACTATGTGGAAATACTTACATAAGTACGCTTCGCCGCCTTACTTTTACGCGTGGGCGGGGCGCATGATTCCATGGGTCGGTGCGCTCACCGCGCTGTGCCTGCTGTATGGCGCCTGGGGCGGCCTCGTGATGGCCCCGATCGACGAAGAGATGGGCAACGGCTTTCGCATCATTTATGTGCACGTACCGGCCGCCTGGATGAGCCTGTTTATCTACGTGATGATGGCCACCTATGCCGCGATAGGCTACATATGGCGCATAAAACTGGCGCATGCCGTTGCCGCCGCCTCCGCGCCAATTGGCGCCTCGTTTACCGCATTGGCCCTTGCAACCGGGTCGATCTGGGGCCGCCCGATGTGGGGCACATGGTGGGAGTGGGACCCGCGCCTGACCTCGGAGCTTGTACTTCTCTTCCTGTACTTCGGCGTCATGGCCCTGAGGGCATCGTTTGACGATGTGAACCGGGCAGATCGCGCCAGCGCGCTGCTGGCAATAGTGGGTGTCATCAACGTTCCGATAATTCATTTTTCGGTACAATGGTGGAACTCGCTGCACCAGGGCCCGACCGTGTCGAAAATCGGCAAGCCGGAGATCGCCACGTCCATGCTGGTGCCGCTGCTCGTGATGACCGTCGGCTTCATGTTGTACTACGCAACGGTGCTGCTGATGCGCATGCGGGCGGAAGTCCTGGAGCGCGAGCGCAACACCCGTTGGGTGAAAGAATTCATCAACGAGCCGGCCGCTTCCTGATGCCGGGACACTGAAAAATGGGCAGTCACGAATCACTCGCAGAATTTCTCTCCATGAGCGGCTACGGCAGCTTCGTCTGGAGTTCCTTCGCCCTGACGGTCATCGTCATGGTCGCGAACTACGTGTCGGCCCGGCGCCGGCACAGCAGCGTCCTGGCGCACCTGCGCCGGCGCCATCTTGAGCCGGAGCAAACGTCATGACGCCACGCAGACAGCGTATGTGGGCCGTCGGCCTCGTGGTGGCGGGGGTGGCGCTTGCCGCCGGCTTCGCCCTGAAGGCCCTGGATGAGCAGGCCAACCATTTCTACAGCACCAGCGAGGTGAGTGCCGGCGAGGCGCCGGGTAACCGCACGATCCGGCTCGGTGGCATGGTTCGGGACGGCACCTTCGAGCGCGAGACTGGCACGATGTCGGTGCAGTTCGTGCTCACTGACTACGCGTCAGACGTGCGCGTCCACTACACGGGCCTGCTGCCGGATCTGTTCCGCGAAGGGCAGGGCGTCATCGCCCACGGACAAGTGGCTGCAGACGGCAGTTTCGAGGCGAGCAAGGTACTCGCCAAGCACGACGAGTCTTACATGCCGCCGGAAGTCACCGAGGCATTGGAAGCTGCCAAGAGCAACGGTGCCGGGGAAAGCACCTGAGCCAGTGTCCGCACAGTCTTCGCGCGGTCGTGTGACCCCGGTCAGCCAAACCCGGTCAGCTACAAAAAGGAAGCCCACATGATTCCCGAGCTCGGTAACTTCGCGTTGGTGCTTGCGCTGTGCCTTGCCGTTGCGCAGGCGTTTTTCGCACTGACCGGCGCGGCCATCGGTAACCGCCAGTTCATGGCGGTGGCGCGACCCGCGGTCGCCGGGCAGTTTGTCTTTGCGGCGCTCGCCTTCGGTTGCCTCACGTGGTCCTTTTTGCAAAGCGACTTCACGGTCAAGTACGTCGCGATGAACTCCAACACGCTGCTGCCGACGATGTACAAGGTGTCAGCGGTCTGGGGTGCACACGAGGGCTCGCTGCTCCTGTGGATTCTCGTGCTTGCCTTCTGGTCGCTCGCAGTTGCTGCGTTCAGCCGTTCGCTGCCCGAGCGCTTCGCGACCCGCGTGCTCGGCATCATGGGGCTTATCAGCATCGGCTTCCTCGTGTTTACGCTTGCAACATCCAACCCCTTTGAGCGGCTGCTGCAATTCGTCGCCGAAGGCCGCGACCTCAATCCGCTGTTGCAGGATCCTGCGCTCGCGATCCATCCGCCGATGCTGTACACCGGCTACGTCGGCTTCTCGGTGGCCTTCGCCTTTGCCGTCGCTGCGATGCTCGAAGGCAAGCTCGACGCCGCCTGGGCACGCTGGACCCGGCCGTGGACGCTTGCGGCGTGGCTCTTCCTTACAGTGGGCATCGCGCTCGGCAGCTGGTGGGCTTACTACGAACTTGGCTGGGGCGGCTGGTGGTTCTGGGACCCGGTGGAAAACGCCTCGTTCATGCCCTGGCTGGTGGGCACGGCACTGATTCACTCGCTGGCGGTGACCGAGAAGCGCGGCATCTTCCAGAGCTGGACGCTGCTGCTTGCCATCGCGGCGTTCTCGCTGAGCTTGCTCGGCACATTCCTCGTTCGCTCGGGCATTCTCGTGTCAGTGCATGCCTTTGCGACTGACCCGACCCGTGGCGCGTTCATTTTGGCATTCCTGGCGATCGTGATTCTCGGCGCGCTTGTTCTCTACGCCATTCGCGCGCCGCAGCTGGTCAGCAAGCAGGGCTTTGCGCTTCTGTCTCGCGAAACGTTCCTGCTGCTCAATAATGCGCTGCTTGTCGTGTCGGCCGCGGCCGTGCTCTACGGCACCCTGTCGCCGCTGTTCTACGACGCCCTCGGTCTCGGCAAGATTTCCGTCGGCCCACCCTGGTTCAACCTGGTGTTCGGCGCCATCATGCTGCCACTCGTGTTTCTCATCGGAGTGGGTATGCACGTCGCCTGGCGCACCGGCAATGCCGCTGCCCTGCGCAGGCGTTTGACGATTCCCGCGGTGTTTGCGCTCGTTGCCGGTCTCGTCATCACCTTTAGTGGTTACCGCGGTGGGAGCGCGATGACGGCGGTAGGCGTTGTCGCCGCGCTCTGGATCGTTGCCAGTTCCCTTGTGATGCCGGTGATGCACGTGCGCGAAGGCCGGCGCATTAGCACCCTGCCGCTGAGCGTGTTCGGCATGGTGATCGCGCACATGGGCCTGGGTGTGTTCGTGCTTGGCGTTACCGTCACGTCGTCTTACAGCATTCAGTCCGACGCGGCCATGCGTCCGGGCGATGTGCAAAGCGTCGCTGGCTACGACTTCGAACTCATGGGCGTGGCGCCGACTACCGGCCCGAACTACGAGGCGCAGGAGGGCACGGTGCAGGTCACCTTCGGCGGTGAGCATGTTGCAGTGCTGCGGCCACAGAAGCGTGTGTACACGGTCCAGCGCAATCCCATGACCGAGTCCGACATTGATTCCGGCCTGATCAAGGACCTCTACGTGGCGCTTGGGGACGAACTCGGCGACGGCGCCTGGAGTGTGCGTGTTCAGTACAAACCGCTCGTGCGGCTCATCTGGCTGGGTTGCCTGATCATGGCAATTGGCGGGCTGCTCGCAATGGGCGACCGGCGTTACCGGCGGGCACGGTCCCGCGCTGAAGCGACAGCGGACGGCACGGCGCTGGCCGGCAGCCAGGGTTAACAAGCATGCGCGCGTTCGTTCCCGCTTTCCTGTTCATGGTGCTTGTGCTCTTTTTCTGGGCGGGCCTGTCACTGAAGCCAAGCGAGATTCCGTCGCCGCTCATCGGCAAGCCGGCACCGGCGTTTGCACTGCCCGAGCTGCGCGAACCAGAGCGCGTCATCTCCAACGACACGCTCGCCGGCGAGGTCAGCCTGCTTAACGTATGGGCCACCTGGTGCTTCGCCTGCCGCCAGGAGCACGAGACACTGCTCGCGATTGCACGCAGCGGCGAGGTAGCCGTGTACGGCCTCAACTACAAGGACGAACGCGGTGCCGCGCAGGACTGGCTGGCGCAGCTAGGCGACCCGTATGCTGCCAACGCGTTCGATGAGTTCGGCAAGGCGGCCATCGATTTCGGTGTGTACGGCGCGCCCGAAACGTTTCTGATCGATGCCCAGGGCGTGGTTCGGCACAAGCACATTGGGCCCCTGGATATGCGCATCTGGACTGAGGAACTGCTGCCGATGATCCGGAGTGCCAAAGAGGAGTCGGGCTCTTGACCGGCGCCTTGCGCACGACGCTCGCGCTTGTGTTGCTCACCGTCGGCAGCCTGACGGTCGAGCTGGCGTTCGCCATCGATTCTGCGCCGGCGTTCGGTGACCCTGCCATGCAGGCGCGCTACGAGCGCCTCGTCGAGGAACTGCGCTGCCTGGTGTGCCAGAACCAGACCATTGCCGACTCGGACGCACCGCTGGCGCAGGACCTGCGGGCGCAGGTGCGCGAGATGATGGGCGACGGCGCCAGCGACGAACAGATCATGGCGTTCATGACCGAGCGCTACGGCGACTTCGTGCGCTACCGGCCGGCCTTTTCACCGCGCACCTACGCGGTGTGGCTCGGGCCCTTCCTGCTGCTTGCCATCGGCCTCGGCGTGGTGGCTCGCGTCGTTATGCGTCGCGCGGCAATGCCGTTTGATGATGGCGACGAGACGCCCCCCACGGACGAAGGTGGCCGGGCCGCATGATGTCATTCCTCTGGCTGGCCGCCGTCATGGTGGTCATTGCCTGCCTTCTCGTCGTCCTGCCGTTGATGCGCAAGGGCGACCACACTTCGCCGGTAAGCCTCGCGGTTGCGCGAACGGCAATGGTTGCGGTCATCGTTGTGCTACCGCTCGGTGCGCTCAACCTCTACAAGGCCTTTAGCAACTGGAACTGGGAGACACCGGTCGCGGCGGTTGGCGGCGAGGCGCCGCAGAGCATTCCGGAAATGGTCGCGCGGCTGGAGCAGCGGCTTTCGCAGCAGGGCGGCGACTCCGACGACTGGTACATGCTGGCGCGCAGTTACCTGGTAATGGAGCGTGTTGACGATTCCATCGCCGCCTTCGAGCGCGTCATGGAATTATCGAACGGCGGCACAGCGGATATGAAGCTCGATTTTGCCGACGCGCTTCTCGCCGGCGATCCCGGCAGCGTTTCCGGCCGGGCAGGGGCACTGATCGAAGCAGCCCTGCAGCAGGCGCCGTCCAGCCGCAAGGCACTCTGGTACGGCGGCAGCGTGGCCTACCAAAAGGGCAACTTCGCCGCGGCCATCGAGCGCTGGGAAACACTGCTTAAGGGCAATCCGCCACCGCCAGACGCAATGCGCAACGTACTCGTGGAAAACATCGGCGCGGCCCAGTCGGCTCTTGGCCTCGAGCCCGAGGCGCCTCCCGCAATGGCCGAGGAGTCGGCCACCGATGGCGCCGCGGTCTCCGTGAGCGTGACGCTTGACCCGGCGCTCGCGGGCGACGTGGCGCCGGGTACCCCATTGTTCATCATTGCGCGGGCGGCAGGCCAGCAGGGCGGGCCACCGGTCGCTGTCCAGCGCCGCAGTGCGTCAGAGCTGCCGCTGACGGTCACCTTGAGCGACAGGGACGCGATGCTGCCGACACGCAAGCTGTCTGGCTTTGACAGCGTGGAGATCGTGGCCCGGCTTTCCTTGAGTGGTGGACCGGTCGCCGGCGCGGGTGACCTGTATGGAACCGTCAATTACAATAAGGGCGCGGCGTCATCGGTGTCCGTACTGATCGACAAAGTGTATCCCTGACGACAACCAGAACAGGAAACAGCCACCATGTCCGATGATTTGAAAGCGCTATTCGAGAAGAGCCTGGCAGACGCGAAGGCCCTGAGCTCGCGCCCGGGTAACGACGATATGCTCACGCTCTACGCGTGCTACAAGCAGGCGACTGAGGGCGACGTATCCGGTGACCGGCCGGGGTTCATGGACTTTGTCGGCGGCGCGAAGTTCGACGCATGGGAAAAGCTCAAGGGCATTTCGGCCGAAGACGCCATGCAGAAGTACATCGACAAAGTCGAGGCGCTGAAAGGGCAGTGACGCTGGCACGGGACCAGTTGCAGGAACTGCTCGACACCCACTTTCCAGATTCCGGCATTGTCGTCGACGAAGCAGGCGACGGCACCGCACGAATTCACCAGTCCGCAGGGCCGGGACATCTGCGGCCCGGAGGAACAGTGCTCGGGCCGGTGCAGATGGCGTTGGCGGATACCGCCGTTTACCTGGCGTTGATGTCGACCGCCGGCGGCCTGTTTCGCGCGGTTACCAGCAGCCTGCACATTAGCTTTCTGCGGCGCCCGGCGCCGGGAAGCATCAGCGCTAGTGCGCGGCTCATCAAGCTGGGGTCGCGGCTCGCGGTTGGCGACGTGTTGCTGTACAGCGATGATGCGCCGGAGCCAGTTGCGCAGGCCACCGTAACGTATTCCCTGCCACCCGCTGACGCCACCGGTGACAACCCGGACGCCAGGGGCGGCCCTGTTCACCTACCGACCGACTCATCATGAAACTCACTTCACTGTTCGGCGACGCTCTGGAGAGCGACGACGCCGACAAGCGCGCCCGCGCCGTTGCCGAGCTGGACAGCACGGATGAACGACTGCCCAGGTTCGCAACCGACGACGTCAGCCCAAAGGTCCGGTCAGCAGCAGTGGCACGCCTTGTTGATCTCGACACGTTGAAGCGTGTGTCTCTGAACGACGGCGACGACACCGTGCGGGGCTCGGCCAGTGAAGGTCTGGTGCACGTTGTCTGTGGCCTCGTCGACGCTGCGCCGGATGCAAACACTCGCATCGCGTGGCTCCGGCAGCACGGCGACGAACGATTGGCGGCGGATGTCACAACACGTGGCGCCGAGCCGGAATTGCGGATGGCCGCGCTCGAGCGCCTCGAAGCGCTGGGAAGCGCGACGTTGGAGAATATCTGCGAAACCGCCGCCATAGGTGACGGCGCCGCCCAGGTTCGCGCCTGGGCCGTGCAACGGGTTCGGTCGGCAGACGCCGTTGAACGCGTCCTCGCAGCCGCCAAGGGGCACGACAAACGCGTCGTACAGGCTGCACGGGCGCGCCTGAATGCGTTACGCGAGGCACAGGCGCAGCGCGAAAGCCGCTTGCGGCTCTGCGAACAACTCGAGGCTCTCGCACAAAATCCGGAGGGCGATGGAAGCGCGCTCGTCGAGGTCAGTTTTTCCGCGAGGGTTCAGGCCATCGAAACTGAATGGCGCGGACTGGCCGGAGCCAGCGACGCTCAACCAGCTGATGAAGATGGTGAGCCTGAGACGGCGATACTGGATGCGCGATTTGGTAAGGCACTGGACGCGGCACGGGAAATCGTGGCTCGCTATGAGCGCCAGGAAGCCGGGCAGGCGGCGCTGGCCGACGCGCTCAAAGCTCTGTCTTCAAAGCTCGATGCCCCTTTAATCGGTAAGGAGCTGGACCGCCTTGCGGCCTCCTGGCAAGCGCTTGACGGTGTATCAGAGGCGGCGACGCGAGCGTTCAACGATCAGCTGAATAGAGTCCGCAAGCAACATGATCTGGCCGTTAGGGACAAGGACAGAGAGGCGGCGGCAGAGCGGGTTCTGGCGCCGCGGGAGAAGCAGCTCGAAGCCGGCGATGCAACGGCTCCCGGCGCACTGCGCTCGCTGGAGAAAGACTGGGCGCGGGTATCTCTGCCCCAGGATTCCAGCCTGGCTGAAGCGCTGACACAGCGCTACCAGGCGGCGCATGACGCCCTGAGAGACGCCCTCAAGCGCCAGAAGGGCGATGCTGCCTCGGCGGCCGGCGAGCTCAACGGCTTGCTCGACAAGCTGGAAAAGCGCATCGAAGCGGGCACGCTGAGCGAAGCAGAATCGCTGTACGATAAAAGCCGCAGCCGGCTGCAAAAGGCTCTTCTCGACGAGTCGCGCAAGGCGGCGGCGGAGAAGCGCCTGCAGACTGCCGCCACGAGAATTGGTGAACTCAAGCGCTGGCGGCACTGGAGCACCGACAAGGCGCGCGAAACGTTATGCGAGTCGGCCGAGGAACTCATCGGCAAGCAGGGCAAGATTGCCGCGCTGGCAAAGGACGTGCGGAGCTTGCGCGATAGCTGGAAGAAGCTCGACCACGCGGACGGTCCCGCGCGGCAGGCGCTGTGGCAGCGCTTCAATGAAGCCTGCGAGAAGGCGTACGCGCCCTGCAAGGCGCATTACGACGACCAGTCGGCGCGCCGCGCCGAAAATCTGAAAACACGCGAGACGCTGTGTGAAGACCTGCGCACGCTCGAGCGCGACACTGACTGGTCAGCGCCGGACT
>JBCAXP010000214.1:0-8137 GCA_038533995.1 Pseudomonadota bacterium
CGAAGGGGTCGGTAGGCGCGTCCGGCGATCTCGCGCCGCTCGCGCACCTGGCCGCGGCGCTGATCGGTGACGGCGACGTAATGCATGCTGGCGAGCGTACGCCGGCGGCGAACGCGTTGCGCGCGTGCAACCTGACGCCGCTCAGGCTTGAGCCGAAAGAAGGCCTGGCGCTGTTGAACGGCACGCAGGTCTCGACGGCGCTTTCAATGGCCGGCCTGTTCCGGGCGGAAAACCTGTTTGCCGCGGCGTTGGTCGCCGGCGCGCTGTCGGTGGACGCGCTCAAGGGCAGTGTGACGCCGTTCGATGAACGCATTCACGAACTGCGCCGCCAGCCTGGACAGATTGCCGTCGCCGCGCAGCTGCGTACGCTGCTGAAGGGCAGCGGCATCGTGCGCTCCCATGCGACTTGCGACAAAGTGCAGGATCCCTATTCGCTGCGCTGCCAGCCGCAGGTAATGGGCGCCTGTCTCGACCAGATGCAGTGCGCCGCCGCGACGCTGCAGCGAGAAGCCAACGCGGTAACTGACAACCCGCTGCTGTTTTTCGATGGGCCGAACGGTCCGGAAGCGTTATCGGGTGGCAACTTTCATGCCGAGCCGGTCGCCATGGCGGCAGACGGCCTGGCGCTGGCCATCGCGGAAATTGCGTCCCTGTCGGAACGGCGGCTGGCGCTGCTGGTTGATCCAACGATGAGCAACGGGCTGCCGGCCTTTCTCGTGGAGGAGAGCGGCCTGAATTCAGGCTTCATGCTTGCGCAGGTCACCGCCGCCGCGCTCGTGTCGGAGAACAAATCGCTCGCACACCCGGCGAGCGTCGACAGCATTCCAACGTCCGCCAACCAGGAAGACCACGTCAGCATGGCGACCTATGCAGGCCGTCGCCTTGGCGAGATGGCGGCCAATGGCATTAACGTGGTGGCCCTCGAACTTCTCGCCGCTGCGCAGGGGGTCGAGTACCGCGCGCCCGACACGACGTCGCCGGTACTCGCGCGCGCGCTCGCCGACGTGCGCGGGGTCGTGGCTCCCTACACCCGCGACCGGTTTTTCGCGCCCGACATCGACAAGGCGGCAGAGCTCGTCGAAAGCGGCCGCTTCTTTTCACTGGTCGCCGACGCGTTGCCGTCTGGCGCCGGCTAGCCAGCGCGTTCCTTGGCTGTACCGTGAACAAGCTGTCGACGGATACGTTCACGCTCAGGTCGGGCAACAGCCCGCTGCTCGTGAGCATGCCGCATTCCGGCGTTGCACTGAGCGACGGGCTTTCGGAGCGCTTACGGCCCGCCGCCCTCCGGCTCGCCGACACCGACTGGCACGTTCCTCAACTCTACAACTTTCTCGGTGACCTCGACGCCACGGTGTTGCAGGCGCGGTTCTCGCGATACGTCATTGACCTCAACCGGCCACCAGACGGTGGTGCGCTCTATCCGGGCAAGACAGAGACCGGGCTCGTGCCGACGATCAGCTTCGACGGCGAGCCGTTATACCGGGACGGCGAGGAGCCAGATGCGGCCGAGCTGGAGGCGCGCCAGGTGCGCTTCTGGCAGCCGTACCACGCGGCGCTCAGCGATACGCTTGCCCGTCTGAAGAAGCGCTTTGGCTACGCGCTTCTATGGGATGCGCACTCCATACGGAGCCAGGTGCCAATGTTCTTCGATGGGCAGCTGCCGGACCTGAACCTCGGCACGGCTGACGACACGGCGTGTGCGCCCGAGCTTGCCAAATCGCTGCGCAAACAGCTGGAGTCAGCGCCGTACTCGACGGTTTGCAACGGACGCTTCAAGGGCGGCTACATCACTCGTCAGTACGGGAAACCGGAGAGGGGCGTGCACGCGGTGCAGATGGAAATTTCCCAGATCGCTTACATGAGCGAGGCGCCGGATTTCGCCTTCGACGAGGTGCGCGCCGATCGCCTGCGGCCGGTTTTGCAGCGATTGATGGAAGCGATGCTCTCTGCGGGAGCGGCTTTGTAGGAGCGGCATCTTGCCGCGATCGAGGCTTTCAGCCTGCCGCAGATTTTTATCGCGGCGAGGACGCCGCTCCCACATACGCAGACGGCTACTCTGCAGCGCGAACCGGCACGCCGACGTTGCACACACCGATGCTGCCGGTTTCGTCGAGAAACCACGGGTTCTTGCGATAGGTGCGCGAGCGCACGTAATTCCGGAACGTATCGGTGTCGGTGCGCATAATTTCGAGGTTGCTGCGCTCCTCCGGCGGCAACTCGCTGCCCAGCCGGATTGACGTGATCTGCACCATCTCTTCCGGCGTCTCATAGAAGCCCAGCGGGCCAGTGCCGCGCGGCAGGCTGCTCAGGTGCTCCATGCCGGCAATGGCGCGGCCCAGCAGCGTCACGTTTCGGTCGAGGTGCCGTGGGGCATGGCCTGTCACGACGTAGAGCTCGGCACCGCTGCCGCTGTCCGGCTCCATGCCTCGCCCGGCACCCAGCGCGCCGTAGCAGTGCGTCAGCCAGGCACGTGCGTTATCGGCGCCGACGGTAAAGCCTCGATAGAAACCGACGTCGGCAGCATAGGGGTCGCGGCTGTCTATCCACGTGTAGTCCAGGCCTTCTCGCTTGCGAAAGTATTCCCCATCCAGTGATTCCCTGGCTTTGCCCTTGGGCCTGGCGTCTTCCGAACCGGCATTCGGATCGCCCCACTGCGCCACGTAATTGTCCTGGGAACGAACGATCGACAGGCCATCGAAGTAGCGTTCGGCAACCAGCGCCTGAACGTTCTTCACGTGCGCAGGCGCGAACGCCGGATTGAGTTCGAAGATGACCTCCCCATCGGCTGTCCTGAGGTGCAGCAGCAGGTCCTGGTCAGGCGTGCGCCAGTCGTCGGGTGATGAACTCTCGACTACGCCGGATGGCGTCAGCGGCTGCTCGGCCGGCGGGGTGTCGGCAGCGGCAGTCAGCGCCAGCGTTGCGGCGAGTGTGGCGGGGAAAAGTAAGCGTGGCTTCATGATGTCGATACCTTGCGATAGTGACGGCATGATAGCGCAATGCCGGGCCCGCCATCGCCGTGGGCCGGGACTGCGTCTGCAATCCCGGCCCTTCCCGATCGGTCCGTCCCCTGCCGCTGTCTGGCAGGGGCTAATTCAGCCAGGCATTACAGCTCGCCCGCCGGCCCCGGTGGCGAGAACATCATCGACTTCAGCAGGCCAAGGTCGCTGAAGTTCACGGCGCCGTCGCCGTCGAAATCGGCGTCCTCGTCATCCGTGAATATCACGCTCTTGAAAATGCCAAGGTCGGTGAAGTTGATGGCGTTGTCGTTGTTGAGGTCGGCGTCGCACAGGTTGCCAAAGCCGTCCGCGTTAGTGTCGCGCTGGTCGGGGTTGGCCACGAGCGTGCAGTTGTCGTCACCGTCGGCAACACCATCGCTGTCGGCATCAGGGAACGCTTCGAGCACGACGAGCGGCATCGAGGTGGCGTCGCCCGAGACGACGTTCACGTTCTCGATGACCACCGGCCAATAGCCCGGGTACGAGTACATGATGTCGTAGATGCCAGGCTCCATCTGCAGCGTGTAGTTGCCGGCGGCGCTAGTGAACACTGGCGCGGAGTTACTGCGGCCGAGGACCTGCACGACGATGTTGGCAAAGTCGTCGCTGTCTTCCAGCTGAGCCTCGCCTTCCGCGTACGCCAGTGCACCGGCGTTCGTCACCCCGATGCTGTCTGAGTACACCGTCGGCGACACATTGCCAGCAACATCGCGATACTCGGCGAACACGGTAGCTGTGCCGTCTTCCGGTTCCAGCACCCACGGCAGGATCTCGGCGTAGGGCTGCCAGGCAACGCCGTCCAGCGTCGGGTCGTTGCTCACGCGCATTTCCGTCGTGTCCGAGTTGGCGATGAGCCGCAGTGTGACGTTCACGCTGCTTGCCACGCCGGCATCCTGATCGATCATGACGCTACCCACCGGTGGCACTGGCTCAGCGTTGGGCGTGCCGGAGAAAACGCGGCTCGGCGTGCCGAACTCGCCGTTAGCGCCAATGGGTTGTACGCGGTAGTAGTACGTCTGGCCGTTGACCAGCCCGAGGTCATGATGCAGGCCGGTGTCGGCCGGCACCCGCGCAACCTCGGTGAACGGACCGTCGCTGTTGAGACTGCGAAGAATGCTCACTTCCGAGTAGGCCCGGTTTGCCTGGTAGCGAATCAGGTTCGCATTGGGGAGCAGGGTGCCGGGCTCCAGCGGCAGGTGCTCGTAGCGATAGTCCACTACCTCTACGTCGATCGGCTGGGGCAGCGCGTCGTCCTGGTAGTCGAACGGGTTGGCGCCACGCGCAAGCTCCGACGTGTCGACTTCGCCACCGCGGTCGGTGTCGACGTGACAGGGGTTGAAGCCCTCTTTCCACTCGGTGCCATTGCGCAGGCCGTTGCCATCCGCGTCGAGCATGTCGTCGGGCACTAACGCGTCGAGACACTTGTGCAGGTCCTCGTACCGGTCTGGCATGCCATCACCATCGGTATCCGGCGACGGAAAGTCAGGGTTGGGCGGAATCTCCGACACCTGGAACGACTTCTTGACGATGCGGGAGAACGCTTCGCCACTGTTGTCGGTGCCGGTGGCTTCCACGGTGACCTCGTAGGTGCCGTCCATGCCGGTGCCGTCGGGCTGGTCCGCGAGGCTGTATGCCGTTGTGCGCGTATAGCGATTGGCAAACACGCCGTCCGCCGCGCCTCCGTCACCGTGGCCGCCTTCATCGAACAGCGGCAGCACAATGGTGGTGCCATCGGGGTGTTCAATGCGTGCCGTAACTTCGGCGTCGCGGATCAGGCCGCGCTGGTCATGGAGGCTCGCAACGACGGGCATTGGCAGGCCACGCAGGTAGCTTGCACCGTAGAACTCGGCAGCCTGTGAGTCGTCCGTTGGTCCGAATTCAACATCCAGCAGCGCACTGCGCCGGTCAAGGCCAGTCAGCATGGCGAGAATTTCCGGTTGGCCGTGCGTTGCCTCAATTTCGATGCGCCACAGGCCCGCTTCCAGATCGCCGATATGCGCCACGATGTGGGTGGGCGCAACAATGATCTCGGCGCCGTTCTGGCCGTCGGTCAGGGTGCTGCCGTCCGGCCGGGTGACAGTGAGCGCCACTTCGTCGCCGGCGCTTGGCCAGTTGACGATAATCCGGGCGTCCTGGATGCCGTCCGAGTCGATGTTGACATTGGCTGGGGGCACCGCGCCGGTGAAGTCATTGCCAGTCAGCCACAGGCGGTCTATGCCGGTCATCTGTTCAACCGACGCGAGAAACGCGTCAGCCAGCCGGTTGGCCAGCGTCTGTGGCCCGGTGCTGTTCGCGGCCCTGGCGTTACCACTTCGTGCTGGGGCGCCGTCGTCAACGCCGTAGAACGTGCCGTCCGTGGCATTGGCGATCTGCTGCAACAGTACCTGGTCGGCGTCGGCGCCCAGGGCGATGGTGTTCACGCGAATGCCGGCGTTGAGAACGAGGTTCTCGATGTCGGACCAGTAGGACTCGGCGGTTTCCATGCCATCGCTCAGCAGCACGATCCAGTCTTCGCCCTCGGCCGAGCCGTTGACGTTGAACTGTGGCCAGCTTACGTCGAGGCCGTCGCCGATGGAGGTGTTGCCGCCGGCGCTTAAGTTGGCGATGGCTGCCTGCAACTCGTGACGCTTGTCGTCGTCGGCTTCGCCGAGTGGCACCTCGACGATGGCATCGCCACTGAACGTGGCAAGGCCCATGTAGTCGAGGTCGGGCCGCGTGATGTCGGCCAGCAGGGAAGCAGCGTTTTGCGCGGCTTCGAGCTTCGTGCCTTCGTCGCCCTCTGCCATACTGCCGGAGCGGTCGATCACCAGCATCTGGTCGAGCTTGCGAGTCTGGTAGCTGACTGCGTCCAGCGACGTGGCTGACGCAAGGTCGCCGTAGTTCACGTGCACGTCGTACGTGGCCTCGTCAGGCTTGGCCGGCGGCTGCACCTTCAGCCAGTACTCATTCTGCACGTAGCGGCCGCTGATGATTTCTGCTTCGTCCTCGAAGAAGTAGTTGCTGCCGATGTACACGCTGAACTCTTGCGGGCGCAGGCCGCGCACCAGGGCGCCTCCGAGTTCTTCCGGTCCAGATACGGTTACGCGCACGTCGATTGCGCGCGGGGTGTCGTTGGGACCCACGATCTCCCGATACGTGGCCGTCGGGGAATGCAGAGCAAGACCGGAGCTGCCGCACACGATGTCCCAGCCCACCGGCTCGTAGTCGTTGCCGCCCACGAACACAACGCCGAGGCGCTCGACGCGGGCAATGCCACCGCGCTGTGCAAAGGCCACGGCGTCGCCAGCGTCGAAGCGCTCCTGCACGTCGCCAACCACGCCGCCGCTCAGAATGGGTATCACGGCAAAGTCGGTTTCCTCGTTGCCGATAACGCCAACGCCGAGCGTGTCGCCGGTTGCGCAGATGTCGGAAACGCCGACGTCGAGGTAGCTCGCGCCCCAGGCCTCGGCGTGGTGCTGGCCAGACTGCGGCAGAAACGAGTCCTCGGCCGCTTCGATAGCAACCCGGGCAAAGGTGGTGCCGTTGCCGTCTTCCTCGTCGAGATAGCGGTACTCTTCGGCGAATGGTGTTCCGCCGTAGTTGTAGCCCTTCACAAAGTTGGTAATGGCAAAGTCCCGGAACCAGTCGTCGAGGTCGTCATCCGAACCGAACGACGAAATCACGCTGCGAATCGTGTTGGGCACATCGGGTTTCGTCGCTGCCGCGACCCCTTCCCAGATTTCCCGGATGAAGTCGGTGCCAAGCCGCACGTCATTTGGAAACGGCGCGTAGCTTTCGGCCAGGTGCTTCCAGCCCAGCGCGGCCTCGTAGTCCAGACCCCAGAACGGCCGGTTGGGCTCTTTAAGGTATTTCTTGGCATAGGACATGAACTTGCTGCCCTGCCAGGCATCAAGATCGTCATACAGCTGGTCCTCCATCATGCGCGCCGTGCCTTCCCAGAGGGTCCGGCCCCACTGCAGGTAGCCGTTGTACGAATACTCGTACTGCACGTGGTGGAAAAGCTCGTGGCCAATCACGCGCCGCGTGTTGAGCTCTGTGGCGGCACAGTACTTGCGGGCGGGCAGGTTGATGCGAATTTTCTCCGCGTTGCCGCCGTCGCAGTCCGAGCCGTCATGCGGGCCGCCTGGCGCGCAGGCCCAGATGTAAATTTCATCGTCCCGGTCACTGAACGTCGGCGTGCGGAAGCCTGCGTCGATGTAGCCTTCGTGCAGCCCGGACGGCGTACCGACCGAGCCTGCCTGGTTGCTGTCGAGGGCATTGGCCACGTTCCAGGCCTGGCTCAAGGGGAAGTAGTCGCTCTGAGAGCCCGCGGGCGAGGCGTGCTCGTTGCCGCAGTCCCATGGCGAGTTGTCGCTGAAATAAATGTCGTAGTCGTAATTGTCGGTATCAATGTGATCCTGGATATGGTCATCGTGATGAGCGTCAGCCCCCACCGATACCGTCAGCAGCGCCAGTGCTGTCAGCGTTGCGGCGCGTCGTGATGCGGTCATTGTCTGTCTCCCTGAAGGTTGTGTTGGATTGCCGCTAACGATGCTGCGGCTGCTAGCCGGGCGGTGCGTGCATGCAATCCCTGGTCACTAGAACCTGCGTAATCGGGGAGGCCGAGGGGCCAAATCGGGCGGGTATACTCCGCCGATGGCCTTGGAGGGGGAGCAGACGACGATGATGGGGGCAGCGCCGCTGGCCGCCGGCGGCGTGCGCTTTCGCGTCTGGGCGCCCCGGTGTGAGCGCGTGGAATTGTGCCTGGTGTCACCCGATAAGCGCACGGTCGCGATGGAGCGAGGCGACGACGGCGTGTGGGAGGCCACCGTTGCGGACTGCGAGAAGGGTTGGCGCTATGCCTACCGGGTCGACGGCGCCGGCCCGTTCCCAGATCCGGCCTCGCGCCGCCAGCCGCTGGGCGTCCATGGCCCGTCCGAGGTTGTGGACGTCGGCCAGTTCACCTGGACCGACGCAGGCTGGACCGGCCTTGAGCCGCACGGACAGGTAATCTACGAATGCCACGTTGGCACCGCAACGCCGGACGGGACGTTTGATTCACTGATCGATGAGTTGCCGCGCCTGGTCGAGCTTGGCACTACAGCGATCGAGCTGTTACCCGTCGCGGCCTTTCCCGGCACGCGCAACTGGGGCTACGACGG
>JBCAXP010000215.1:0-8128 GCA_038533995.1 Pseudomonadota bacterium
GTCCAGCTGAGCAAAGTCGAAGCCCGCGGAGAGATACCCGGTGGGAAGCACTTCGTCGTCGTAGGCGACGCCGGAGACGTTCAGCAAAAGATGATCGCTGACTTGCCAGAACAGGTTTGCTGACGCGCTGTAGTTGCTGTCGACGCGCCGGCCGCGCTGGTTCGGAACGAATTTATCCGCATCGTCGTCTCTAAGTGCGGTCGCACTGGCGTCTGTCAATCCCCAGTTGTTTTTGTAACGCTTCAGGTAGACCGCGACTTTGTCGCACACAGAGCTCGGCACCTGACAGCCGCGTTCAAGGGCGTTTTCGACGTCGCCTGCGAAATAAGGCTTTCGAAGTATCGGCATGCCGGCCAGCGTGAACAGGCGCTCGATTTCACGCTCGATCTCGGGGGCGACATTCAGCGGCAGGTAAGGCGAAACGCCGCGCGCCTGTGCCGTTACCGCGATGAGCAGCAACGCCACACCAGGCACGAGTGCTCGTGCGATATAACCCAATGTTTCCCCCCGGGGACTAGCTGAAGTTTCCAGATGTGCTCGCCGATCCTGCCCTGAAGACGCGGCGTGCAGGCAAGTCTACTGTGGCGGCTGACGATGTGAAACCACTACGGGCCCTGGCTGCTGTCTGGTGCGGACAGAACCAGCCGCCGGCAGCGGTCAGCGAGCCGATGCCTCCATCCGGTGCACCTCTTCGCCGAGCCACCTCACTGCGTCTTCGGTCGCCTCACACCACGGGTGCCCGAAGCTCAGGCGCAGGAAATTGCGGTAGGCGCCCCGGGGCGAGCACAGGTTCCCTGGCAAGGTACTGATGCCGGCCTCGATGGCGTTGTCGAAGAGCGCTTCGGCGTCCACCTTGCTCGACAGCTCGAGCCACAGAACGGCACCGCCATCCGGTTTGGAGGTGCGGACCTCCTCGGGAAAATGCTGTGCCACGAGCGCGCTTAAGCGGTCGGCATTGCACTGAAGTTCCGGGCGGAGGCTTTTCAGATGACGCTCGTAATCGCCGGACGCCATGAATTCGGCCAGCGTCAACTGCTGCAGCAGGCCCGACGAACACGAGTAGGCACGCTTGAGCCTGGCGATGTGATCGATCTCGTCACCGGTCAGGATCCAGCCGATGCGATAGCCCGGCGCCGCCGACTTGGAGAACGAACCGCACGTCAGGATACGCGCCTCGCTGTCCAGGAACTGCGCGGGCGTCGGACGCTGACCATCGAAGCGCAATTCGCCGTAAACATCGTCTTCAATGAGCGCGACATCGTGCTTCTTGATGACCTCGACCAGGCGCTTGCGGTCCTCGTCAGGCATCGTGACACCAAGCGGATTGCCAATCGTCGTCGAAAAGATGCAGGCCTTCACGGGATGCTTGTTCAGGGTCTCCTCTACGGCAGACACAACGACGCCTTCCTCGGGACAGGTCTCGACCTCGATCGTAAGCATGCCGAGACTGTCGATGAGTTCGAGCACGCCGTGATAGGCCGGTGTCTCAACGGCGATGACGTCGCCGGCGGAGGCGACCGATGACAGCGCCAGCATCAGGGCTTCCTGGCCGCCGTTCGTGATGCAGATTTCCTCGGGCTCGACGTTGACGCCAAGGGTGTCGAAGTAGCGGTAGGCAATCTGGCGCCTCAGCTGCAGCTCGCCGACCGTGGTTGCGTAGCCGAGGCTTCGCTCCTCGGCACGCGCCATGACGCGCTTCATGGCGCGGTGCAGACCTTTCGCGGCCGGCTTCGCCATCGACGGATTCGCAATGCCGAGAGGCACCAGGTCGGGCTGGTGGATGCCGTCGTACACACGCTCCATCAGGGTCCGGCACCCGCAGCTCACCGGTGGTCCGCCGGTTACCGTGGGGTCGACGAGCGCATTGCGCTTGAGGTGGCGAACGTAGTAGCCGGATTTCGGCCGCGCCTCGACCTGGCGCAGGCGCTCGAGCTCAACATAAGCCTGCCGAACGGTCGGCACACTGACCCCGACGCGCTCGCTCATCGTCCGCAGTGAGGGAAGACGGTCGCCTGGCCTGAGCGCGCCGCTGTCGATGTTTTCCGCAATGAGGTCAATGACCTGGCGGTATTTGAAGGGACTGGCGTGAGTGCTGGTATCAAGCATCTGTGCAGGTTCTATTTCCGAAAAACTGTATCTGTTATATCCCCAGATTCGGCGTAAAGTCAACTCCACGATCACGAGCGACGGAGGAAGGGACGATGACTTGCACGACTTATGAGAATCATTGCGCGCAGGCATGCAACCCCGACAGTCGCACGGCTGAGGGGCCCGCAATGCGCGCGGCCAGACTCATCGCGCAGGTTGGCGAGCGGCTGTTCCACTACCGCCTCGTTCGCGCACAGCTCATTCATCGAATCCTTGAGCGGCCCGAGGACAGGAGGAAGTCATCATGAACAGCGCATTCCTGTACATCGTTACGGTTATGATCTGGGGCTCTACCTTTTTCGCCGTCGAGTTCCAGCTCGGCGTCGTTGCACCCGAGGTGTCGCTCGTCTATCGCTTCGTCGCGGCATCGCTGATTCTGTTTGGTTTCTGCAAATGCACGGGCCGTGAGCTTAAGTTCGCGCTCCGCCAGCACCTGTGGTTTATCGCGCTCGGCTCGCTCCTGTTCGGCATCAACTACGTGCTGGCCTACCGATCTCAGGTGTATACGACCTCCGCCATGACCGCCATCGCGTTCTCGACGATGCTGTGGATGAACATCATTAACGCGCGGCTGTTCTTCGGCGTGCGGGCGTCACGCAGCGTCATTGTCGGCGCCGTACTTGGCGTCGTCGGTATCGCAACGCTTTTCGCACCTGAGGTCCGCGAGTTCTCGCTGGAAGACACCGCCGTCATCGGCGTGCTGCTCGCCATGACCAGTGCGTTCGTCGCATCGCTCGGCAACATGGCTTCGCAGCGCGCGCAGAAGGTCAACCTGCCGGTGGTGCAATCGAACGCCTGGGGCATGCTGTACGGTGGCGCGCTGTCGGCACTGTATGCCGCAATCTCCGGCTACGAGTTCGCGTTCGAGCTCTCGCCGAGCTACGTCGTGTCGCTGGCCTATCTCGCCGTGTTCGGCTCGATCTTTGCCTTCGGCGCGTACCTGACGCTGCTGGGCCGCATCGGCGCACACCGGGCAGGCTACGCGATGGTGATGTTTCCGCTCATAGCGTTGCTCCTGTCGGCCGCGTTCGAAGGACTCGTTATCGACCGCTACACGATCATTGGCGCAGCGCTTGTGCTCGGCGGCAACCTGCTCGTATTGCTCGACGGCTCACGCCGTGCCGGTGCGCTTCGGCGTGAGGCGCGCGTCGAGAAGAAAGGGCAAGGCAACCTGGGATCAGCGGCAGCGGCGCTTGCCCCGGCGCAGGCTGTTCGGCGACCGTTCGAAGGCTGACGGCGTACGGGGATCAGCCCCAGCGACAGAGCAATGTTCGCAAGCGCAGCAGTGAGATATCCTGCGCGCTGTGTATGAACCGCCCAAAAAAGAGCTGAGCCCCACCGAACGCGTCATCCTTGGCATTGTCGCGGCGGCCTTTGCCGCGCTGATTGGCGCCGAGGTGCTCTCGAACTATACGCCGGCGAAGATGGGCATTGTGTTCATGTTCGCGTCGTTTCCGCCATTGCTCGTTCTGCACGAACTTGGCCACGCAGTGATGGCCAGGCTCCTGGGCTGGCGCGTCGATGGCATTTACCTCGGCTACGGACGCCCGGTGACGCGCTTTATTATCTTTGGCATGCTCGTCGAGGTGCGCCGGCTGCCGGTGGAGGGATTCGTCAGGGTGACGCCAGGCAACCTTGTGCAGCCGCAGCTCAAAAGTGCGCTGATCTACCTGGCCGGGCCCGGCATTGAGCTGCTGCTTGCGGCCGTTGTTTTTTCCGCCACAGGCTCACCGTCGCTCGCTGGCCCTGACACATCTTTGTGGACCATTGCGCTCCAGAGCATGGCTATCACAGCCGTGTTGAGCGCAATCATGAATCTCATCCCACACACAGCCGAAACCGAGAATGGCAAGGCCGCGAGCGACGGGCTCGGCTTCCTGGCCAGCTTCTCAACCCCGACATCGGTGTTTGCCGAGCGTATGAAGTAACGCCGGCGCGGCGCCTGTATAATCGTTGCAACGACGATGAAGGGCGCCAAGCGACTGAATCGCGCGAGCCCGGGGACCAGATATGGGTCAATTGACCACGCACGTACTTGACACCGCATCCGGACGACCCGCAACCGGCGTTGAGTTTGTGCTCCACAGGCTTGGGTCCACACGGGAGCTTGTAAGCCGGGGGCGCACAAACGCCGATGGCCGCGCGGATCAACCGCTGCTTAGCGGAGACAGCTTTATTGCTGGAACCTATGAACTGACGTTTTTCGTCGGCGCCTATTTCTCCAGCACCGGCGTGCCGACCAGTAACGCGCCCTTTCTCGACGAAGTGCCACTGCGCTTCACTTTGACCGCTGATGAGCACTACCACGTGCCCTTGCTGGTCTCGCCGTGGAGCTACAGCACGTACCGGGGCAGTTGATGCGCGAATCGATTCGCTTTGTGCTCGATGGCGAAGTGGTGACACTGGACGCCTTTGACCCGACGCGAACCGTGCTGCAATACCTGCGTGAAGACCTTCAGCGAATTGGTTCGAAGGAGGGCTGCGCCGAGGGCGATTGCGGCGCGTGCACAGTGGTGCTGGCAGAACTCGACGGCGGCGGCGATGCCCTTCGCTATCGCGCCATCAATGCCTGCATCCAGTTCCTGCCGACACTCGACGGCAAGGAGCTGATCACCGTCGAGTCCCTTTCCTCCGGGGAAGAACTGCACCCCGTGCAGGAAGCGATGGTGGAATGCCACGGTTCGCAGTGCGGGTTCTGCACACCCGGTTTCGTGATGTCGCTCTTTGCGCTCTACAAGTCTCGGGAATCGGTGGAGCGCGTAGAAATCGACACGGCGCTGTCCGGCAACCTGTGCCGCTGTACAGGCTACCGCCCCATTGTCGAGGCGGCGGCCAAGATGCACTCTCTCGGCGCCCAGGTTCCACCAGGGCAACGCACACGCCTGAACACCGCGTTTGCCTCGGAGGCTTCCGACCCGGTGCCACACGAGGCGGATGCTATCGGGCGACTTAAGGCAATCGAGCCGGGTGACACAGTTCATCTTCAGGCGAAGGGCCGGGACTATTTTGCGCCTCACACCGTGACGGCAATGGCACAGATCCTTGAGCAGCATCCTGACGCCTGCATACTGGCCGGTGGCACGGACATTGGCCTTTGGGTAACGAAGCAGTACCGCGACCTGGCGACGGTTGTCTATCTTGGCAACGTCGCTGAGCTCAAGTCTGTCGAGACAACGGCAACACACCTGGAAATTGGCGCCGCCGTGAATTTTACCGACGCGCTGCCGGCGCTGGACCACCACTATCCCGAGTTCGAGGAATTGTGGCTTCGCTTTGCCTCGCCGCCCATTCGCAACGCGGCGACGCTGTGCGGCAACATCGCCAACGGCTCGCCCATCGGCGACTCGATGCCCGCGCTGATGGCGCTCGATGCGAGCGTCGTGCTTCGCAAAGGCACACGCACCCGCGAACTGGGCCTCGACGCATTTTACTTTGACTACATGGTCAACGCGCTCGAACCTGGTGAGTTTGTCGAACGGGTGCGCATTCCCCTGCCCCGCCCTGGCCAGTTCGTGCGCTGCTACAAGCTGTCGAAACGCTTTGACCAGGACATCTCGGCTTTGTGCGGCGCCTATGCCCTTGAGCTCGAAAACAACGTCGTCAAGTCTGTGCGCGTCGCCTACGGTGGCCTGGCCGCCACGGTCAAACGCGCCACACGCTGTGAGCAGGCGCTCACCGGTAAGCCATGGACCGAGGCCACGGTGCGAGCCGGCATGGCAGAGCTGGACCACGACTTCACGCCGTTGACCGACATGCGCGCGAGCCGCGAATACCGCAGCACCACGGCGCGCAACCTGCTGCACCGGTTTTTCCTCGACAGCCAGAACAACGGCACGCTCACCAACGTCTATGCCTACGGCCGCTGACAAACCGGTCATTGGCGCCGCGGGGGCCAGCGTGCCCCACGACAGCGCGCGGCTGCATGTGTCCGGCAGTGCCCTGTATACCGACGACCTGCCGGAGCCACGCAACCTGCTGCATGCGGCGTTTGGCATCAGCAGCCGGGCACATGCGCGGATAGAACATCTTGACCTTTCCCGGGTGCGAGCGGCACCGGGCGTCGTGGCGGTGATGAGTGCCGATGACATCCCCGGCGCCAACAACTACGGCGCCGTCGTCGCAGACGATCCGATTCTCGCCGAGGGCATCGTTCAGTACGTGGGCCAGCCGGTATTTCTCGTCGCGGCAAAAACCGTCAACGCTGCGCGGCGCGCTGCCCGACTCGCTGACATCCAGTACAGCGACCTGGAAGCCATCCTGGACCCGGAAAGCGCAGTGGATGCAGGGTCCTTCGTGCTGCCGTCGGAAACGCTGACTACCGGCGACAGCCAGCAGGCCCTGAAGGCGGCGAATCACCGCCTGAGCGGGCGGGCCCGCGTCGGCGGCCAGGACCAGTTTTACCTCGAAGGGCAAATCGCCATGGCGGTACCCGCCGAAGATGGTGACCTGCGCGTCTACAGTTCAACGCAGCATCCTGGGGAAATTCAGCACGCGGTCGCGAAAGCGATTGGCAAAACGTCGAAAGACATCGTTGTGGAGTGCCGTCGCATGGGCGGCGGTTTCGGTGGTAAGGAAAGCCAGCCGGCGCTCATCGCCTGTGCGGCCGCCCTGCTTGCCCGGCATACCGGCCGTGCAGTAAAGCTGCGGCTTGACCGCGACGCCGACATGATCATCACGGGCAAGCGCCACGACTTTGTCATCGACTATGACGTTGCCTTCGACGATGACGGGCGTATCCAGGGCATCGAGTTCACCCACGCCTCACGCTGCGGCATGTCGGCCGACCTGTCGGGCGCTATCGCCGATCGCGCTATGTTCCACAGCGACAACGCCTACTACCTCGAGCACGCGACAATCCACTCCCATCGCTGCAAAACGCACACCGTCTCGAACACGGCGTTCCGCGGCTTTGGCGGACCGCAGGGGATGTTCGGCATCGAATACGTTATCGACGAGATTGCCAGGCACCTGTCGAAGGATCCGCTGGACGTACGCAAACACAATTTCTACGGGCTTGGTGAGCGCAACGTCACGCCGTACAAGCAAACCGTCGAGGACAACCTGCTTTTTGAGATTGTCGACCAGCTCGAGGCATCGTCGGACTACCGTGCCAGGCGCAGGGAAATCGACGACTGGAACCGGGAAAGCGACATCCTGAAGCGCGGCCTTGCCCTGACCCCGGTGAAGTTCGGCATCGCCTTTACCGCCACGCACCTCAACCAGGCAGGTGCGCTGGTACATATCTACACGGACGGCACGGTGCACCTCAACCACGGCGGCACCGAGATGGGCCAGGGGCTGTTCATCAAGGTGGCGCAGGTCGTTGCCGATGAGCTGCAGATCGACATCGACCGCATCAAGATAACCGCCGCCGATACCAGCAAGGTGCCGAACGCATCCGCCACGGCGGCCTCAAGCGGCACCGACCTCAACGGCAAGGCTGCCCAGCAGGCGGCCATCGTGCTCAAGGAACGGCTGCGCGAATTTGCCGCCGCGCATTTCAACGTGGATGAATCGGAGGTCCGCTTCAAGAGCAATCACGTTCACGCCGGAGACACGCTGCTCGGCTTTACGGAGCTGGTGAAACTGGCGTGGTTTGCGCGGGTGTCGCTGTCGGCTACCGGCTTTTACCGCACGCCGAAGATTCACTACGACCGCGCCACGTTCTCCGGCCGGCCGTTTCTGTACTTTGCGTATGGCGCCGCGGTATCGGAAGTACTGATCGACACGCTAACCGGCGAATACCGCCTGCTGCGCGCCGACATCCTGCATGACTGCGGGCAATCGCTTAACCCGGCTATCGACATGGGGCAAATCGAGGGCGGCTTTGTCCAGGGCGTCGGCTGGCTGACGTCGGAGGAGCTCAAGTGGGACGCGGCCGGGGCGCTAAAGACACATGCGCCGTCGACCTACAAGATTCCAACCTGTTCCGACGTGCCCGCCGACCTTCGCGTTTCATTGCTGGAAGCGTCACCGAATC
>JBCAXP010000216.1:0-8103 GCA_038533995.1 Pseudomonadota bacterium
GTTTCCCGAGTGCTGTTGACGTCCTGCAGTTGCCAGGCAATTTCCAGGCCGGCCTGCAGCGGCACGAGATCGTTGTCCCCGGAAGCCTCCGAGCCCATCGGGTAGGTTGCCGGCACCGGCCACGGCTGGCGAATGAGGGTAATCTCGCTGTCGTTGCGCGGCAGACCGTAGAAGTCAGCACCGTGCTCGCTGGCGAAACCTTCCAGCTTCTCCAGGCAGCCGGCCTCGTCAAAAACCTGTGCGTACAGCTCGATGCCGGCATGGGCGCTGAACACTCCGGCGCAGCCGCAGGCGTTTTCCTTCGTGTGGCGCGCGTGCGGTGCGCTGTCGGTGCCGAGGAAGAAGCGCTTGTCACCGCTGGTGGCAGCGGCCACCAGCGCTTCACGGTGCGTTTCGCGCTTGAGCACCGGCAGGCAGTACAGGTGCGGGCGAATGCCGCCAGCCAGCATGGCGTTGCGGCTGAACATCAGGTGCTGGGGCGTAATGGTTGCGGCCACGCGCTCGTCGCGCGACTGGACGAATTGCACCGCCTGGCGAGTGGTGACGTGCTCGAAGACCACCTTGAGCGTGTCGAAACGCTGCACGAGCGGCGCCAGCACGTTGTCGATGAAGCGTGCCTCACGATCGAAAATGTCCACCTCGGCGGCCGTTACCTCGCCGTGCACCAGTAACAGCATGCCGGCCTCAGCCATCGCCTCCAGTGCGGGGTACGTGCGCTCGAGGTCCGTGACGCCGTGGTCCGAGTTGGTGGTTGCACCGGCGGGGTACAGCTTGACGCCGTGCACAAAGCCGCTGCCAGACGCCCGGCGGATTTCGTCCGGCGTCGTGTTGTCGGTCAGGTAAAGCGTCATCAGGGGGGCGAAGCGGTGCCCGGCCGGCACCTGGGCCAGGATGCGCTCGCGGTAGGCCGCGGCGTCGGCGGTGGTGGTCACCGGTGGCTTCAGATTCGGCATCACGATAGCGCGGCGAAAGCGCCGGCTGGTGAACGGCACGACGGCCGCCATGGCTTCCCCGTCACGCAGGTGCAGATGCCAGTCGTCGGGTGCGCGCAGCGTGATGGACTCGAGGCGCTCAGTCACCGGCGCGGTCCAGCAGGCCTTCGGTCTGCAGCAGGTGCACGGCGAAGCGCACGCCGAAGCCTATGACTTCCGTTGGAATGTGGCCCAGGCCGCCCTTGCGGTTGCCTGCGGCCATGTCGACGTGAATCCACGGAATGTTGTCCGGCACGAAGCGCTTCAGGAAGCGGGCGGCGTGAATGTGGTCGCCGTCACTGCCGATATCGCACTGGCGAACGTCGGCCAGCTTGCTCTCGAGGTCCTCGTCAAAGTCATCGTCCAGCGGAAAGGTCCAGACGCGTTCGCCGGAGCCCGATCCGGCACTGCGCAGCAGCCCGTCGAGCTTCGGCTGATTGGTGAACACGCCGCTGTAGCGCGTCGTGAGCGCCGTGACGCAGGTGCCGGTGAGCGTGGCAAAGTCGATGATGACCCCGGGTTTGCGGCGCGCTGCGAGCGCCAGCGTGTCGGCGAGCACCATGCGGCCCTCGGCGTCAGTGTGGATAACTTCGATGGTTGTGCCGTTGCACGCCGTGACCACGTCGTGCGACTTGTAGGCGCCCGGCCCGATCTGGTTTTCGGACAGCGCCAGCCAGCAGTCGATGGGGTAGTCGACCTCAAGTTCAGACAGTGCGAGCAGGGTGCCGAGCGCCACCGCGCTGCCCTGCATGTCATGGTGCATATCGAGCATGCCGCGAAACGGCTTGAGGTTGACGCCCCCGGTGTCGAAGCAGATGCCCTTGCCTACCAGCGCAAGGCGCGGCCGCCCGGGCGTGCGATTGGCGGGTTCGTAGCGCAGATGCACAATGCCGCTGTCCGGGTTCTTGCTCGCCTGGCCAACGGCAAGAAATGCCCCGGCGCCGCTCTTTTTCAGTGCCCGTTCGTCGTGAAAACGCAGTTTCCAGCCGTGGCTGCGAGCCAGGCGCCGGACAAGGTCGACGTACACGTTGACGGCGAGCTGGTTGGGCGGCAGCGCGGTCAGCCAGCGTGCCATGTTGTTGCCGACGGCCTCCGCGTTGGTGCGGTCAAGCTGCATGCGCTCGCCGTGGCCCAGCAGGTTCAGGTTCCGAAAGCGCGAGCGCTGCGGGGGGCTCGATTTGAACGTCGGCATTTCGAAGGCGGCGGCCATCGCAGCCGCGGCCATGGCCTCCATGACGCGCTTGACGCTCGCCTCGGGCAGCCCGGGGGCGGCCACTGCGATATTGGTCGGGTTTACGCTAAGGGCGTCGGCGATGAGCTTGCGCGCAAGGGTCAGGTACTGAAAGGTGGAGGCGTCCTTCGGCAGTACCGCCAGGCTGGTGCCCGTGTTGCGCTGGTTCGGCAAGCCTAAGCGAACGGCCGGAACTGCGCTCAGGGCCCTGGAGCGGCGCAGTGCAGCGCGCATGCGGTCTGCGTAGGGCAGGTCGGCCAGTGCACTCTCAGTGTGCGTCGGTGGCAGCACGACGATCAGGAAGTCGACCCGCTCGAGGCGTTTCTCGTTGATCGCCTGCGGCGCCTGCACAATGCGTAGGCTGTTGGGTTCCGGGAGTTCTAACTCGGTCATGAAGTTGCCTTGACCTAAAAAAAATAAACCCCGATGATAGCGGGGTTTTGACCGTCGGCAGAGTCCCCTGCTGACAGGTAGTCATCGTATCAGGACGGCGTGGCGAAATCACTACCGCCAGGCTCGAATAACTCTACTTAAGTACTCTGGTTTGGAACGCGCAAATGAATGATGCCGCCGGCAAAGACGACCTGGATCCGCTGGAAACCCGTGAGTGGCTCGAGTCCATCGAGTCGGTATTGCGCACGCAGGGCGCCGAGCGCGCCCACTTCCTGATCGAGAAGCTCATCGACCATGCCCGGCGCTCCGGCGCCTACCTGCCGTACACGCCGAACACCGCGTACCTCAACACCATCTCCGCGGCGCAGGAACCGGTGTACCCGGGTGACCAGGCGCTGGAGAAACGCATTCTTGCGTACATGCGCTGGAATGCCATGGCGACGGTCATCCAGGCCAATCGCGAGAGTTCGGAGTACGGTGGCCACATCGCGACCTACGCGTCGTCCGCCACGATGTACGAAGTGGGCTTCAACCACTTCTGGCGGGCGCCGACGGAAAAGAACCCGGGCGACATGATTTTCATCCAGGGACACTCGTCGCCGGGCATCTACGCCCGCGCGTTCCTGGAAGGCAGACTCACGGAAGACCAGCTGCGCAACTTCCGCCATGAGGTTGGTGGCAAGGGCCTGTCGTCCTATCCCCACCCCTGGCTGATGCCGGACTTCTGGCAGTTCCCGACCGTATCGATGGGTCTTGGTCCCATGATGGCGATTTACCAGGCGCGCTTCATGCGGTACATGGAGCACCGCGGCCTCGTGCCGGAATCCGACCGCAAGGTCTGGGCGTTCCTCGGCGATGGCGAGATGGACGAGCCGGAGTCGCTCGGCGCAATCACGATGCCGGTGCGCGAGCGGCTCGACAATCTCGTCTTCGTGATCAACTGCAACCTGCAGCGCCTCGACGGTCCGGTGCGCGGCAACGGCAAGATCATCCAGGAGCTGGAGGCGGCGTTCCAGGGCGCCGGCTGGAACGTCATCAAGGTGCTGTGGGGTTCCCGGTGGGACCCGCTGCTGATGCGCGACGAACAGGGCCTGCTGCGCAAACGCATGGAGGAATGCGTCGACGGCGAGTATCAAAACTTCAAGGCCAAGGGCGGTGCCTACACCCGCGAGCACTTCTTCGGGCACTACCCCGAGCTCAAGGAGATGGTCGCGAACATGTCCGACCACGAGATCTGGCGCCTGAACCGCGGCGGCCACGACGTGCGCAAGGTGTACGCCGCCTTCCACGCTGCCATGAACACCCAGGGCAGGCCCACGGTGATCCTGGCGAAGACCGTAAAGGGTTTTGGCATGGGCAAGGCCGGCGAAGGCCAGAACATCACTCACCAGAAGAAAGACCTGGACCTCGAGGCGCTGAAGGCCTTCCGCGACCGCTTCAACATCCCGGTGAGCGACGCCGATATTGCCGACACTCCGTTTTGCAAGCCGCCGGAGGGCAGTGCCGAAATGGAGTACATCCGCGAGCGCCGCGCCGCGCTCGGTGGGTCGCTGCCGGCACGCCGGGACATTGCGCCGCCGCTCAAGGCGCCCTCGCTCGACCTTTTCAAGAGCCAGCTCGAAGGTACCGGCACGCGCAAGCAGTCCACCACGATGGCGCTGGTGCGAATGCTGACCGCGCTCGTTCGCGACAAGGGCATCGGCAAGCACATCGTACCGATCGTGCCGGACGAAGCCCGCACCTTCGGCATGGAAGGCATGTTCCGCCAGGTTGGTATTTACTCGTCGAAGGGCCAGTTGTACACGCCGCAGGACGCCGACCAGCTCATGTTCTACCACGAGGACAAGAGCGGCCAGATTCTCCAGGAAGGCATCAACGAGGCCGGTTCCATGTGCTCGTGGATCGCAGCCGGCACGGCGTACGCCAACCACGACATCAACATGGTGCCGTTCTACATCTACTACTCGATGTTCGGCTTCCAGCGAGTGGGCGACTTTGCGTGGGCCGCGGGCGACATGCAGACGCGCGGCTTCCTCATCGGCGGTACCGCCGGACGCACCACGCTTGCCGGCGAGGGCCTGCAGCACCAGGACGGTCACAGCCACCTGCTGGCGTCCACGATTCCGAACTGCGTGGCCTACGATCCGGCGTTTGCCTACGAGCTCGCCGTCATCGTGCGCGAGGGCCTTCGCCGCATGTTCGAGGCGCGCGAGAGCGTGTTCTACTACCTGACCACGATGAACGAGAACTACGTTCACCCGCCGCTCCCGGAAGGGCAGGAAGAGAACATTCTCAAGGGTATGTACCTGCTGCAGGAGGGCGGCAAGGGCCGCGTCCGCGTGCAGCTCATGGGCGCCGGCACGATCCTGCGGGAAGTGATCGACGCGTCCAAGCTGCTTGAGAATGATTTCGGCATACCGGCCGACGTGTGGAGCGTTACGAGCTTCAGTGAACTGCGGCGCGACGGTCTGCACGTGGACCGCTGGAACCGTCTGCACCCGGGCGACGCGCCACGGCAGAGCTTCGTGAGCGCGCAGCTTGCCGACCGGGAAGGGCCGGTGGTGGCGGCCAGTGACTACATGCAGACAGTGGCTGACCAGATTCGCCCCTGGGTGCCGGGCGCGTTCCACACGCTGGGTACCGACGGCTATGGCCGGAGCGATGGCCGCGCCGCGCTACGCCGGCATTTCGAAGTCGACAAGCACTACGTCGTGGTGGCGGCGCTCAAGGCGCTGGCCGACACCGGCGTAATCGACGCGGATACCGTAAAGGACGCGATGAAGCGGTTCGGCATCGACAGCGAAAAGCCCGATCCGGTCACCCTGTGACCTCCGCCGCATGAGTTCGCCCAACGAAGACCTTTGGAGGCGCCGTCTTGGCTAGTACAACAAACGTCATTGTGCCTGATATCGGCGATTTTCAGGATGTCGAGATCGTCGAGGTGCACGTCAGCGCCGGCGACCAGGTGAGCGCCGAAGACCCGCTGATTACGCTGGAAACCGACAAGGCCGCGATGGATGTACCCGCACCGCAGGCCGGCAAGGTTGTCGAGGTGCTCGTCAACGTCGGCGACAAGGTGTCCGAAGGAGCGGTGGTCCTGGTGCTCGAGGGCGAGGCCGAGGAAGCCGCCGCGGCGCCGGAGGCCGACGCTGGTGCGCAAGCACCTGCGGCAACAGAGGAGGCGCCGGCCGCGCCGGCGGAGGCTGCGCCTGCGGCGGAGCCGGAGCTCCAGACCGTCACCGTCAAGGTGCCGGACATCGGCGACTTCACTGACGTTGAGATTATCGAGGTCCACGTAGCCGTCGGTGACGACGTCGACGCAGAAGGCGCGCTGATCACGCTGGAAACGGACAAGGCGGCTATGGACATTCCGGCGCCGAGCGCCGGCAAGATCGTTGCGCTGCACGTGGCCGCGGGTGACACGGTCTCGGAAGGGTCGGCCGTGGCGGACCTTGAGACCATGACCACGCCGGCGGCGAGCACGCCAGCTGAAACAGCGGCGCCGTCGCAGCCAGCACCGGCCCAGGCACCGGCGGCTGCAGCACCGCCGCCGCCGAAGCCGGCCAGCACTCCCGCCACAGGCGCGCTGCCCCCAATTGACGAGATGGCCTTTGCAGGCGCCCACGCCAGCCCCTCGGTGCGCAAGTTTGCCCGCGAGCTGGGCGCGGACCTGGGCCGCGTCCGCGGTACCGGCTTCAAGAGCCGCATCACGAAGGAAGACGTCAAGGCGTTCGTCAAGTCGGTCATGACCGGCACGCATACCACCGCGCAGGCGTTGCCAAGCGTGCCGAAGGTCGATTTTGCGCGCTACGGCGAAATCGAGCTCAAACGGCTCACTCGCGTGCAGAAGATCTCCGGGCCGCGGCTGCATGCCAGCTGGGTGAACCTGCCGCACGTGACGCAGTTCGACCAGGCCGACATCACGGACCTTGAAGCGCTGCGCAAGGAACTTAAACCCTCGGCAGCGGAGGCCGGCGTGAAGCTGACGCCGCTGGCCTTCACGGTAATGGCCTGCGTGCGCACGCTGCAGGAGTTCCCGCAGTTCAACACGTCGCTGGACGAGGCTGGCGAAAACCTGGTCTTCAAAAAGTACATCAACATCGGTTTTGCTGCCGACACGCCGAACGGGCTGGTGGTACCGGTCATTCGCGATGCGGACAGGAAAGACCTGTACACCATCGCGCGCGAGCTTACCGAGCTGTCCACCAAGGCACGCGACGGCAAGTTGCCGCCCACCGACATGCAGGGCGGCACGTTCACCATCAGCAGCCTGGGCGGCATCGGCGGCACGGCCTTCACGCCCATCATCAACGCGCCGGAAGTCGCCATTCTCGGCGTGTCGCGCTCGGCAATGGCGCCGGTGTACCAGGACGGCGAATTCGTGCCCCGGCTGATGTTGCCGCTGTCACTGTCTTACGACCACCGGGTGATCGACGGGGCGGCCGCGGCTCGCTTCACCACCCACCTGGGTGCCGAGATGGCGCGCGCCGAATCCTACCGGCCGGAAGACTCAAGCGCATGAGCAACATGATCACGGTAACCGTGCCGGACATCGGTGACTTCGACGACGTGGAGATCGTCGAACTCCACGTGACAAAGGGACAGGACGTCGCGGCGGAAGATCCACTCATCACGCTTGAGACCGACAAGGCGGCCATGGACATTCCGAGTCCCGCGGCCGGCAAGATTCGCGACGTCAGCGTGAAGGTTGGCGATCGCGTGTCGGAGGGCAGCGTGGTGCTGACCCTGGAGGCGAGCGAAGAGGTCGCCACGGCGGCGGATGCGTCGGAGCCCGCCGAGGCGAAGACAGAATTCGTGGGTTCGCCGGAACCCGAGGCCGTTCCGGTGTCGGACGAGCCTGCGGACATGCACGCCGATATTCTCGTGCTCGGCGCCGGCGTGGGCGGCTACGCTGCAGCATTCCGGTCCGCCGATATCCTCCACGGCCAGGACAAGAAGATCGTCATCATCGAGCGATGGCCGACGCTGGGTGGCGTGTGCCTGAACGTCGGTTGCATCCCGTCGAAGGCGTTACTGCACGTTGCCAAGGTCATTGACGATGCGCGCGACATGCGCGACGCGGGGGTCAACTTCGGCGAACCCGAGATCGATACCGAAAAAGTGGTTGCCTGGAAGGACAGCGTCGTCAGTAAACTGACCGGCGGCCTGGCTTACATGGCCAAGCAGCGCGGCGTGACGATCGTGAACGGTACCGGCACGTTCGCCGACAGCCGGCACATCGTCGTGAAAAACGACGAGGGCGAAACGCGCATTCGCTTTGACAAGTGCGTGATTGCGGCAGGCTCGGAACCGGTCATGCTGCCAGGGCTGCCGGACGATCCGCGCATCATGGATTCGACCGGCGCGCTGCTGCTCGAGGAGCTCCCGGAGCGCATGCTCGTCATTGGCGGCGGCATTATCGGCCTGGAAATGGCCACCGTGTATGCCGCGCTCGGCGTAAAGATCAGCGTGGTGGAACTGACCGACCGCCTGATCCCGGAAGCCGAC
>JBCAXP010000217.1:0-8065 GCA_038533995.1 Pseudomonadota bacterium
ATGATGTCGCTGCCGATTTCGCTGCGCTGTTCGGCAAAGCCGTACACAAGCGCCGTGTCGCACAGCGTGTTGATGACACGCGGCACGCCCCGGCGCTTGTGTACGGCTTTGCCGAACAGCGCAGCGAAATCGGCAGCGACATCATCAAGGACGTAGTGCGAGACCGCAAACTCGGCGGCCTGTTTGCCGGCCGTGAAGAGGAACCCATGCCGGCGCCGGGAAAAGAGTCCGGCTAGTCGCAGAGTCCACCGTGTTAACCGTTGTCTTGCACCTTGCGACCGCGTTGCTTGCGATGGCGTCACTGCCGTCGTCTGCCGAGGCGAAGGTGGAGTTGCCCGTGCAGCGTCTGTTGCCTGAGCACGTTGCGCTCGTGATCAACGAGAACGATCCCTACAGCGTTGCTATCGGCGGTGAGTACGCTCGCCAGCGCGGCATTCCGGACGACAATGTAATCCGCGTGCGTTTCGCGGTTCAGGCGAACATGCCGCGCAAGGCCTTCAACCGGGTCAAGGGGCTTGTGGATGCGGCCACCCCGCCAGGCGTGCAGGCGTATGCGCTGGCCTGGACCCAGCCGTTCAAGGTGGCCTGCATGTCTGTCACCAGCGCGTTCGCGCTCGGCCTGGACGAGAGCTACTGCGCGAAGGGCTGCAGGGACACGCGCAGGTCCGTTTACTTTGACAGCGATACCCGCCGCCCCTTCGACGAACTGGGTGTGCGGCCCGCGATGAGCCTGGCGGCCAGCGATGTTGCCGGTGGCCGGGCATTGATCGAGCGTGGCCTGTCCGCCGATCACAGCTGGCCGGAGGCACCGGCTTACCTCGTGCGCACGTCCGACAAACGGCGCAACGTTCGCGCCTACCGCTACAGCACCCTTGCCCGGCAGTGGCAAGGTGAGGCCGACATTCGTGTCGTCAGCGAGCAGGAGATGGCGGGCGTCGAGGATATCCTCTTTTACTTCACCGGCACGGCGCGCGTTCAGGGCCTCGAGCGCAACGGCTTCGTCGAGGGCGCCATTGGCGATCACCTGACATCCGCCGGCGGCCGGCTTACCAGCGACAAGCAAATGAGCGCGCTGCGCTGGCTCGACGCCGGCACGTCCGGAAGCTACGGCACGGTTGTGGAACCCTGCAATATCACCGGCAAATTTCCCGACCCGGCGATAGTCATCGAGCGTTACCTGCGCGGTGAAACCCTCCTTGAGGCTTACTGGAAGAGTGTCGCCATGCCGGGGCAGGGCGTGTTCATCGGCGATCCGCTGACGGCGCCGTTTGCCGGCGCCCGGGTCTCAATTGACGATGGCCAGCGAACGCTACAGACGCGTGAGCTGGAAGAGGGCGACTACGCGGTGTTTGGCGCACGTCACGGTGAACCCTTCGCAGCACTCGGTAACGTTCAGGCACGCGGCAGGCTCGTGCGAGAGCTCGCGCTGCCGGGTGTTGCCTATGACTGTTACCGCGTCACTGCAGCGGGTGGCGAAGCCGGCGGGCGTTGCAAATGAACGCCGTGGCCCACGCAACGGCGCAACAGACGCCGGTTCAGCTTGCCGAGCCAGCCCGGCCGCCGCGCGTGGTCGCCGGCTCCGGCCGCGGCGGCACAACGTGGATACTGGACGCACTGGCGCGGGAAAACGCGCTGCGGCCGGTGTTCGAGCCGTTGCATCCTCAGGGTGTTCCCTCTGCGGCAGGCTTTGCCTATGCCTGTGACGACGGCAATGCGATGCCGGACGGCTGCGAAGCCTTCTTTACCGACGTCTTCAATGGCCGGCTGCACACGCTGTGGAGCAACTACCGCGTGCGCCGGGATCGCCTGACGCCGCGGCTTGTCACATTGTCATCGACAACGCTGGTGCGCCAGTTTTACCGGCGCTGGCGCAAGCTGGGCCGTAATCGCGCCCAGTTCCGGCCGCTGCTCGCTGCAGAGCAGTGCCTGGTAAAACTGATTCGCGGCAATCTCATGCTCGATTGGCTGCATGAACGTTTCGCGGCGCGCACGGTGCTGGTTGTACGTCATCCGGGCGCCGTCGTGGAATCGCAGATGCGCTTGAGCGGCAACGACTGGGATCCGCAGCGCATCCTCGCCGCGTACACCAGTCAGCCGGCGTTTGCCCATCGCTACGGGGCGCGCTGTTCCGAGCTCCTGGCGCAGCCCATGAGCAAGGCCCAGGCACACGCCGCGGTGTGGTGCATCGAGAACCAGCTGCCGCTGGAGTCACGCCAGCCCGGGTCCTTTCGCGTGGTGTTTTACGAGAAGCTCCTCGAGGCGCCTGAGCGTGAATGGCGGCGCATGGCCGACTGGCTGGAACTTCCCAACGTACCCAGCGAGGCGGTCCGCAAGGCGCCCTCGCAACAGGTTTCCGAAGTCTCCAAAGGCGAGCGCCTTGACCTTGCGCACAAGCCGGGCTGGATGCAACGGCTCGAGCAGGGTGACCGCAACCAGGTGCAGGCCGTGCTGACCGCGTTCGGCGTGGAGGCCTACCGCATGGACGACCCGATGCCGGCTGATTGCAGCGCGGCCACCAACGACAGCTGATTCGCACATGTTTTCAACCGGACAATATTTCCAGCTCATCATCGCACTGTTTCTCGGCGTCGTGCTGTTCCTGGTGTCGTACCTGTCGAAGCCGAAGCCGGCGATCTTCTTCCTGCTGCTGATGCTGCCGTTCCAGATAATCAACTCGCGCTTTGGCACGCTAAACCTCGTGCTCGTTTACCTCGTCGGGGTGGCATGGCTGCTGCGGGGGCAGCTACGGTCATTCCCGCTGCTCGGCTCGGTTCTGGCGATCTTCTTCGTCTACCTGATTTCGATGTCGCAGGCGCTCAAGGCGACGTACTTCGATCACATCCTGTACATCGTGACGGTCGGCGGGAGCTACCTGTTTTTCTACCTGAGCTACAACTACTTTCGCGAGTACCGTGACTTCAAGCAGGGCATCTTGATGTTCCTGTGGCTAAACATCCTGGTGCTGGCGTATTGCACGATCCAGCTCGTTGCCGGCGACCAGGCGGTGGCTTTCCTCGGGGTGCAGGAGTTCAAGCTGCAGGGGAACCTGATTGAGAAGCAGCGGCTGATCGGCCCGTTCGGCTCCGCCGGCACCAACGGTGAGTTCTTTGCCCTGAATATCCTGATATCGGGCTTTCTGCTGATGAACTACAGGGAGTTCGGCAGGCTGTGGATGATCGTGCCGGTGGCGCTTGGCAACCTCGCGTTTCTGATCGCGACCGGAAGCCGTGGCAGCTTCCTTGCCCTGGTTATCGGGATCCTGATGTTCATGTTCATGTTCCGCAGGCAGCTCGGTGTTGCCGGCAGCATACGGCTGATGGTGGTTGGTACGGTCGGCATGGTGGCGATGGGCGTCGCGGTCGTGAAATACACCGACTTCAACGTGCTGTTTGAACGCCTCGGGGAAACCACCTTCGAGGGCGGCGTGCCGGACACCCGCCAGAAAGCGTTTGAGCTTGCGCTGGAGAAGATTCCGGACAATCTCGTCATTGGGCACGGCCCCAGGCTGCGTCTCATCGACGAGTGGAAGCGGGTCATCAAGGACTACGAGACCATTCCGTATCCACACAACCTGATCCTGTTCCTCTTGTACACAGTGGGCGGCCTGGGTCTCATCGTCTACGCCATATTCTTTTTCCGGCTGGGCTTTACCTGGTGGCGGCGAAAGCGACGATTGCGACGAAAATCCACAATGCAGGAGGGTTTGCCAACGCTTGCCTTCCTGCTGCTGGCGGTGTTTCTCATCGACCAGCTAAAGATCGAGTTCCTGCGGTTCCAGCTAGCGGATATGCAGCAGTACATGTTTGCCCTGTGGGGCATGTTGCTGGCGCTGACCGAGCCGCAGAAGCAAACGGCCCCCACCGAGGCCGCGGCGCCGCAGCGCCGGTACCCGCTGGTTGGCGCTAACCTGAAGGGCGGCGCCGTAGCGAGGGGACAGGTACAGCAATGAAGCTCTGCTTTATTGGCCTCGACAACTACCCGGTGTTGAACCCGGCGTGGGGCTCGGAATACTTCGGCGGGGAGTCGGTGCAGCAGACGCTGCTCGCGCGGGCGTTTCATGAGCTCGGTTACGACGTGAGCATGATCGTGAAGGATCACGGGCAGCCAGACGGGGAAGTGCTCGACGGCATCCGTGTGCTGAAGACCTACGCCGACCAGGACGGACTTCCGGGAGTGCGCTTTCTGCATCCGCGGATGACGTCCATCTGGAACGCGTTCGCGGAAGCGGATGCCGACGTCTACTACCAGTCGTGTGCGGGCATGATGACCGGCCTTGTCGCGCGCTTCTGCGAGAAGCACAACCGCAAGCTGGTCTTTCGCGTTGCCCATGACACCGACTGCGTACCCGGTGAGGAGCTGATTCGCTTCAGCCGCGACCGCTGGCTGTATCGCTACGGCCTGAAGCGGGCGGATTTTATTTCCGCACAGGGCGTCCACCAGCAGGAGTTGCTGAAGGACAATCACGGCCTTGCCAGCACCGTGACCAATATGTCGGTGGAAGTACCGTCGCTGGAGAACCGGCCGGACAAGGACATCGACGTGCTGTGGGTCAACAACCTGCGCGAGTTCAAGCGGCCGGATCTTGGCATCGAGCTTGCGAAAAAACTGCCCGGCAAGCGCGTGGTAATGATCGGCGGGCCGGTACCCGGCAAGGAAGCGTATTTCGAGGAGATGCGAGCGGCGGCCGCCGAGGTACCCAATCTCGAGTTCCTTGGCGCCGTTCCCTACGCCGAGGTCAACGACTACTTTCACGCAACGCGCGTGTTCGTGAACACCTCGGACTCGGAAGGCTTTCCGAACTCGTTCCTGCAGGCGTGGGTGAGGGGAGTGCCGGTGGTGTCCTTCTTCGATCCGGACAACCTGATCGACCAGCGCGGGCTGGGCGCCTCGCCCGGCGATCTCGATGAGATGCAGGCGGCGGTGCTAAACCTGCTGGACGACGGTGTACGTGCGCCGGTCGCGCAAACCTGTCGAGATTTCGCGGTGGAAAACTACGGGGCCATCAACGTTGCGCGCCGGTACATCGCGGACTTTCCACCACTGGCGATGTCATGAGCGACCGGCTGCGGGTGCTGTTCATCGTTCCGTCGCTGCGACGGGCAGGGGCCGAGAACCAGGTCGTGCAGCTGGTGAACGGCCTGGCCAATGATGCCTTCGAAAAACACCTGCTCGTGTTCGGCGATGAAATGGACCTGCGCGAGCAGCTCGACGACTACAATGTGCGCTTCTGGCACGTGCCCCGGCAGTCCCGCTTTGATCGCGGCCTGGCACGGCGCATTGCCACGATCGTCGACGAGCAAAACATCGATGTGCTCCACTGCACGCTTCAGATTTCGGCGCTGCTCGGCTGGCAGGCTCGGCGCTTCGCAACGCGTAACCCAGTGCTGTTGTCCGCTATTCACACCACGGTGAATCGCGGTCTCAAGGAAGAGCTGTATGACCGGCTGCTGTATCGCTGGGTGCTGCGCTCGTCTGACAGCGTGCTGTTCGTGTGCAAGGCGCAGCAGGCGTACTGGATTGACCGTTATCCGTTTGTCGAGAAAACCGCCAGGGTGATCTACAACGGTATTTCGCCGCAGGAGTTCGCGCCTGCCGACTACGCCGAGGAAGGCGCCGGCTTGCGCGCGTCACTGGACGTGCCGGCCGACGCCACCGTTGTCAGCTGCATTGCCGGCTTTCGTATCGAGAAAAACCACCGGGGCCTGGTGGACGCGTTTGCTGACCTGCCGCAGTCGGCCTACCTCGTGTTGGCTGGCCGGGGTGAGCAGGAGCAAGGCATTCGCCACTACGTTGCCGAAAAGGGTATTGGCCAGCGTGTCCGCTTTGTCGGTGAGCTGTCAGACGTCAGGCCGCTGCTCGCTGCGTCAAACGTGAGCGTACTCGCGTCCTTTGCGGTTGAGACGTTTTCCATGGCGATGCTCGAGTCCATGAGTATGGCTGTGCCCGTGGTGGTCACAGACATTGGCGGCCTGGCGGAAGCGGTGGAAAACGGCCGGACTGGCTACGTGGTGCCGGTGCGCGACACCGCGGCGCTGGCCGGTGCACTGAAGGCTGGCGTCGACGACCCCGAGGCCCTTCGCGCCATGGGCGACGCCGCCCGGAAGCGGGTCGAAGCGGACTTCTCGCGGGACGCGATGATTGACCAGACGGCTGCGCTTATGCACACGCTGGCGTCAGCGTCGGTGACGTCATGAGCCGCACCGTTTCACGGCCGGTCTTTTTCATCGGCATGCCGCGCAGCGGCACGACGATCGCCTTTGAGGCGTTTGCACAGCATCCGCAGCTTGCGTGGGTATCGAACTACTGCCGGATGTGGCCGTCCAGCCCAGCGGCCAATTTTCTTCGCCGGGTGTTCGACAACCCGGTGGTGCGCCTGAAGGGCCACAAGAAGCAATACGGCAAGGCGTCGAAGTTCAACATTTTGTTCCCCCAGCCTGATGAGGCCTACGAATTCTGGGATCATCACACGGGCGTAGACTTTGCCCGTGACGCGCTGCCTGAGGCCGAGGCCAGTGAGGCGACGGCGAAGCGCGTGCGCAAGGCCGTGGCCGCGGTATCGCGCTGGCAGGGCAGGGAGCGTTTTGCCGCGAAGCTCACCGGCCCGCCGCGCATTCGTTACCTGGCAAGTATCTTCCCCGATGCGCTTTTTGTGCACGTGTTGCGTGACGCCAGGGCGGTAACCCATTCGCTGCTGCGCGTGCCGTTCTGGAAGGCCAAGGGCGGCTATGACGGGCCGTTCTGGCAAGGTCTGCTGTCGGCCGATGACGTGGCCCGTTGGGAGACCGAAGGTAACGACCCCGGGGTGCTGGCGGCGCTGCAGTGGCGCCGGGTGTGCGAACAGGTTGAAGGGCAGGCGGCGGCGCTCGGTAGCGATCAGTTGATGACGCTCACTTATGAGCAGTTCACCGCTGCCCCGCACGATAGCCTTGACGAGGTCGCGCGCTTTTGCGGTCTTGATGCGTCGCCCGAACCCGGGCGCTGGATTGATCAGGGCGCCGACCTCAAGAACATGAACGACAAGTACCGCACGGACTTTTCGCCTGACTACATTGCGCGGCTGAATGCGCTGCTGGGTGACGCCTGATGGAGCGGTCCGCAGGCGTGCGTGTGGCAATAGCCTACCCATCGGACCCTGCCGGGACGATTCCCGGCGGCATCGAGACCTTTATTCGCGGCATCATCAACTGGGCGCCTGCCGGCTTCAGCTTCGATGTCATCGGCGTCACGACCGACCCGGCCGCGCGCCCGGTTGGCCAGTGGACAACGGTGAACCTGGGCCGGGGTTCGTACCGCAGCCTGCCTCTATTCGCGATCGGCGAGCCTGGCAAGCAGTCACGGTTTCCGGCTTCGCTCAATCACCTGCTGAGGCTAATCCCGAAGCGCGGGTGGCTGCGCCGGGACTACGACGTTATCGACATGCATCGCATTGAGCCGGCAGCGCTGTTTAGCGGCCGTGACATTGCGCTCAATGCGTTTTTCCACCAGAACATGGATGTGCTTCGGGACGCTGGCGCCGATATTCGCTGGCGCCATTTGCCAGGGCTTTATTTCTGGATCGAGGGGCTTTTGATGAAGCGGCTCAGCAGCGTGTACGCGGTGCGCGAAGACGCCGTCGCCGCATTCCGGGAACGCTACGCGTCGATGGCCGACAAGTTTCGCTTTACCCCGACCTGGTACGACCCCGACCGCTTTGCCCCCGTGTCGATCGAGGAGAAGCAGCGGTTACGTCAAGAACGCCTTGCACCGCTCGGTGTTGATTCGGATGATGTTGTGATCACCAGCCTCGGCAGGCTGGATAAGCAAAAAGACCCGCTGCTGCTGCTGGAGGCTTTTGCCCGGGTGCGCAAGACGCGGTCGAATGCGCGGTTGTTGATGATCGGTGACGGTGTACTACGATCCGCCATTGAGGAGCGTATCGGCGCGCTGGACTTAAGGCAGGCCGTCATCCTGGCAGGTCTCGTTAACCCGGCAGACGTTGCGGACTATCTGCGCGCAAGCGACCTGTTTGCGCTGTCGTCTGCCTACGAAGGTATGCCCAGCGCCTCCAGCACGCACATAGGCATAC
>JBCAXP010000218.1:0-8054 GCA_038533995.1 Pseudomonadota bacterium
GAACGTCGGCGTAGTACTGGTCAACCAGCGCCGCAAGCGGCAGGGTCGAGCCGTTGCGCCGGGCCTCATCGAGCGCGAGACCAAGATCCTTGCGCATCCAGTCGACGGCAAAACCGAAATCGTAGCGTCCCTCCAGCATCGTCAGCGCACGGTTGTCCATTTGCCAGGACTGCGCGGCGCCGCGTGAGATCGTATCGACCACCGCCGGCGCATCCAGGCCCGCCTGCTCGGCAAAGTGAAGCGCCTCGGCGAGGCCCTGGACGACCCCGGCGATACAGATCTGGTTGACCATCTTGGCGAGCTGGCCATTGCCGGCGGGCCCCAGCAACCGGACGTAGCGCGCATAGCTGTCGATGACGCTCTCCACCTGCTCGAACACCGCCTGCTCGCCGCCCACCATCACGGTCAGCGTGCCGCCCTCGGCACCGGCCTGGCCGCCCGACACCGGAGCGTCGAGGAAGCCGCACCCGCGCTCCCGACAGCGTTCCTCGAGTTCCCGAGCAAGCGCCGCCGAGGCGGTGGTGTGATCCACGAGCACGGCGCCCTCGCGCATACCGGCCAGCGCGCCGCTGTCGCCCAGCACCACATCGCGCACGTCCGAATCGTTGCCCACGCAGACAAGCACCACGTCGGCGCCGGCCGCGGCTTCGGCAGGGGTGGCCGCCTCCGCACCGCCGTTGACCTCGACCCAGCGGCGGGCGACATCGCGCGTGCGGTTGTACACGGTGACCGGGTGGCCGGCAGACTGGAGGTGGCCGGCCATGGGAAAACCCATGACGCCGAGACCGATAAACGCGGCGCGTGCTGGCATTGCGATTTCCTTAACTCTTGGCTTGGGCAGGCTCTGCCGTCAGTTTTGCGAACACGCGGCTGTAGCCCTCGACAATCTCCGCGTCGCCATAGACGCCGCGAGACTTGAGGCAGGCGTGCAGGTCAGCAAGACGATGCGGAGGCACGCTGGGCAGCAAATGGTGTTCAAGGTGGTAGTTCACGTGGTTGGGCGCAATGGTCAGCCGCTCCCACCAGCGGGGCAGCGTCGTGCGCGTGTTGCGCAGTGGATCGATAGCCCACGGATCGGGTACCGCGCCGTGCTCCGAGGCGTTGCGCAGCCGGCTGAACGCCATGTAGGTCGTCAGCCACGCAGCAGGCCACAGCAGGTAGACCGAAGCGTAGCCGAGCAGTGCCAGTATCGATGCAAGCAGCACATTCACGAGCAGCGGTGCGGCCAGGTTTCGAAGGGCAAGCCCGGCGACGTGGTACCAGCGGCGGCCGGCCTGGTCCAGCGGCTTGCGCTCGTAGGACAGCTGGTACGCAATCAGGCCACCGCTCATGGCGAGCACCAGGTACAGGGTTTTCACGCCTGTGATGCCGGTCAGGTCGCGCGCGAGCTTGCGCCGCATGCTGGCACGCCCCACCGGGTACGGCAGGTAGTTGGACCGGTCCGGGTCTTCGTCGCTGCCGGCCGTGCGATGGTGCACGAAGTGATATTTGCGGTACGCAGCCAGGTCCGCGAGTATCGGCGCGCCGCACAACCACTTGCCCACCCATTCGTTGAGCCATGGAGTGCGGAACAGCGAGCGGTGGGCACAATCGTGCATCAGGATCGCAAGGCCCAGCTGCCGGCCGCCCAGCAGCACCAGGCTAACCAGCACCGTCAGCACGCCCGGGCGCAGCGCAACCAGCGCAAACGCCAGCGCGATGAGACCCCAGTTGAACGCGACCGTGACGGCGCCCGCGAGGTCGCTGCGGCGTGTGAAGGCCTGCAGTTCCTCTGGCGACAGGTGGTCACGTACGTTCATAGGCGGCGGCCCGCGATGTCCGGGCAAAAAGAGACTGTGCCGATTATCTTACCAGCTGCTTGACGGGCAGCGGTTGCTGTCGGTCAGACCGGGTCCAGCCGGACCGAGGAGTACGTTGCCGGAGCTGCCTACAGGCTGCTCCAGCGTGAGCGCCGGCGCCAGCGGATACGCGGCAGAATCAGGCCGATGAGCACACCCGCAACGGTAACGGCGGACCCGATGATGAACCAGTTCCGGGCGCGCTCATCGCGAAGGAGCTCGTTTTCCTCTTCCAGCGAGGCGATGGTGCCGCTGGCCGTGTTGAGGCGCTCTTTCAGCGTGTCGTTTTCCGCGGCGATAGCCAGCGTGCTGGCAGCCGTGCGCCGAATGTCCTCCAGTTCCCGGGCCAGTTCCCTGCCCTGTGCCTCGAACTGTCCACGCTCGCCCTGCACGTTGCCGAGCCTGCTCTTCAGATCGGCAATCTCCGTGTCGAGCCGGGCCTTCTCCTCGTTCAGGAAAGCCAGCCGCCGGTTGGCCTGCGCGAGGCGATCCCGGGCGATGGGTTCCGCGGTAAGAAAACGGCTGAGCACGTAGCCCTCCGTGCCCTGCGGCGTCCGCACGTGCGTGTACCCGTTGTCACCGCTTTCGCCGAGTACCTCGAGCGCGGTTCCGCTGGACAGCATGCGGACAATCGAGTGCCCCGTACTCTGACCGCTGCGAAGCGTGATTTCGAGTTCGTCGTTGACGTAGACGGTCGCCGCCAGTGCGCCACTGCCAGCCATCGACAGCAGAGCAGCAGCCAGGACCGCCACGCGGCCTGTCGTCAGAATTCGGGTCATGGCAAAAAAGTCAGAACGGGTTCGGGAATACACCAGGATTGGACTGTGGCATCGCGCTACGAATGCAAGTGACACGATACCAGATGTTCGCCCCCTGCCCCACCAACATCGACCGTCTCCGGGACCTGCTCACGACAAATGTCCGTTGCGACGGGGCAGCGCGTGTGGAACGGGCAACCTGGCGGTGGACTGGCCGCCGAGGGCACGTCACCTTCCAGCACCGTGCGCGACGCCACCCGGGTGGGATCGGGCTGGGGCACCGCGGACAGCAGCGCCTGCGTGTACGGGTGTTTCGGCGAACTGTAAATGTCCTCGGAGGAAGCCAGTTCAACCAGCCGGCCGAGATACATGACGCCAACGGCATGGCTGATGTGCTGCACCACCGCGAGATCATGGGAAATAAACAGGAACGCGATGCCCTTGTCGCGTTGCAGTTCGCCAATCAGGTTCAGCACCTGGGACTGCACCGACACATCGAGTGCAGACACCGGTTCGTCGGCAACGATAAAGCACGGGTTGAGCGCGAGCGCCCGCGCAATGCCCACGCGCTGCCGCTGGCCACCGGAAAACTCGTGCGGATAGCGCGTAAGCACCTGCGGCCTCAAGCCCACAACGTCCAGCAGTTCGCGCACGCGGGCATCTCGCTCCGAAGGGGTGCCTATGCCGTGTACATCCAGGGGTTCGCGAATGGTCTGCCCGACCGTGCGGCGCGGACTGAGGCTGGCGTACGGGTCCTGGAAAATCATCTGCAGGTCACGCCGGCGTTCCGTCGTCGCGCCTGCATCCAGGGCAGTGATGTCCTCGCCGTTCAACAGCACTTGCCCGGCCGTCGGCTCGTGCAGCCTCAGCAGCGCCCGGCCCAGCGTGCTTTTCCCGCAGCCGGACTCGCCAACGAGGCCGAGAGTCTGCCCGGCCTCGATGTGAAAACTTACGCCGTCCACCGCGCGCACGTGGCCAACGATGCCGCGGAACAGCCCGCCGCGGACAGGGAAATGCTTGACGAGATCGCGGACCTCGAGCAGCGGCGCCTCGCTCACGACAGTGGCTCGCCGGAAGCGGCGTTGTCGGGATTGAAGCATGCCACCACGCCCTCACCCACCGGCGCCGCATCGAGCACCGGCGTCTCCCCGGCGCAACGCGCCACGGCGTTGTCGCACCGCTCACGGAACCGGCACCCGTCGGGCAGGTTGGCAAGGTCAGGCACCATGCCGGGAATAACCGGAAGGCTGGCGACGCGATCAGGGCGAATGCGCGCCACGGATCGCAGCAGGCCGCTGGTGTACGGATGGTGCGGCGTTGCAAACAGCGATTTCACCGGCGCGTCTTCAACCACCCGCCCGCAGTACATCACGAGGGCGCGCTGGCAGCTTTCCGCAACGACGCCGAGGTCGTGCGTGATCAGGATAACCGCCATGTCGAATTCCTTCTGCAGCGCGACGATCTGTTCCATGACCTGGGCCTGGGTCGTCACATCCAGCGCCGTCGTCGGTTCGTCCGCAACGAGAATCTGCGGGCCGCAGGACAACGCCATGCCAATCATCACGCGCTGGCGCATGCCGCCCGACAACTGGTGGGGATATTCCTTTACCCGGCGCGCCGGGTCCGGCAGGCCGACTCGATGCAGCATGTCGATGGCGCCTGCGAGCGCCTGCCGGCGGCTCAGCCCCTTGTGCCGCCGAAGCACTTCCGCCATTTGATTACCTACCGTGAACACCGGGTTCAGCGCGGTCATCGGCTCCTGGAAAATCATCGAGATGTCGCGGCCGCGAATGGCGCGCATGTCCCGCTCCGGCAGCGCGACGAGGTCTTTGCCGCGAAGGCGAATGCTGCCGCTGACAATGCGCCCCGGTGGCGACGGTATCAGGCGCAGCAGCGACAGTCCGGTCACCGTCTTGCCGCACCCGGACTCGCCAACAATGCCGAGCGTCTCGCCTGCCCTGACGTCGAAGCTCACGTTGTCCACCGCGCGCACGACGCCGCGCTCGGTCGAAAACTCGATGCTTAGGTTATCGACGCTGAGCAGGGGCTCGCCGCTCATGCCACCTGCCTCGGGTCGAGCGCATCCTGGAGCGCATCGGAGAAGAGATTGAAGGCCATGACAAGGCCGAACAGAAACACCGATGCCCAGATGAAGTTGTTGAAGTGGCCGTTCTGCACTTCGTTGGCGGCCTCGGCAATCATGAGTCCCCAGCTCACGCTGTCCTTAACGCCAAGGCCAAGGAAACTCAGGATGACCTCGGACTTGATGGCAGCCACAAACACGATGGTCGCCTGCACCAGCAGGATGTGAAACGTGTTCGGCAAAATGTGGCGCCCGATTATCACCAGGCGCGGCACGCCGATCGCTCTTGCGGCTTCTACAAACTCCTGCCCCTTGAGCTTGATGACTTCGCCGCGGACCAGTCGCCCGGTAATCGTCCAGAAGGTCGCCACCATGGCCACGTGCATGCCGAACGGACTGCCTTTCATCGCGTAGGCAATCGCAGCCACGAACAGGTAGAACGGAATGGAATCAAGCACGCCCATCAGCCAGAGGACGATCTCGTCGATCCACGAGCCGCTGAAAAACCCGGCGGCCGCACCCAGCAACGCGCCAACAATCGTCGAGGCAATGGCCACCACAAAGCCGACTTCGAACGCGGTGCGCGTGCTGTACAGGGCACGCGCGAAGATATCCTGACCAATGCGGTTAGTACCGAACCAGTGATCGGCCGACGCCGCGGCCCACGTGGCGTCGGACAATGCCGCCCAGTCCTGGCCCCAAAGGCCGGCGGCAGCGCCAGCGGCAATGACGCCGTACAAAAGCACGACCGCCAGCGCACCCATCCCCAGCCGGTCACGAGTGAACTTGTACAGCGCCTTGGACCACAGCGAGCGGCGGCCCTCGGTCGGCGCCGTCGCGACGTCGGCCACTGGTGAGGCGCTGCTCATTTGAGTGTGACCCGCGGGTCCACTGCCCGGTACAGGATGTCGGTCACCAGCAGGGTGAGCACGAACAGCACAGCGGTGAGCCCGACTACTGCCTTAAGCACCGGCTGGTCACCGCTTGTAATCGCGTCAAAGGTGACCTTGCCGACGCCGGGAATGCCGAAGTAGCTCTCGATGATCAGGCTGCCGCTGATCACAACCAGCGGAATCGAAAACATGATGCGCGTGATGATCGGAATCAGGCTGTTCTTGAGAATGTTGCGGTAAAGCAGCCGCGCCGGCGGCGTGCCGTACGCCATCGCGGTGCGCACATGATCGCGGGTCATTTCCTCGACGATGACCGCACGGTAAAAGCGCGTGTTGTAGCCAAGCGCGACGAACACGGTGGCGATGGTCGGCACGGTAACGTAGCGCGCGTAATCGCCGAGTGTGTCCATGCGCCAGCCGCGCACCGGGAACAGGTCCAGCCCGTAGCTAGAGCAGAAGATAATCTGGCAGGCGATGACCACGATCAGAAAGCTGATGCTCATGCCAAATACCGCGCCGCCCATGATCAGCTTGTCGACCCAGCCGCCGCGGTGATACGCCGCGAGCAGGGCCAGGGCGATGCCGAGCATGTTGCCGAGCACGAAGCCTGGCGCGACAAGGGCGAGCGAAATCGGCACCGTGCGGGCGAGCACGTCCGATACGCGCTGGCCGGTCTTGTTGGAGTAGCCAAAGTCCAGCGTGACGATTTCCCGCAGGTAATCGCCGTAGCGGGCGGCAAAGGGCTTGTCGTAGCCCAGTTCCTTGCGGACCTGCTCTATTTGCTCCGGCGTCGGGTTCTTGCCCAGCAGCTCGTAGGTCTGGTCAGGCCCGAAGTACACCATCAACAGGAAACTGATGAACGTCACCCCCAGCACAAGGGGAATACCGGCCAGCAGTTTCCTTAGTGCGTACTGCAGAAGCTCCATGAAGACGGATCGGCGGCTCGGTCAGGCGCTGCCGGCTACCGGGCTGCCGTCGCCGCGGAGGCCGCCGGCGCGTCCACGAGAGCAACGTACTTCAGGAAATAACCGCCCACAATCTCCCGATCCGGGTAGGCGATGACGTCCCTGTGCCACAGCAGAATCCGCGTGCGGGCCACCGACAGGTGTGCGACGCAGTCGTCGATGAGAATACGGTTCATCTGGCGATACAGCCGCGTCCGTTCAGGTCCCGGCTGCATGATCTTGGTTCGCGCAAACAGGTCGTCAAAAATCGGATTGCGGTAGTTCGCGTCGTTGGAACCCGGCGAGCCGTTCGGCCCGTAGAAAAGCTGCAGCACGTTCTCCGCATCCGGGTAGTCCAGCGTCCAGCCCTTGTTGACCAGCGGCAGTTTGCTCTGCTTCCACGCGCGGCTCAGCTCGCCGAAGGTGGCGTACTGCTTGAGCTCCACCTTGTCGATGGGAAAGCCCAGCTCCACCATCCACGCCCGGTACTGCTCGAAGTACTGGCGCTGGGTGACGTCGCCCGTTGTGCCGTACACGAGCGTCGGCAGCGTGTCGGCCGTCCAGCCATTGTCGGCAAGCAGCTTGCGCCCGCCTTCGACATCCCGCTCGACGCTGACCATCGGCACTTCGGGATCGTATTCCGGCACGGTCGGCGGAATGATGCCGGGGAACACGGTGCCAAGCCCCGAATAAAAACGCTCGTTGCGCTCGGTCCAGTCAAACGCCTTGATCATCGCGCAGCGAAGCGCCTTGTTGCGCTCCGCGCGCCTGGGGTCGTCGCTGTACCCGAATTCCTCGTCATCGAGGTTGAAGGTGTGGAACACCAGGCCTGCCTCGGTACCCGCCATCAGGTGGTACTTCTCCGCGAGCTCCGGTTTCAATGCCACCGGGTTCTTGGACGCGAGCATCGTGTCGGTGTAATCGTTCGGCGCGTAGATGTACTGAATCTCATCGCCCTTCGTAAACGAGTTCCAGCGCGCAGAATTCTCACCAATGAAATCGATGGTCAGCCTGTCCACGAACGGCGCCGACCGGCCGTCCAGCGCTTCGAAGCCGAGCCCCGCGTGCAGCGATGGATCAAAGCCTTCAAAAGCAATATCCACCGGCTCCTGGCGGAAGCCCGGGTTGCGGCGCATCTCGGCGCGCGCGGTATCAAAGAAATCAACGATGAAAGGCCCTGAACCGACCGGGCGGGTCCAGAATTCGCGACCATATTTTTCCACCGCCTCGCGCGGCACCACGGCAGAAAACGCAGTGGCCAGCGTGTAGGTCAACTGCGGAAACGGCTGCGTCAGGGTGATGCGCACGGTGTATTTTTCCGGCGCGCTCAAGCCCGGCACTTCCACCGCGTAGTCGGCACCGGCGGAGCCCCACTCGTCGAGGCCCTCGATGCGCCCTTGCCAGAGCCAGGAGCCCTGCGAGAGCGACGCCGGGTCGAAGTGCCGCTTCAGCGAGTACACCACGTCCTCGGCGGTAAGCTCACGACCCTTGCCGCCCGGAAACACCGGGTCGTCAATGAAGTGCACGCCGCGTGCACT
>JBCAXP010000219.1:0-8039 GCA_038533995.1 Pseudomonadota bacterium
ATGACGGAACACGAAGCAACGTGCAAAAACTCGATGAACTAATGCAGCGCGCTGAGACCGAGATTGCGAAAAGCGACTCTCTTGCCGCGCTGGACGAAATCCGGGTCATGTTTCTTGGCAAGAAGGGCGAGCTGACTGCGCTGCTCAAGCAGCTTGGTAGCCTGGACCCCGCTGAGCGGCCGGCGGCCGGACAACGCATCAACGAAGCCAAGCGTTCGGTAACTGCGCTCGTGGAAGCGCGGAGGGAGGCGCTGCAGGCTGATGCGCTCGCCGAACAGCTCGAACGGGACACGGTGGACGTTACCCTGCCGGGCAGGGGAGAGGCGCCCGGCGGCCTGCACCCTGTCACCCGCACCATCGAGCGTATCGAACGGTTATTCCGACAGGTTGGCTTCAGCGTGCACGAGGGGCCGGAAATTGAAGACGGGTTTCACAATTTCGAAGCACTGAATATTCCGGAGCACCATCCGGCCCGTGCTATGCACGATACGTTCTATCTGAAGGACGACCTGCTGCTGCGCACCCACACTTCGCCGGTGCAGATTCGCGCGATGCTCGAGACCGCACCGCCGCTGCAGCTGATTGCGCCGGGTCGCGTGTATCGCTGCGACTCCGACGTGACGCACACGCCGATGTTTCACCAGGTCGAAGGGCTTGCGGTTGGCGAGAACATCAGCTTTGCAAACTTAAGGGCGGTGCTTGCGGGCTTTCTGCAGGAGTTCTTCGAGCGGCCGCTGGGCGTGCGTTTTCGCCCGTCGTACTTTCCGTTCACCGAGCCGTCGGCAGAGGTGGATATGGAATGCGTGATGTGCGGCGGCAAGGGCTGTCGCGTGTGTTCGCATACCGGATGGCTCGAGGTGCTTGGCTGCGGCATGGTGCATCCCAACGTGCTCGCGGCGGTGAACATCGATTCCGAGAAGTACACCGGGTACGCGTTTGGTATGGGCGTCGAGCGGCTGGCGATGCTGCGATACAAGGTCAATGATCTGCGGTTGTTCTTCGAGAACGACCTCAGCTTTCTGAAGCAATTCAACTAGGTCGGTAGACGCGATGAACATCAGTGAAGCATGGCTGAAAACCTGGGTAGACGCGCCGGTATCGACGAAGGAGCTTGCCCATCAACTGACGATGGCAGGTCTTGAAGTCGGTGCCATTGAGCCGGCGGCCGGTGACTTTTCCAACGTGGTCGTTGGTAGCGTTCAGACAGTGGAGCCGCATCCGCAGGCCGATCGCCTGCGCGTGTGCACGGTGGACGCCGGCGGCGAAGAGACGCTGCAGATTGTTTGCGGTGCACCGAACGTTGCCGCGGGCATGAGTGTGCCGGTGGCAATGGTCGGCGCAAAGCTGCCTGGCGGTTTAAAGATTCGCAAGTCAAAGCTCCGCGGCGTTGTGTCGCAGGGCATGATCTGTTCCGCGTCTGAGCTTGGCCTCGGCCAGGAAAGCGACGGCATCCTCGCGCTGCCCGAGGGCGGCACGCCCGGCGACGACGTACGCGACTTTCTGAACCTCAACGACAGCATCATCGAGATTGATCTCACGCCGAATCGCGGTGACTGCCTCGGCCTTGCAGGCGTGGCCCGGGAGGTCGGTGTGCTGAACCGGTTGCCGGTGAATGAGCCGGACATCACGCCGGTGCCGGCGACAATCGACGACACGTTCCCGGTGGATGTTCAGTTCACGGACGGTTGCCCGGTCTATGGCGGCCGCATCGTGCGTGGCATTCGTACCGACGCCACAACGCCCCAGTGGATGGCCGAGCGTTTGCTTCGCAGCGGGGTACGCCCAATTCATCCGGCGGTGGATGTCACCAACTACGTGTTGCTTGAACTGGGCACGCCCATGCACGCGTTCGACCTCAGGAACCTCGACGGCGGCATCGTCGTGCGCAAGGCGCAAGACGGCGAAACGCTGACGCTGCTCGACGGCCGTGAGGTTCGGCTCGATCCGAGCATCATGATTATCGCAGACCAGCGCCAGGCGAAAGCGCTCGCCGGCATCATGGGTGGCGAGGATTCAGGCGTTGCCGACGACACCACGGATATCTTCTTTGAAGCTGCTTTCTTCGCGCCGCTCGAAGTGGCGGGCAGGGCGCGGCGTTTCGGTTTGCACACCGACGCCTCGCATCGCTTCGAACGGGGAGTGGATCCAAACGCGCAGGCGACAGCGATCGAGCGCGCAACGCGTCTGCTCATGGACATCGCCGGCGGTGAGGCCGGTCCGCTCGTGCTGTCCGGTGATGCGGACAAGCTGCCGAAGCGTCACCCGATAACCCTGCGCAAGGCACGCCTCGAGCGGTTGCTCGGCCTAGCCATCCCGGAGGACACGGTGACGGATATTCTCACTCGCCTTCAACTCGACGTGACGCGGGTAGACGAGGGCTGGACCGTAACGCCGCCGGGCTTCCGCTTTGATCTTGAAATCGAAGAGGACCTGGTCGAAGAAGTGGCGCGCATTCACGGCTACGACAAGGTGCCCACGACGGTCGCATCGGCAACGCTGCCACTGCTGTCCGATTCCGAGACGCGCATTCCCGTCGCGCGACTGAAGACGGCGCTCGTCGACCGCGGCTACCAGGAAGCCATCACCTACAGCTTTGTCGACCCGCGCCTGCAGGACGCGCTGTTTCCGGACAGCGGCGCGCTGCGCCTGGCCAACCCGATTTCCTCGGACCTGTCCGACATGCGGGTGTCGCTGCTGCCAGGCCTGCTGACGGCGCTCAAACAGAACGTGAGCCGCCAGCACGATCGCGTTCGCCTGTTTGAAACCGGCTTGAGGTTTGTGAGTCAGTCAACTGATTTAGAACAGAAAAATACAATTTCTGGTGTAGCCTGCGGGCCGCGCCTGGACGAGCAGTGGGGTGCCGGCAAGACGGCACTCGACTTCTTCGACGTGAAGGCGGATGTGGAGGCGCTCCTCGCCCGAACGGGCAACGCGAGCGCGTATGAGTGGCAACCCGGTGAACACAGCGCGATGCACCCAGGCCAGACGGCCGAGGTAAGGCTCGATGGAGTTCCCGTTGGCCACGTCGGCGCACTTCACCCGCAAATTGCCCGTCAGCTTGATATTACAGAATCTGTCTTCGTGTTCGAGATCGATATCGAGCAGGCATTTGCGGCAAAAGTGCCGCTATTTGCGCCGATTTCCAAGTTTCCGATGGTGCGCCGCGATATCGCATTTCTCGTGCAAGATGCGGTCTCCGCCGCTACAATACAGGCGTGCGTCCTGGACCATGCCCCGCCATCGCTGCGTGATGTGCGGATCTTCGACATTTATCGTGGCAAGGGCATAGATTCAGGACTAAAAAGTGTCGCTTTAGGCTTGATTTTACAGGATTCTTCGCGCACTCTTACCGACGAGGATGCAGAGCGTGCCGTCCAGCAGGTCGGCAGCGGCTTGCAACGGGATCTGGCAGCAACAATAAGAGACTGATCAATGGCATTGACCAAGGCGGACATGGCGGAATCGCTTTTCAACGAGCTCGGGCTCAACAAGCGGGAGGCCCGGGAACTGGTTGACCTGTTTTTCGAGGACCTGCGTGTCGCGCTGGCGGGCGGAGAGCAGATCAAGCTGTCCGGTTTTGGTAATTTCGATCTCAGGGACAAGAACCAGAGACCGGGGCGAAATCCCAAAACAGGCGAAGAAATTCCTATCACGGCGCGCCGCGTTGTGACCTTTCGACCAGGCCAAAAACTAAAAGCAAGAGTAGAGGCCTATGCTGGAACCGGCGAATAACAACGAATTACCGCCCATACCGGGAAAGCGGTACTTCACAATTGGCGAGGTGAGCGAGCTGTGCGGCGTAAAGCCACACGTGCTGCGCTACTGGGAGCAGGAGTTTCCCCAGCTCAAACCCGTCAAGCGGCGCGGTAACCGCCGCTACTACCAGCGCCAGGACGTCATCATCATTCGGCAGATTCGCAGTCTGCTCTACGAAGACGGCTTCACGATCGGCGGCGCCCGGCAAAAGCTCACGGGCGAGGAAGCCAAGGAAGACGTCACCCAAAGCCAGCAGATCATCCGCCAGCTTCGGGTGGAACTGGAAGAAGTCCTCAAAATCCTGCGCCGCTAGCACCGGCGCACCGCGAAACGAAGCCACGACTACCCGCTACGATTGCCGCGCCTCCGAAGGCGTCGAGGCTTTCACGTTAGCAGCAGCTTCGGTATCATTCGCATCCCGGTGCAGTCGCCGGGCACTGCAGTCAACACACAATGTCGGGGCGTGGCGCAGCCTGGTAGCGCACTTGCATGGGGTGCAAGGGGTCGGAGGTTCGAATCCTCTCGCCCCGACCAAATCTGTTGATTGCGACAAGCCGAACGAACTGACCCCATCAGATCGAAGGCACTCGAACCTCCGACAATAGAAAAAGTGGTTCGATCCGAGGCAGGCGCAGCCTGCCGACAAACAGCGACGCGGAGCGGCGCTGGTAATCCTCTCGCCCCGCTGCATCAGCCGACGCGCAAGAAAAACGCTGACCGACAGCAAGCAGCGGTTAGAAGACTCTATTCGTTGTAGTGCCGTCAGTGCGGTGCCGTGAAACGAAGGGCCCAAATCCAACTACTTCCAGGCCAAAGCCCCACGCCGCTCAAGACCCCGAGCCCGCGGATCCAGGGCAATGGGAGCCGGCCGCCCGCGAGAGGCAGCAGCGCTCACCAGCCCGGCGCGAAAAATGGATCGCAGTGAGAGCCAGCGTGGGAGCCGGCGAGCCGGCTGGGTTTGGGTGTTCATGACAGTCTCCGGACAAATTCAGTTTGATCTGCCCAGTAAAGCGACAGGAAGCCGCTAAAACTGTCACGCTGTGTAACCGTGAATAGATCCGGCTTAATTCAGGACGAAGGACATGTCGACACGCACGCGCACTTCCTGCGGCTCACCGGCCACTTCGTAGGGCTCAAACTCCCAGCGCGCGAGCGCGGTGGTGGCGGAGCGGTCAAACACCTTGCGCGGTTCCGACTCAATAATCTCGATATCCCGCACGAGGCCTTCCACCGTGAGTGTGAACTCGAGCAGCACCGAGCCCTCAACATCCCGTCGCTCGGCAATTAGCGGGTAGTTTGGCGCCACGTACCGCGTACGCGTAAGTTCACGCGTCGAGATGAATTCGGGTTGCTGTTCGGCAGCAGCCTGGGCGGCGAGGGCGGTTTCAATGGCGCTGCGTTCAGCGGCCACTGCGCTGGCGTCGGCGCCGAGGGAGGCCGCGGCATCGACGAGCCGGGTTGCCTCCGCGTACTGTTGCCCTTCAATGGCCTGGCTGGCGCTCAGCAACAAGGCCCCTGCTAGCTGTTGCTCGGCGGCTGGCAAGTCGCCGTTGGCAGGGTCACTGGACCGGACCTCTGACAGGTAGAAAAAGGCGCTGTCGTCCGGCGGGTCGAGAAGCTGGCTGCTTGCGATACGCTCGGCCGCGAAAGACAGGCGCTCAGCGTTTGCCGCGTCGACAACTTGTGCCGCCTCCTGTGCCGCAATCGCATCGAGGTTTGCGACGCGCGCATCGCTGACCGCGGCGCCGACCACACCGAGCGCCTCCGCGGCTGCCAGCCACTGCTCGGACTCATCAAAACTGCCAGCCGTCGTGGCGGTAGATGCCTGCTCGATGAGCAGGTCGCCAAGCCCGGTGACGGCGGTGCGCACCTCGGGACTGTTCGGCGCCAGCGCCATCGCCGCCATAGCGTGGAAGTGGGCACTTCTTCCTGCCGGTTCCAGCAGGTCGCCGGTGGCAATGCCCACGGCCATCTGCTGCAGGCTGGCTTCCACGCGCGCCGCGCGCTGGGCGTCCTGGATGCTGGTGCGTGCCGCAACGATCTCCGCGCTGTCCGGCTGCTCCGCCAGCAACGCCAGGGCGCCGGTGAAATCCTGCGATAGCGCGAGTTGTTGTGCGCTGGCAATCGCGGCGGTCGCGTCCTGCACGCCGATGCGCTGCTGAAGCTCGGCGATTGCAGGGTCGTCCGGCGTGATGCTGCGAACAATGGCCAGTGAGCTGCGGGCGGCATCGAGGTCGCCGCTTTCAACGGCTTCAGTGGTGCGCTCTATAAGGTTTGCAGCAATGGTGCGCATGCCTTCCAGCGCCTCTGCGTTGTCCGGCTCGGCTTTCAGCACCGAGCGGAAGAAGTACAGGGCGTTGGCGCCTATGGGCTCAACGAGGCGGCCGTTGGCCAGGGCTTCTCGCGCCATGCTGAGGCTGCGGTCAACGGCGGCGTCACGCGATTGCCCCGGCTGTTCCGACGTGGCTTCTTGCGGAGGTGAGGGTGGGGCAGGTTGTGCGACCTGGGCAGGTGGCGCCTGTGGTTCGTCCTTACCGACAAACCACCAGGCACCCGCGGCGAGCGCCACCACAACCCCCGCTGCCGCCAGCAGCCAGGGCACGGGCGACGACTCACGTTCGGTTTCAGGTATCGCCGCTGCCGGCCCGTCTTCCGCGATTGTATTGAAACGGCTGATCGCAGACTCGATGCACACGCGGGTTTGACCTGGTGCCAGCGGCGTCAGCAGGAAGCGGTAGATGTCGCCGCTCGTGATCAGGTCCATCATGTCGTTCGCGTGACTGCGATCGCCCGCAACTACAAAAACCAGCTGCGGCACGATTGGCCGCAGGCGCCCGGCGATGGACTTGATTTCTTCCTGTGAGGTGCCGCGATCCGTTACCACTACGCCAACGTTGTGGGCGATCACCATGTCCTCGGCCGTGGCCATGTCAGGGGCATGCAGCAGCTCGCGGCTTCCCTGCAGCGCCACCGTGAGCGACGCCACAAACTCCGCGTCCCGGCTGACAGCCAGGACGGCAGTGTTGGGAAGATCCGGCTGGTTTACCATAGGTTCTGTCAGGGTGACTGCCGGCTACGCCGGGCGGGCGGTTCTGCCGTGGGTGTCTGCGGGCGGGCAAGGCAGCCCGTGCTGCTTGCTTGCGGACCCTGCCGGGTACCGTCCCGTTCGACAACCGGCCTGGCTCCTGCCGCCGGGTTGGACCTCGCGGCGTCGAACACGCAAATTGTTGAGCAGTCAGTATAGTGCAAAGCATACACAACAACGAGAAGGTAATGCGTCACACTGACAGGCGGTCGCTTTGAGCGAGCCGGCGGCACCGGTCTGGTATCTGTACCTGGTGCGCTGCGCCGACCGGTCGCTCTACACAGGCGTTGCCACCGACGTTGAGCGTCGCTTTGCCGAACACCAGTCTGGCGGTGGGCGCGGCTCGCGCTATCTGCGCGGCCGGGGTCCTCTCAAGCTCGAACTGGTCAGACCAATCGGTGACCGCGGCATGGCGCTGCGCCTCGAATATCGCATCAAGCAGCTTTCCAGGGCGAAGAAGGAGCGCCTTTTACAGGACGACGGCGGCCTGATTCAGGCGCTGCTTGCCGAGCTGGCCTCGCGGGACTAGCTGTCCTCGAGCTCAAGCCAGCGCTCTGTCAGCTGGTCGAGTTCGCTATTGAGCGCCGTCAGGCGATCGAGCCGCTCCTGCACGGCTTCATAGGGTCCGTCGTAAAATCCCGGTGCCTCCACCTCGGCCTGTAGCTCGGCAATCTGCTGCTCCAGCGCCTCGATCTGGCCAGGCAGCGCGTCCAGTTCACGCTGCAGTTTGTAGGTGAGCTTGCTGCTGCTTTTCTTTTGACGTGCCGGCTTCGACGGCTGAGGCTTGCGTGCATCAGACCGCGGTGGCTCCGGCCGGTCAACGTCGGCAAGCGTTTTGCCGTGGCGCAGCCAGTCGCTGTAGCCGCCAACGTATTCGCGCACAACGCCGCCGCTTTCGAACACGATGCTGCTCGTCACCACGTTGTCCAGGAAGTCCCGGTCATGACTGACCAGGAGCAGCGTGCCGGTATAGTTAACGAGGCGCTCCTCGAGCACCTCGAGTGTCTCCACATCCAGATCGTTGGTCGGTTCGTCCAGCACCAGCAGGTTCGACGGACGCGCGAACAGCCGCGCGAGCACCACGCGGTTGGCCTCGCCGCCGGAGAGTGCGCCGATTGGTGTGCCGGCCCGCTGCGTGCCTAAGAGAAAATCCCTCAGGTAACTCACGATATGGCGTGAACGCACGTTGATCGTGACG
>JBCAXP010000220.1:0-8005 GCA_038533995.1 Pseudomonadota bacterium
GCACCGGTCGAAGTGGGCCTGAGCCGCGTACAAAAACGCGGCAAGCCGGACCGCATCGAGCTGGAGCGGGCCGAATTCTTCAACCGCGTCCGGGAGGGCTACCTGGCCATCGCGAGGGATCACCCGCACCGGGTAGTCACGGTGGATGCGACGCGCTCACTGGCCGACGTGCGCAGCTACCTGCAGGAAGCGCTGCAGGCTGTCTTGCGATAATTAAACTCGATAAAGAATTATAAATACGCCACAGTCAATTGACGAAAAAAGAAAAATACTCCTGGCACGCGACTAACTGGCAGCGCTGGCGCGATGCCTGTGAGAGCGGCCGCGTACCGCACGCGCTGCTGCTACATGGCCCCGCCGGGCTCGGCAAACTGAGTTTCGCCCATGCGGCAGCGGAGCAGGTGCTCGGGCTCGCGAGCGCCGCGCAGGTCAGCGCTGGCGCCGCAGACGTGAACGAGGGGCACCCGGACTTCCACGTCGTGACCTTCGAGGCGAAAAACGCGGCCGGCGATCTCAAAACAACGATCGGCGTCGACCAGGTTCGCGCCATGAGCCAGGAGCTTGCCGTAACCAGCCACGCCGGCGGCACCAAAGTAGGCCTCGTGTACCCGGCTGAGGCGATGACGATGGCCGCTGCCAACAGCCTTCTGAAGACGCTCGAGGAGCCACCGGGCAACACGCTCTTGCTGCTTGTGACCAGTCGGCCGGCCTCACTGCTTGCCACGGTCCGCAGCCGCTGCCAGCGCCTGGAATTTTCCGTGCCCGAGCGAAAAGAGGCCGAAGCGTTCATGGCGGCAGCCGGCTGCTCTGGCGACGTCCATCGCCTGCTCGATTTCGCCGGTGGCGCGCCGCTCGCGGCCCTGGCGCTTGAAAAAGACGGTTTTTCGGAACTGGATCACAGGCTTGAGGCCGATTTAACCGGTATTATTAACCGATCGGCGGACCCGGTGGCCGTTGCGGCCAAGTGGTTTCGCCTGGATATGGCGTTGGTTCTGCATTGGCTGGACCAGCGCGTCGCCAGTATGATCCGGCTTGCCATGGCAGGTCCGGCGGCCAACGAGGAGGGTGTTGTGCCCGAGACGTTGGCCCGGCTGGCGCTGGCACTGCCCGCGGCACGGCTGTTCCACTACCTGGACCGGCTGCGCTGGTTAAAGTTGCGGATCGACGGGCCGATCAATACACAGCTAGCGGTGGAATCTCTGCTGATGCCCTGGGCCACGCGGTTCAGCGGTGGCGAGGCTACCCGCGCAATGGAATCGATACGATGAGTAAACCAGGCCTGCTAACGCTGACCATCAAGGACAAGAGCGCTTTGTACCTTGCCTACATGCCGTTCATTCGCAACGGTGGCCTGTTTATTCCGACGAACAGCACCTACCGGCTTGGGGACGAAGTGTTCATGCTGCTCAACCTGATGAGCGAGGATGAGAAGCTGCCGGTTGCCGGACGGGTGGTATGGATGACGCCGAAGGGCGCGCAGGGCAAGCGCACGACAGGTATCGGGGTCCAGTTTTCCGAGCAGGATCGCGGCAACACGCAGCGCAAGATCGAGAACTACCTGGCGGGTGCGCTCGGTGGTGACAAACCGACCCACACGATGTAGGCCGAAACCCGGCTGGGGCATCGGCGGTGATAAGCCCACCCACACAATGTAGGCAGAGCCCGTCGGTTAGTCGTCGGTGGCGTCCGCCATCGTGAGACCACCCTTCAACACACAGGTGTCAAAGCCGCGTTCGCTCAGGATGTAGGCACCAGCGGAGCTGCGCCGGCCGGTGTCACAGCACACGACGTAGCGGGTTTCCGGGTCCAGCGACTTGAGCTTCAGCCGGATGAAGTACAGCGGAATGTTGACCGCGCCGTCCTGGTGGAAATTCTCGAACTCGCTCGGCAGTCTCACGTCCAGCCATTTGCCGCCATCGGCAATGATCTGTCGCGCCTGGTCATACTCCACCCATTGCAGCATCGGCTCGTTGAGCAAGGTGTTGAAGTCTTCCTTGTTCAGGCGCATCAGCGTGCCGTCCGTCAACATGGTAACGGTGGCGTTGCGCTTGGCTTCCGAGATCAGCGCCTCCTCACCGAACGTGTCGCCAACGCGAAGTTCGGCGAGCTTGATGCCGTCCTTGTTGAGCGGGGTTTCACGGGTGACCGAGCACGTGCCTTCGGTGATGACGTAGAAGTAGTCGCCTTCCTCGCCCTGCTTGATAACGACGTCGTCGGCCTTGTGCCGGACCTGCTCCATACGCATGAAGATGGCCTGGATGTTGGCCGGCGGAATCTTGTGGAACGCCTTGGTTTGCAGGAGGGTGGTCATCCAGTCGTCGCTTTCAGTTGCGACGCTGTCACCGTGCAGTTCGTTCACCTCGTAGGAGCCCGTCTGGTCCCAGGTGAGCATCACGTCAAGGAGGTCGCTGTCGACGGAGATGTATTCCACGCGGCTGCGAGCCCGTGCGCTGACCTTGCGCGGCAACACCGGCGCCAGCGGATGCTTGGCATCGCTGCTGCCGCCCTCGATGACGCGCACCACCTTGGTCTCCGTGCGCAGCTCAACTTCGCCGGAGATGACGTAAATCGTGCGCTTCTCCGTGTCGCCCTGCTTGAACAGGAAACGTCCGCCACCGATCTCCTGCACCGAGGTCTTCTTGACCAGTGCCTGCAGGTTTTCAGCCTTTAAGCCGTCGAGTGGCGACAGCGATTTGAGCAAACTGACTGCTACTTCTGTGTTAGCCATTGCGCTGCCTTGCGAAACTCATTCTTTGTATTACCAATATCGCCACATTCCGGTGGAGGAGTCTACCATAAGGCAGGCTGCCCACCGCGGGATCACCGTCACAGTTTCTCATTATCCGTCAGGCTTTTGCGGGATGGGCGTCGGGCGCCGATCATCGCCGATATGGACGTAGCTGATGCTCGCCATGGCGACCTTCAGATACTCTCCCGGCGGCGCCCCCGGCCGCTCCGCAAACACGTTGACTTCCACCCCCAGGGAGGTGGTTCCGGTGCGCACGAGCTTCGAATAGAAGCTCAGCACGTCGCCCACATAGACAGGCGCCAGAAACTGGAAATCATTTACCGATGCGGTGACGACATTGCCCCCTGCACGCCGGTAGGCCACCACAGACCCGGCGATGTCAGCGTGCGACATCAGCCAGCCACCGAACACGTCGCCAAGCCAGTTGGTGTCCCGCGGCATTGCCATGGTGCGCACCGTCGCCTCACCGACTTCGGAACGCAGCAGGTGTTCCCTGCTGTTCGTCTCGACGCCCTGGGGCATGTCAGGCGTCCTGCTCGCCGGCGTCGGCGAGACCCTGCCAGCCCTCATCCGGCGCAAAACGATCGCCGTAACGCTCCTGCAACGCGGAGAGCGCCGCGACCACCTCGTCGATGCCACGCGACCTGGCGTATTGCATCGGTCCGCCATGAAACGGTGCGAAGCCGGTGCCGAAGATAACGCCGGCATCAACGAGGTCGGCATCGTCCACGACGCCTTCGCGCAACAGCGCGGCACACTCGTTCACCAGCGGCAGAATCAGCCGGTCGCCAAGGTCCTCCGGCGGGCGGTAGTCCTTGTCGGCTTTCTTCTGGGGTTTGCCATCCTTCCAGTTGTAGAAGCCCTGGCCGCTCTTGCGGCCGAGCTTCTTCGAGGCAACCATGGTCGCCAGGCGGGCAGGCACGGTCATGCCGAGCTCGCGTTCGAACACCTTGGACACGCTGTGGGCCACGTCCAGGCCCACGGTATCCGCCAGTTCCACCGGTCCCATGGGCATGCCGAACTTCACCGCCGCGGCGTCGATTGCCGGCAGCGGCACGCCTTCCTCACCGATTGCCATGGCCTCCATCATGTACGGCATCAGCACGCGGTTAACGAGAAAACCCGGGGCGCTGCCGCAGGGCAGGGGCAGGCGGCCGATGCGGCGAGCGAAGGTCATGCCTTTCTCGAGTTCTTCGGGGTTGGTGTCCGGCGTGCCGATGATTTCGACGAGCTGCATCATGGCAACCGGGTTGAAGAAATGCAGCCCAATGAGTCGTGACGGATCCGAGAGTACCGGCGCCAGTTCCTCCAGCTTGATGCTGGACGTGTTTGTGGCCAGCACGGCGCCGGGCTTCATCTGCGGTTCGAGCGTCTTGAACAGCTCCTGCTTCGCCTCGGCGTTCTCGAAGATGGCCTCGATAACCACATCGGCGGAGCGCACGCCGTCGCCGTTGACGTCCGGCATCAGCCGGTCCATCGCGTCGCGGATCTTGCGCGGGTCTCGCAGCTTCTTCGCGTACAGCTTCTCCGCACGCGCGATGGCGGGTCCAAGGTACTTCGGTTCCCGGTCCTGCAGAGTAACGTTAAGGCCGCGCAGCGCACACCAGGCGGCGATATCGCCACCCATCACGCCGGCACCGACCACGTGGACGTTGTTTACCTTGAAGCCGCTCTTGCGCCCCATGCCCTTCATCCGGTTTTGCAGGCCGAACACTCGCACCAGGTTGCGGGACGTGGGTGTGCACATGAGTTCGGCGATCGAGCGGGCCTCCTTCTCGTACATGAGGCCAGGATCGTCGGCGTACTTGCGCCACAGATCGATGATCGCGTACGGCGCGGGATAGTGTTCCTTGCGCGCCTTCTTCTTCACTTTCTTCTCCATCTGCCCGGCGATCAGGCCGCGGGCAAAGGAGCTCGACAGGAGGCGCTGCAGCGCCGGCGGCTGCGTTGCCTTGGGTGGCTTCAGCGCCATCAGCCGCGCCGCTCGCGTCAGGTGACGGGCGGGTACGACCTGGTCGACGAGGCCAATCTTGCGCGCCTGCTTCGGGCGCAGGCCGCGGCCGGTCAGCATCATGTCCATGGCGGGCAAGGGGCCGACGAGGCGGGTGCTGCGAACGGTTCCGCCGAAGCCCGGGTGAATGCCGAGCATGACTTCCGGAAGGCCGAGCCGCGCACTGTCGTCTTCCACCACGATGCGATAGCGGCAGGCCATCGCCAGTTCGAGGCCGCCGCCGAGTGCGAAGCCGTTGATCAGCGCGATGGTGGGGCAGGGCAGCGCTTCGAGCCGGTCCATCACCATCTGGCCGTTGCGTATAAGGCCATAGGCTTCGTCCGGCTCGCCCAGCGAGGAGAACTCGGTGATGTCGGCGCCGGCGATGAAGCCGGTGCTTTTCGCCGACTGAACCACCACGGCGCGTGGCCGGCTGAGCTCCAGTTCAGCGATGCGGTCGTTCAGCTGGATCATGACGTCGCTGGACAGCACGTTGGTGCTGGCGTCGGCCTTGTCGATCGTGAGCCAGGCGATGTTGTCGCTGTCGGTCTCGATGCTCCAGTGGGCCGGCGCTTCGGCGGCGGCTTCGTCCGTGGCGGTGTCACTATCGGCATCGGCCGGAGCAGTGGCTGCGTTGTCCGCAGCGGCAGCAATTTCGGACTCCACAGCGGGAACCTCTACGGTTTCCGCTTCGGCTGCTGTTTCGACTTCCGATGCGGGCGAACTCTCGGTGACCTGTGTAGCCGCAGAGTCGGTCCCCATTGCGGCGGCCTTCGCGGTTGCTTTCTCGATCATGGAAAGATCGTCGTCCGCATCGGTGTTGGTCGTATCTGTGTCTGGCTTGTCCACCATCAGTTCACCCGTTCCAGCAGCATGGCTCCGCCCTGGCCACCGCCGATGCAGATGGCGGCCATCCCCAAACGACCGCCGCTTTGCTCCAGCGCCTTGAGCGAGTGCAACACGATGCGCGCACCGCTGGTGCCGACGGGATGGCCTACGGCAATGGCGCCACCGTCGATATTCAGGCGCTCATCGTCCAGTTCGCCCAGCGCCCCGTCGAGGCCGAGCTGCCCCCGGCAGTAGCTGTCGTCCTGCCACGCGGCCGTGCAAGCCAGCACCTGGCCGGCGAACGCTTCGTTAATTTCCCAGTTGTCGATGTCATTAAGGCCAAGACCATGGCGCCGCAGCAGCGGCGTCGCGGCGTGCACAGGGCCAAGGCCCATTTCGGCCGGGTCCAGCGCTGCCCAGTGGGCGTCGACGAGCTTGCCGAGCACGGGCAGGTTGTACCGTTCAACCGCCGCCTCGCTGGCCATGATCAGGAGCGTTGCGCCATCCGTGATCTGGGAGCTGTTGCCCGGGGTCACGAGCCCGACATGGCGGTCGAAGGCAGGCTTGAGGGTGCCCAGCTTCTTCACGCTGCTGTCGCGCCGCAGGCCGTCATCGGCGTCCAGCACTTTGCCCTTCGGCGAGAAAATCGCCTCGACTTCGCCCATGCGCCCATCGTCATACGCCGCCGCCAGCCTCAGGTGGCTGCGGACTGAATACTCGTCCATAGCTTCGCGCGTGACACCGAACCGGTCGGCGATGATCTCGCAGGTCTGGCCCATGTTCAGCCCAACGACGGGGTCGGTAAGGCCACGGATCAAACCGACGACCGGCGAGAAATGCCCGGGACGCAGGCTGCTCGCCGCCTTCAGCTTGGCGCCGGCACTGCGGGCCCGGTTCATGTCACCCAGGAACTCCACCATGTCGTCGTTATAGAGAATCGGGGCATGGCTCATGGACTCGGTGCCCCCGGCGAGCACCAGGTCTGCGCGGCCGAGCGCAATGTTCTTTGCGCCGCTGTCGATGGCCTGCATGGCGGAGGCGCAGTTGCGCATTACCGTGAACGCCGGCACCGAGTGGCCGCAACCGAGGCGAAGGGCCACCACCCGGGCGATGTTCGCCTCGTCGGCGCTGGGCATGGCGCAGCCAAGGATGACTTCATCAATCTCTGTCTTGTCGAAGGGTTGCCGCGACAAAAGCTGACGTCCGGCGCGCACCGCGAGATCGCTGGCGGAAAAAGGTCCCGGCTTGCCGCGTGCCTTTAGAAAAGGGGTGCGTGCGCCGTCGACAAAGTAGACCGGCGACGAAACCGACTGCAGCGCCGTGCGGCTGTCTGCCTTGCTCATGGTGGTGGTTGCTCCTGCTGATCCGGGCCGGGGCTCGGGCGTAAGGAAAGCCGGGAATTATAGGTTACCGGCCCGGTGCCTGTCATGACTCGGACAGCGGATGGCAAGGCGGGTTCGCCCGTTGTCATTTTGATCCTTGAGGGTGGCAAGGCGCTCCTCGCGGGCTCGCGCAGATTAGCCGATAAAATACTAGAGAAAAGTTACTTACTGTTCTGTTTTTGTTCGGGTAATTCTTCGGGAAAATCGACTGACTGATCGCCAGCCTCGGCCGCGATGTCGAAGTCGAAGACGAGTGGCAGATGGTCGGAGTACGTCACCTCGGGAATCTCGAACCCGGTCATCTCGATGCCTTTTCCGTACAGCACGAAGTCCAGTTCCTTGCGGGGCGTTCGGGCGGGATACGACGGCAGGCTTGCCTCGTTCGCGCTGCGCAGCCCGGCGGCTTCCATGAACAGGAAGATTTCGTGCTCACCCCAGAAGGTGTTGAAGTCGCCCGCCACGATGACCGGCTTCGTGCACTTCTTCACGAGCTGGTACAGGTGGCGCAGCTGGTAGTGCCGGTGCCGGTACTTCAGGGACAGGTGCACGAGGAACACCGCAACGTCATCGAGTTCGAGCTCGATGATCAGCCGCTTGATGCCGGTGTCGAAATAGTGGAAGCGCTCGCCGTGAACCCGTGGCGCGGCGAGGAAAGCATTGCTCTGGTTGCGCAGAATCGGCACGTGATTGTTGAGCGAGCCTTCGCCGTACTTGCACTGGTAGGTGGAGTAATGGCCGATCGCCTCGGCGATGGCCTCCGCCTGGTTGACGCCACTGCGTATGGAACCGGTATCGACTTCAATCAGGCCGACGATGTCGGCATCGGCGTCGCGAATGAACTCGGTAATGCGAGCCAGGTTTTTCCGGTTGCTGCGCAGGTAGCCGGCGCCAGGCACCGGCAGGTGGAACGCCGGCCCGGACCCTGCTGCGTAGCGAATATTATAAACAAGCAGCCGCTTGGACTCCGTTTTCATCCGGTTTTTTAAGGCTCGCGTTTGGAGATTTGCCTGAGCGTTTCAGGACCCGTTGCGGGCTGGACTAACCACGACCGTCCCG
>JBCAXP010000221.1:0-8001 GCA_038533995.1 Pseudomonadota bacterium
CCGTTGCGCCGACGCGCCGGGCAACCTCCACCTGCCGCCGGGCGATGACTGGGCGCGCCAGGGCCGTGCCCAGCAGGTAGCGGTTCTCGTAAACCGCGTTGCCGGCAATCGACGGGTAGATGAAGTCCCTGACGAACTCGGCCTGCAGGTCCTCGACAAAAACTTCGCTGGCGCCGGCTTCACGGGCGCGACGGGCAATGTCGTCGAAATCTTCCAGCTGCCCGACGTTTGCCACGTAGGCAACCACATCATGGCCCTGCTGGATGAGCGTTTTCAGGATGCAGGCGGTATCGAGACCGCCGCTGTAGGCGAGGATGACTTTTTTCGGGTTCATAAGAAAAAACTTGGCGCAGCTGCCTCGAAGACAGCTGCGCCCGGTAGTACTAGCGAGAAAGGAACGGGGCCTTGTGCAGGCCCCGCCCCCCGGATCAGTTCAGATCAGAACTGCAGGGAGAAGCCCAGACGCATTTCCCAAAGCGAGCGCTCTTCCTGGATATCGTTGATATCGCGGCCATCATTGAAGCTCTCGAACACGTAGCGACCCTCGTCATCCACCGAGGAGTCGACGAGCTGCACAGAGAAAAACTGTGGCGACGTCTGGACGCCAAGGTCGCTGCTCAGCAGGTTGAGGACGTTGTAGATCTTGAGATACCCGACGGCCTTCATATCGGCGAAGAACGGGAACTCCTGGTCAATACGCATATCCAGCCGGTAACTCCAGTCGGAATGGTTAGCGTTGCGGCCCTGGAAGCCTGGGCCGAGACCTTCACTCTGGGTGAAAGCCTCAAAGGCGGCGTAGTCGAAGGAGTCTTCGAACACGACTGCCGGATCATCGATGCCGGTCGGCACGTACAGCAGGTGGCGGCCGAAGAACTGGTCACCCTCGAGGGAGTTCGAACCCATCACGTAGCTCTGGGGACGTCCTTCCTGCGCGAAACCGTAGAAGGAGATGCGAGTCTCGTTGTCGCCCCACAGCGTCTGGCGGTAGCCAGCACGGAAGGAGAAACGATGCGGCACGACGTAGTTGCTGGTGGCAGCCGCCGGCTCGACGATGTCGTTCAGCGCGACGTTACCGAAGTTGGACGCAGCCACCGAGGAGGTCATCGGGCTCACGTCCTCAGCATCCGTGTAGGCGTAACCCAGCTGCAGGTCCCAACCGTTGTCGAAGTACTTGCGCACGCCGAGGCTCAGGATATGGGCCTCAGGATTCTGGTTGGAGTTCGTAAGCATGAAGTTGTTTTCGCCGCGGCCCACGAAGTCGTAGATCGGCTGGCCAAGCACGGTTTCGCCAACCTGCTCCTGCGAGACGTCGACGTAGTAGGCCGGGTCTTCACCGCGAGTGTAGAGATAGTCAGCGTCGAACACCCAGCCGTTGAGGTCGTAGGTTGCACCAACGGAGACTTTCCATTCGGCCGGCTGCTCATAGTTCGGGTCAACCAGCGCGAGCTCGGAGTCGTTCGCATCAGCATCGGAAACCGCGAGCACGTTGTCCACCAGTTCCTGCGGCACGTCGTAGCCGGGGCGCTGCTGGCGACTCAGCGGCACCGAGTCAGGCATGCCCTGCAGCAGGGTCTGCGAGCTGTCGAAGTTCGCGAACAGGAACTGGGCGTTGGTGATGCCGTCGTTCGAGTAGGAGTTACTCAGCCACACGTTGGGGTTGCCACCGCTGTACAGGCCAAAGCCACCGCGCAGGGTCAGCGTGTCGCTCAGGTCCCAGGTCAGGCCGACGCGCGGCATGAACAGGTCCGTGCCGTCAATAGTCGCGTCATTTCGGAAACCGTTGGCGTCGGTGAACGCCTGGTTGAAGCGCGGAGCGTCACTCGTTTCCCACCACTCGTAGCGCAGGCCAATCGTGACGGCAAGATTTTCGCCAATCGTGAAGTCGTCCTGCACGAACAGGGCGTTCAGCGTGTTGGTGAAATCGGCGGCGGCGTCGGCCGCGACGTTGGTGCCACCGGCGCTGCCGTAGTACACGCGGCTCGGGCGACCAAGCTCAAACTTGTCGAGGCCCGTCGTGCCGCAGTTGGGATCGTCGAAACGGCCCTGCGCGTCCAGCGCGGCACACGAATCGGGGTTGCCGGTCGAGTCGTCAAAGTAGTCGTACTCACCACCGTTGGAGTGCTGTACGAACAGGTTGAACACGTCCAGCTCCTCGCGGTGGTAGCCGAAGGAGATCGCGTGGTCGCGGAACAGGTATTCGGCGTTCAAGCGAAGGTACGTTGCGTCGTAGTTCAGCGAGTTGGCCTGGCGTGAATCGTCTGCACCAAGGTAGACCGTGTTGCGCGCCGAGTCGGAGATCTGGTGGTCACCGAAATCCGCCGGGCCAACGGTTACCTGGCTGTCCTGCTGCTCCTGCGTGCCGAGGAAGATGTCGGTCGAGAAGCTGTCAGTCCACTGGCTGCTCAGGAAACCGGAGTAAGTCGTGTTCTCGTCACCCTTCACGTAGTAGTGGTTTTCGAACTCGAACTCGTTGTCGTCGCTGTCCGACGCACGGTCCTGGAAACCTTCGTAGTAGTTGAACACGAAGGCGGCCTGGTGCCTGTCGCTGATGTTCCAGTCGAGGCGGGCGAAGTACTTCTCGCCTTCCTGCGTACCGTCACCGGGCAATGCACCGGGGTCGTAGTTGTAGGTGTTCTGCGCGATATCGCGAATCCGGTTGAAGTCAGCCTCACTCAACCAGTCACGCTCCTCACCATTGCCGGAACCGGCGAAACCCTGGGCGAGAAACCGCGGCACTTCCTGCTTCTCGTAAGCGAAGCTGAGGAACAGCTTGTCCTGAATGAGCGGCCCGTTGGCGGAGATGCCGTAGAAGTCCTCATCGTAGTCCTGAAGGTTGAACGTCTGATCGCCGTCGAACTCGTCGCCGCGCAGGCTGTCGCTGGTGTACTCGTAGAAGAAGCTGCCGGTCCACTCATTGCCGCCGCGCTTGGTCACGGCGTTGATGTTGCAGGCCGAAAAGCCGCCGTAGCGCACGTCGAAGGGTGCGATTTCCACCGCGACCTGCTCGATAGCGTCAAACGGGAACGGCATGCCCGTGGCCGTGCCGTAACCGTTGTCGTTCAGGCCGAACTGGTCACCGTAGCGAACGCCGTCGAGCGTCGTCGTGTTGAAACGCGGGCTCTTGCCGGTGCAGTTGACCGCGCCGTCAGTGCCTTCGACGTTAATGCGCGGATCAACCGCGAACACATCTTTAATGTCACGCTCAAAAGCAACCGCGGTCTCAATCTCTGCGAGGCCGAAGTTTGCCGCCGGGCCCGGTGCCACACTAAATGACGACGCGCGCCCAACAGTGATCACCTCTTCCATGTTGGCTGCCGCACCACCGGCAACCAGGGGCAGCTGGTACACATCACCGAGTGAGAGCGATTGCACCGTGGTCTGCTTCTGGCCGTTGAGGAGAATCTCGTAGGGGCCGCCGACCGCGAGGTTGCGCACCGTGTAGTTGCCGCTGTCGTTGGAGCGGGTAGTCCGGCGAGTGCCGGAGCGGGTGTCGATAACGGTAATCTCAGCCGCGCTTGCAGGGTTACCCTGCGCGTCGGTCACGCGACCTGAGATAGCGGACGACTGCTGTTGCGCGTGCGCAACATTTGGCAGCATCGTAGCGCCAATGGCAGCGAACGATACCGCGCTGGCCAAGGCGAATTGAACAATAAGTGAGGACCGGTTCTTCTTCACGGCGTGCGCCTCCGGAAAGGTTTGTAAAAAATCGCGAGCAGGATACGTCGGTTTTGCTGCAGTTATGTTACAGAAAAAAACGTTGGTTGCGCACTGCGGCGAGCACTTAATGCGCTGACAGATGGGGCAATCCTGCCCTTTCTCCCCGTTTTGCCGGGGGTTAGGCGTGATACTCACACAAGATACTCAGCACGACCGCGCACGCGTGCCGAGTACCGTTTGCGCAACCTGACGCGTTTGTGTGTCAAACCAGCCCGCACGACCGTTGCGTTTTCCACGAACGCCGCGCCCAATCGGACGTAAAAACACAACACGTGGCCCGCGCCTGTACCTGTCGCCCTTCGGCGAACCACGAAAACTGTCGTGGAAAGCCTGGCGCCTGACAGCGAGATTCACCGCACGGCGGGCCGCTGAAACGGAGCACAGGCCGTGCTGGCCACGCTACTCCGGCACGGGGCCGGCGCGCGGCTAGTTCTTGTCTTTGTCCACCAGCTTGTTCGCCGAGATCCACGGCATCATCGCGCGCAGCTTCGCACCGGTAACTTCGATGGGGTGGGCGGCGTTGTTACGCCGGTTGGCCGTCATTGACGGGTAGTTGAGCGCGCCTTCGGCAATAAACTGCTTGGCGTACTCACCGTTCTGGATGTTCTTAAGCGCCTCGCGCATGGCGGCGCGGGTGCTGTCATTGACGACTTTGGGGCCGGTGGCGTACTCACCGAACTCGGCGTTGTTTGAGATCGAGTAGTTCATGTTGGCGATGCCGCCCTCGTACATGAGGTCGACGATCAGCTTGAGTTCGTGCAGGCATTCGAAGTACGCCAGCTCCGGTGCGTAGCCCGCCTCGGTCAACGTTTCGAAGCCCGCCTTCACCAGTTCCACGGCGCCGCCACACAGTACGGTCTGCTCACCGAAGAGATCCGTTTCGGTTTCATCCTTGAACGTGGTTTCGATAATCGCGGTGCGGCCGCCACCAATGGCGCAGGCATACGACAGCGCCAGCGACTTCGCGCCGCCGGAGGCGTCCTGGTACACCGCCACGAGGTCGGGAATACCCATGCCCTTGGCAAACTCGCTGCGCACCGTGTGGCCCGGCGCCTTGGGCGCAATCATGATGACGTCCAGGTCCGCCCGAGGCACCACCTGGTTGTAGTGAATGGCAAAGCCGTGGGCAAACGCAAGCGTGGCGCCCTGCTTGAGATTGGGCTCGATCTCGCCCTTGTAAAGCTGCGCCTGGAATTCATCCGGTGTTAACACCATGACAAGGTCGGCGCCGGCAACCGCCTCGGGCACTGACGCGACCGCAAGCCCCGCATCCCGCGCCTTCGCCGCAGATGCCGAGCCCTCGCGCAGGCCGACGGTCACCGAGACCCCGCTGTCCTGGAGGTTGAGTGCGTGGGCGTGGCCCTGGGAGCCGTAGCCAATCACGGCAACGGATTTGCTCTTTATGATGTCGAGATCGCAGTCTTTATCGTAGTAGATGGTCATGGCGGCTACCCAGCAATGATGGAGTGAACAGGCGGCTACTCTACGGCACGACGTGTCTCCCGTAAAATGAAATATTTCGCATTTTATATTGCGTTTCATGCAATACTCGGCCCGTGGATACGCGCAGCCTCACACAGTTCCTCACCCTCGCCGACACGCTGCACTTCGGCAGGGCCAGCGAAGCGTGCAACGTAAGTCCGTCCACGCTCAGCCGGAGCATCGCGCAGCTTGAAACAAAGCTGGGCGTGACGCTCTTCGAAAGAGACAACCGCAGCGTGCTCCTCACGCTGGAGGGCGAACTGCTTCAGCAATACGCCCGCGAATCGCTCCAGCACTGGGAGAGCTTTCACAACAGCCTGCTCGAGGGCACGCGCGAGTTGCACGGCGAAATCAGCCTGTACTGCTCGGTGACGGCGAGCTACAGCTTTCTGTTTGACGTGCTGACACGCTTTCGCCGGCAGCATCCGAAGATTCGCATCAAGCTGCACACCGGCGATCCCGAGCAGGCCACCGCGCGAGTGCTGGCGGGCGAGGAACAGGTCAGCATCGGCGCAAAGCCGGAGCGGCTGCCGTCGGGGCTTGCGTTCAAGCAGGTGGCGGTGTCACCGCTTGTGTTTATCGCGCCGCGTCGCGATGCGGCCATCGATGCGCTGCTAAAGGCGCCGATGCGAGCCGCCGCGTGGCGCCGCGTGCCGATGATCGTGCCGGAGCGCGGCGTGGTGCGCTCGCGGCTGGACACGTGGTTTGCCGCCCGGCGAGCGTCGCCGGACTACGCCGCGCAGGTGGCGGGCAATGAAGCCATCGTTAGCATGGTGAGCCTCGGCAGCGGTGTGGGCGTTGTGCCGCGCATCGTGCTCGACAACAGTCCGCTTGCCGGTAAGGTGCGGGTGCTATCGGTGAAACCTGCGCTTGGCTCCCTGGCGCTGGGTCTGTTTGTGCTCAACAAAAGGCTGCAGAACCGTTTGATCCGGGCCTTCTGGGCGAGCGTGCCGGAGACGCCCGGCCAGGGCGAGTAAACGTTTACCCGTCGTCCGGGCGGCAGGCGACGGCCTTGATCTCGATGAGCAGGTGCGGATGTGGTAACTCGTGCACCGCCACCGTGGTGCGGGTGGGGCCGTCGTGGTCAAAGTACTCGCCGTAGACTTCGTTATAACCGGCGAAGTCTTTCATGTTGACAAGAAAGCAGGTCATGTCGACGAGGTCGTCGAGGCTGCAGCCCACGCTGTCGAGGATGTCGGCAATGTTGTCGATCACCGCGCGGGTCTGCTCGCGGATATCCAGGCGTGCTTCGCCGGACGCGTCAATTTCGACGCCGGCAATCGTGTTGTCGGCGAGGCGCGAACTGGTGCCGGACACGAATACCATATTGCCGACCTGGCGCACGTGAGGGAAGCGGCCACGCAGCGCCGCTTTGCCATCCATCGCCTTCGTCGTCTGTGCCATTGGCTGCCGAAACTACAGAGCTTGCTCCCGAGTCTGGTCGGCCCGGAGCAAAAACTCAACCGGCCTTGTTCACCGCACTGTTTCGACGGTTCCCTCGCGCCTGGGGTCCGCACCGCCTTCCAGGCCATCCGGGTGCACCACAATAGTGTGCAGGCCGGAGTTCTCGCCTTCGCGCTCCTGCACGTTGTAACCCGCGTCGGTGAGCATCGCGGCGATGCGCTTGCCGGTCTCGTCGGCGGTCTCTACCCTCACCTTCTCGCCGCGCGCGACGATATTCGGGAACGCAATCGCATTTTCGACCGTCTGGTCCCAGGCGAGAATCGCCAGCGTGGTCTTTGCGACGTAGGCCACGATCGAGTTGCCGCCCGGAGAACCGTTCACCATCTTCAGCGTCCCCGACTCGTCGAACACCATGATCGGTGACATTGACGAGCGCGGACGTTTGCCAGGCTCAATCGCATTGGCCGCCACCTTGCCGTCTTTCACGGGCTGCCGGGCAAAGTCCGTCATCTGGTTGTTGAGCAGAAAGCCGCCAACCCAGCGCGAGGTGCCGAAGGGCGCTTCCACCGTTGCGGTCATGGACACCGCGTTGCCCTCGGCATCGATAATTGACAGGTGGGTCGTGCCGCTGGCTTCTTCGGTGGTGTCAGGGCCCCACATGACGGCGGCCGCGCGGCCATGCACGACGCTGCCGGGATCGCCCGGTACCGGCACGGCGTCCGGCGCAAAGCGCTGGCCGGCACGGGCATCGAGGTATTCCGGATCGATCATCGCCGCGACGGGCACAGGCGAAAACGCGGTGTCGGCCACGTAGTGGTCGCGGTCAGCGTAAGCGAGCCGCTGCGCATCGACAAACGCGCGCAGCCGCACGTTTTCATCGGTGGCGTCGCCGGCCAGGCGGTCGTACAGGTTGGCAATCATGATTTGCGCAACGCCCGACGATGGCGGCGGCGCCGTACAGATGGTGTCTTTGCGGTAGGCGCCACACACCGCGTCGCGCACGACAACTTCGTAGCCCGCGATGTCATCAACGGTGAGCGTGCCCGCGCGCGGTTCCTCCTGGGCAGCGGTGGCAATGGCCTTTGCCAGCGGCCCCGTGTAGAACGCCTTTGCGCCACCGTCCACTACCTGGCGAAGGGTGTCGGCATAGACCGGGTTCTTGCGCACAAAGCCCACCGGCAGCGGTTCGCCGCCGGGGTAAAAATACGCGCCGGTGTCCGGACGGTCGTCGAGCTCGCTGTACTTCATCATCCGGGTGAGCAGGTTGTTAAGGCGCGGCGACACGATAAAGCCGTCATCGGCGAGTTCGATGGCGTTGCTCAGCACTTCGCCCCACGGCCGCCGGCCAAAGGTCTTGTGCGCCTTTTCATAAAGGGCCACCGCGCCCGGCACGCCGAT
>JBCAXP010000222.1:0-7992 GCA_038533995.1 Pseudomonadota bacterium
GCCCGAGCTCGGCTACCTGCCTGTGCGCATGCGCCACAGCAAGGAAGGCGACGAGACTGCGCGACTGGAGCTCACAGCAACCAGCAAGCTGTAGCTGTCACTGACTGACGGCTCAGGTTTTCGGCAGCGTCACTCCCGTCTGCCCCTGGTACTTGCCGCCGCGGTCACGGTACGAGGTTTCGCACAGCTCATCCGACTCCAGGAACAGCATCTGCGCAACCCCCTCATTGGCGTAGATGCGCGCCGGCAGCGTCGTGGTGTTTGAGAACTCCAGCGTCACATGCCCTTCCCACTCAGGCTCAAGCGGCGTCACGTTAACGATGATGCCGCAGCGGGCATACGTCGACTTACCGAGGCAGATGGTGAGCACGCTGCGCGGAATCCTGAAGTACTCCACGGTGCGCGCCAGCGCGAACGAGTTTGGCGGAATGATGCACACGTCGGTGTCGACATCGACGAAACTGGCGTCATCAAACTGCTTCGGGTCGACCACCGCCGAGTTGATGTTCGTGAAGATCTTGAATTCCGGTGCGCAGCGCACGTCGTAACCGTAGCTCGAGGTGCCGTAGGAAATCACACGCTGGCCATCCACCGCGCGCACCTGGCCGGGCTCGTACGGTTCAATCATGCCGTCTTCGGCCATGCGCCGTATCCACTTGTCTGGCTTGATGCTCACTTTTCAGCTCTCCTCGATGACGATTTTGGGGAACAGGCGGCTGAAGTCTTTCTGCGCCATGGCCAGCCCCGCAGTCATGCGGCGCCCGATGTTGCGATAGGAGTTGGCTATCTCGCTGTCCGGCTGTGCCACTACGGTGGGCTTGCCGGAGTCTGCTTCCATGCGGATGTTGATGTCCAGAGGCAACCCGCCGAGAAACGGCACGCCGGTTTCACTCGCCATGCGCTCGCCGCCGCCGGTGCCAAAAATCGGCTCCTCGTGGCCGCAGTTCGAACAGATGTGGGTGCTCATGTTCTCGACCACGCCGAGCACCGTTACGTTAACCTTCTCGAACATGTGCAGGCCCTTGCGCGCATCGAGCAGGGCGATGTCCTGCGGCGTGGTGACCACGACCGAGCCCGACACCGGCACCTGCTGCGACAGCGTGAGCTGGATGTCGCCGGTGCCCGGCGGCATGTCCACCAGCAGGTAGTCCAGCTCGCCCCAGTTGGTGTCACCCAGAAGCTGCCGGAGCGCCTGGGTCACCATCGGCCCTCGCCACACCATCGGCTGGTCCTCATCGATGAGAAAGCCAATGGACATCGCCTTGATGCCGTGCGCGGTGAGCGGTTCGAGGGACTTGCCGTCATGCGATACCGGCTTACCGCCGCGCAGGCCAAGCATGCGCGGCTGGCTCGGCCCGTAAATGTCTGCGTCCAGCAGGCCAACTGAGGCGCCGTCAGACGCAAGGGCGAGCGCCAGGTTGGCTGCCGTGGTCGACTTGCCGACACCTCCCTTCGCCGACGCGATGGCAATCACGTTGCGGATGCCAGGCAGCGGTTTGAGGTTGCGCTGGACCGCGTGGCTCTTGATGGCGGTCCTGACCATCACCGTGGCCTGACCCACACCGGACAGTCCCTCGACGGCGGACTGGAGCTGTTCCCTCAAGGTTTCCGCATAGCCGCCGCTGGGATAGCCGAGGGTGACATCGACCTGGACGGCGTCGCCGCTGACGGCAATCTCACCGATTGCCCCGGCATCGCCGAGGGTGGTGCCGAGGTACGGGTCCTGCCAGGCCGAGACTGCCTGCTCGACAGACTGCTTGAGAGTGTCGCTCATTGAAGATTCTCATTTCGCCGCTTCAGCGCGGCCGGGTGGATGTGAAACGCGTATTTTACCGAATACGCGCAGGCTTCGTGACCTGCCGCACAGCCTGCGGAGCCGGCCGGTGCTTTGCCACGGATATGAGACTCAGGACGCATGTCTGGTGACCGATTGGTGCTAGGCTGGTTTTACCGATCAGCCAATCACGATTAAGGACTTGTTTTGATTGCATATAACGCCAATGTCGCCGCGGTCGATGCCGACCCTGATGACACCACCTGCGAGCTGCCGGCAGCGCCGGAACCCGATTGCAGCCCTACGACGAGCAACGAGCACCTTCGAATTCCGAAGAAAATGAAGGAAGTCATGCTGTGGGTGCATCCGACGGGCGCCGTGGTCGGCTCGATCTTTCTGTATTTCCGCGGGCAACAGGGCGGCGACGCGGCCCAGGATCCGCTCGACGTACTTAACCACGAAGACCCGTTCCTGGTACTTCATCGCGAGGCGCCGGACGAGATCTTCTTCTGCAACAAAAAGTCCATCGTGCGTGTAGAATACTCCGACAAGGGGGCGGCAGAGCCCATCGGCGCTGTCGTGATACCCTGTCGCCTGCATATGATGGACGGATCGATCATCGACGGAATCATCAAGGAGTCTCTGCCGCCGGAGAACAGTCGCCTGTTCGACTACATGAATATCTCCGACGAGCGCTTTATCAAGTTGCATGTGGACGAGCACTACCGTTGCCTGGTGAACAAGGCTTACATCGTGCGGGTTGTGCCGCGGGACGCGGAGCCTGCCGAGTCGGTAGCGTAGTCGAGCGGTTGCAGGCGGTGACCTGATGAAATTTCTGCGCAGCCTGCAGGCCGACCGCCTCATCGCACAGCTCGTCGCCTTTCGCGAGCACGACGAACCCGAGGCACGCAAGGCCATCACCAAGCTGTCGTCCCTCGGCGACGCCAGCGTTCCCAAGGTCATCGAAGCGCTGGCAGACGCCAGCCGTACGCAGACCGTCACCTTCGTTCAAATTCTGTCCGAGCAGCTCAGCAACAAGACGCTGCCTCACTACATGGCCGCGCTGTCCCACGACAACCGCCGCGTCATTGCCGGCGTGGCGTGGGCGCTGACAAGCGGCGCAAGTTACGACCCCAATCGTCTGCTGCCGTTGCTGGAAGAGGAGGAAGTCTCCAAGGCGACGGTGCTCGAAGTACTTTCCGCGCACAAATCGCGGCTGAACGTCCGTGAACTCTTCAATCGCGTGTACGACCTGCAGCCCAACGAGAAGTCTGCCTGCATGAAGCTGATCAGCGACGTCGCCACCGACGAGATGGTGCCTGACCTGGTCAGCCGCGTCTCGGGCAAGGACGCGCTCGTGCGGGCCCATATCATCAAGATCCTGGGCCGCTTCAAGCGGCCGGACGTGCAGGAAGCACTGCAGCGCCAGCTCAACGACAAGAGCAAGCTGGTGCGCCAGGCTGCGCTGTCTGCGCTGGCCAGCATGGGCGGTGGAGCCGATATAAAGTCACTTTGCCGCCTGCTGACCGACCCGGAAATCGACGTGCAGAACAAGGCCGTCGAGGTCATCATCCGGGCGAACCATCCGGACACGATGAACTACCTCGTCGATGTCCTGAAAGACGAGTCGGAATACTCGCGGCGCGCAGCCGTGGAGGTGCTTAACGCGATAGGCGATACAAACGCGATCAAGGACCTGCTTGGCGCCCTGCAGGACGACGACTGGTGGGTGCGCTCCCGGGCCACCGACGCACTGGCCAAGATTGGCGGCCCGCGCGTCGTTGATGCCGTGCTCGAACTCATTCGCGACGAAGACGAAGCCATCCGTCGCTCGGCCATCGAGATTCTCAACACCACGAAAGACACACGCGCGGTGCAACACCTGGTGGCGGCAACCCGCGACCCTGACTGGTGGGTGCGCGAGCGCGCGGTCGATGCGCTGGCGGAGATCGGCGACAAGTCCGTTGTAAGCGAACTGCTGCCCATGCTCGACCAGCATGCCAAGTCGATTCCCGTGGTGATCCGCGCGTTGGCGACCCTCGGCGATTACAAACTCATTAACCCGCTGCTTGCGCAGCTCGAACGGCCCGAATCGGATATCCAGATCGAGGCGCTGCAGGCGCTGGTCAAGCTGGCCGACAACACGCACGCCCAAGAGATCAGCGAAGCGGTCGCCGGCCTTGCCAAAAGCCAGGACCCGGAGGTTCGCGAACAGGCGCTGCGCGCTGGCGTCGAGATGGACGAACGTTTCTCGGCCACCGCCATCGCCGCGAACATCAAGGCCGAAAAGATGGCCGAACCGGCGAAGACCATGCTGATCGAATCGGATCAGTCAGCGGCGATCGCCGCCGCGGCAACCACGCCGGCCACGATCGACCTCAACAAGCTGCAACCCGGCGACATCATCGAACAGCGCTACAAATTCATCCAGCAGATTGGCCGCGGCGCCTTCGGCACGGTCATCCTGGTGGAAGACACCGTGGTCGACGAGCGCATGGTGCTCAAGTTCCTGAACAGCAACATCGCCTCGGACCAGGAGATGCTGCAGCGTTTCGTGCACGAGCTGCGCTACTCGCGCAAGATCACGCACAAGAACGTCATCCGGATTTACGACTTCCTGAACCTGAGCGGCCTGTACGCCATTTCCATGGAGTACTTTCCGTCGCACACGCTGTCTGGCGCCCTCGCCGGCAAGCAAGGCCTCAAAGTGGAGCGCGCGCTGCGCATTGCCCGCGACATTGCCAACGGCATGTCGGTGGCGCACCAGGTCGGCATCGTTCATCGCGACCTGAAGCCTGCCAACGTGCTCATCAACAACGAGGAGCTGGTCAAGGTCGTGGACTTCGGCGTGGCCGCCGCGCAGAGCGCCGGCGACACGCAGCTCACAAAGACCGGCTACGTCATCGGTTCGCCAAAGTACATGGCGCCGGAGCAGATTCTCGGCAAGAAGGTGGACCAGCGCGCCGACATCTACAGCCTTGGCGTTATTCTCTACGAACTCCTTTGCGGCAAGCCGCCGTACACCGAGGGCGACCACATGTCGGTCATGTACCAGCACGTGCAGGGTGACGCGCCCGACGTGTCCAACATCAACCGTAAGGTACCGGACGCAGTGAACGACCTGGTGAAAAAGGCGATGGCCGTCGACAAGCTCGAGCGCTTCCAGACCATGGAAGACTTCCGGGTCGCCATCGAGGCACTGGGGGCAGCCGCTTAAGGCGCCGGCGTATCATGGCGAGAATTGACGCGTTCCTGAAGCTGGGTCTTGCCCAGGGTTGCTCCGACGTACACCTCGCGGTGGGCGTTCCGCCGATGCTGCGTATGAACGGCGACCTCATGCCGATCAAGTTTCGCGATCTCACCGACCGCGAGCTCGAGTCGTACCTTGGCGAGATTCTGACCAAAAGCCAGCAGGAGCGGTTCTCCAGCGGCCATGACGTTGATTTTTCCTACGTCACCGACGAGTCCAGCCGTTTCCGCGTGAACCTGTACCGCAAGGACACCGGGCCGGGCGCTACCTTCCGGTTTATTCCCAACGACATTCCAACGCTGGAATCGCTGGGTCTGCCGCCAATCGTGCGCACGTTCACCGATTACCACCAGGGCCTGGTGCTTGTTACCGGCGCCACCGGTACCGGCAAATCCACCACCCTCGCCTCCATGATCGACTACATGAACAAGGAGCGTGAGCTGAACATCATCAGCCTGGAAGACCCGATCGAGTTCGTGCACCCCAGCAAGCGCTCCCAGGTGATCCAGCGCGAGGTCGGCAACCACGTACCCAGCTTTGCTGAGGGCCTGCGGGCATCGCTGCGCGAAGACCCGGACGTCATCCTGGTGGGCGAGCTGCGCGACGCCGAGACCATCAACATGGCGATGACGGCCGCCGAAACCGGACACCTGGTGCTCGGCACGCTGCACACCACCGGAGCGGTGAAGAGTATCGACCGCATCATCGACGCACTGCCGTCGGACCAGCGCGAGCAGACCAAGAGCTTCCTGTCTGCCAGCCTGATCGGCGTGGTCTCGCAGGTGCTGGCCAAGACCGCCGACGGCCGCGGCCGCATGGCGGTGCTGGAAATCATGGTGATGACCAAGGCCATTGCCAAGCTCATCGGCACCGAGCAGACCCACCAGATTCCGTCGCAGGTGCAGACCGGCAAGCATCTCGGAATGCAGATGATGGACCAGGCGCTGCTCGACGCGGTGCGCGCCAAGAAAATCGACCCCGATGAGGCCTACCTTTTCGCCACCGAGAAAAAGCAGTTCCAGCGCTTTGTCACTGATGCCAGCATGCTGCCGAAAGTGGACCTTGCGGGAGGCTAGAGCAACGCGATGCTGAATATCGACGCCATGCTGCTCACGATGGTCGCCAACGGCGGCTCGGACCTTCACCTGATGGCCGGCCAGCCAGCGCGTGTCCGCCGCCACGGAAAGCTCGCGCCCATCGACTCGAACGTTCTGAAGAACGACATACTGCTTGAAGCGCTAACCAAGATGATGACGCCCAAGGCGAAGCGCGACCTTGAGGAAACCGAGGGCGCGGACTTTGCCCATGCCATCGAGGACAAGGGCCGCTTCCGCGTCAACATACTGCGCCACCTCGGCGGCATCGGCGCCGTCATGCGCGCGATTCCGGCACGCGCGATGTCGCTGTCCGAGCTCAATCTGCCGCCCGTCATTGGCAACATGTGCAAAGCCAAGCAGGGTCTGATCCTGGTGACCGGCAAGACCGGCTCCGGCAAGTCGACGACGCTAGCGGCGATGGTCGACGAGATCAACCGCACCCGCAAGGGCCACATCCTCACGATTGAGGACCCGATTGAATTCACTCACGAGCGCCAGCAGTCCCTCATCAGCCAGCGCCAGGTTGGCGTACACACACCGAGCTTTGCCGAGGCCTTGCACTCGGCGATGCGCGAAGACCCGGACGTCATCCTGGTCGGCGAGATGCGGGATCTCGAGACCATCAGCATTGCCGTCACGGCGGCAGAAACCGGCATTCTCGTCATGGGCACCCTGCACACCAATGGCGCTGCACCAACTGTCGACCGCATCATCAACACGTTCCCGGCAGACAAGCAGCCGCACATTCGCTCGATGATCTCCACCTCGCTGCGCGGCGTGGTGTCCCAGCAGCTCATCCCGAAGGCCGCCCAGGACGGCCGGGTGGCCGCACTGGAAATCCTGGTAAACAACGCCGCCGTCGGCAACCTGGTTCGCCAGGGCAAACTGGATGCGCTGGAGAACACCATGCAGAGCGGTGCGCTGGTCGGCATGCAGACCATGGACAGCGCCATCCGCAAGCTGCTCGAAGGCCGCATGATCACCGGCGAGGACGCGTACGAGAAGGCATTCAACAAGCAGAATTTCGCGAACTTCGCACCCAACAAGACCGCCTGACCGCCGCCGCCCCCGCAGCCTGATGCCCTGCCACTCCGGTTAGTGGCATAATCGCAGCCCACGAATCCTCCGTTTTTGGACCCAGTTCCGGGGCTGCTACACGATGACCACTTCGCGCTCTATCCTTGTGACCAGCGCACTGCCGTATGCCAACGGCCCAATCCACCTTGGCCACGCCCTCGAGTACATCCAGACCGACATCTGGGTGCGCTTTCAGCGCCTGCGCGGGCACAAGGTGGTGTACGTATGCGCCAGCGACGCGCACGGCACGCCCATCATGCTGAGCGCCCGGAAGGAAGGCCTCACGCCGGAAGAACTCGTTGCCGGCTACCACGAGCAGCACGATCGGGAACTCGCCGGCCTGCAGGTGGAGTTCGACAACTTTTACACCACGCACTCGCCGGAAAACCGCGAGCTGGTGGAGCGCATCTACGAGGCCCTGGACGGTGCCGGCCACATCACCCGCCGTACCATCGACCAGGCCTACGACGAGCAGGAGCAGATGTTCCTGCCAGACCGCTACGTGCGCGGCACATGCCCGAACTGCGGAGCACCAGACCAGAGCGGCGACAACTGCGAGAATTGCGGCGCAAGCTACACGCCGCGGGACCTGATCAACCCGCTGTCGGTGATTTCCGGCAAGCCGCCTGTTCGGCGCGAGTCGGAGCATTTCTTCTTTCGCCTGGAAAACTTTGAGCAGGAACTGCGCGAATACATCGCCGGCGGCCACGTTCACAGCGCGGTCGCTGCCAAGCTCGGCATGTAGCCCACGGGGGCGTCGAGCCAGACGTAGAAGAACTTGTCCTTTTGGCCTG
>JBCAXP010000223.1:0-7966 GCA_038533995.1 Pseudomonadota bacterium
CGGAATAGGCGACTGGCGCGAAGCCGGACAGCTCTCCCGTGGAGTGGATGCCACCGGCCTTGCGCACCTCTCCCACGACCTTGGGAAACGCGTCAAAGTCGAACAGGCTGACCGTGTGGCCGTGGCTGGCGCAGTCAAACGCCACGGCGCATCCGCCATTTCCCGAGCCCAGTACCGCAATTTTCATATCCGTTGTCTCCTGCCATGCACTGCCGCCATCTCCCGCGCTCAAGTTTACCCGTTTCCTGGCGCATTTCCGCAGTGGAAAATACCTGCGCAGGCCGGTTCAGAGGCAGGAATATGCCGAATTACCCCTTCCCTGACAGGTACGTAAAACATTGAAAATAATAGGTAATTTGTCAAGTCATTGAACGGTCAATCAACGGTCAACGCGTGGTCAAGTATGCCCAGGAGGATCGCGTCACCATGCGCTCCGTGGTTCGGCAATACCGCCGGCCATGAACTTAGAAAGGAGACTGATCATGACCATGAAGCCGTACGACACTCGCCCCCTTCTCGCTCTGTTCGCCCTGATGCTGTGCATCGGGTTTATCAGGCCTGCAGCCGCTGCCTCCCCGCAGGACGCGGACCGGCCGGCAGGCTGCTACGCGCACCTGGCGGCGCCGGAAATCAAAGCCTCGCATCCCGAGTACTACTGGTTTGACGGGGTGCTGCATGCCAGCGTCGACTTAGACGTGGCCAACAGCGCCGATTTCCCCGACGAACTGTTCGCCCCGTCACCCGAGCTGCCGCCCTGCGGACTGAATGACAACGCGTCCCGCACGTGGGCCGAAGTCTTTGACAGCAACGGCAGTCGCATCGGCGGCTTCTGCGCAATGACGCACAACGGTCAGCTCGACCACTTGTGGTTTGCGCTGGAGGAAGACCGGATGCCGGACGGCGTTTACGTCACCCTGGAAGACCGGCTCTGCGGCACCGTGTTCACGTCAAACGTTGCCATGCTGTCTGACGATGTGGATGGCGACACTGTGCCCAACATCCTTGACAACTGCACCGTGGTGCCCAACGCCGACCAGCGCGATACCGACGGCGACGGCATTGGCAACGCCTGCGACGCAGACCTCAACAACGATTGCTCGCTCAACTTTCACGACCTGGCGCTGTTTCGTTCGGCGTTTTTCACCAACGATCCTGACGCGGATCTCAATGGCGACGGCGTGGTGAACTTTGGCGATCTCGCCATTGCCAGGGCCAACTTCTTCTCGGAACCCGGCCCGGCCGGCCCCGACGGCCTTTGCATCCAGTGATGCCTCGCTGTGATTCCCCATCGCCTGCCCGTTGTTCATCGATGGTGCAGGCGGTGGGGCTCGTAGCTGGCGGGGCCTGGCCAACCACCAAGTGAACACAGCGGGTGCTGCGTTGTCCCAACTAGCTAGCAAGTCTGCGTTAACATCCACGCGTCCGGCAACCGGCCGGCCTACTCCGGAGGGATACTCATGACGAATCGCAACCCGCTCGTTCGAGCCCTGATCCTTTGCCTGCTTTCTGCCCCCCTGGCCGCCGTCACTCATGCCGCTGACCGCTTTCCCGACGCCACGGACGACGGGCTGACGCGCATCGAAGCGAAGAAAGCAGATGCAGTGTACTGGCGCGACGGCGCGACGCTCGATCAGTACTCGCGCATCCTGCTGCTGGACTGTGATGTGGCATTTCGCAAGAACTGGGCACGCGACCACAATCGCAAGAACCGCTCACTGGACAGTAAGGTTTCCGATCAGGATGTGATGCGCATCAAGGCGGAACTGGCGGAGGAGTTTGGCAGCGTGTTCGAGAAAGAACTTTCCGAGGACGGCGGCTTCGCCGTCGTCGATGAACTCGCGGATGACGTGCTGGTGCTCCAGCCTGCGATCGTCAACCTCGACGTCACCGCACCCGACTTACGTACAGCGAGCAGAACCAGCAGCTTTGTGGAGTCTGCCGGTGCGATGACGCTCGTGCTCGCTTTCTACGATGGCGTTACCGGCGACATTATCGGCCGCGTCGTCGACGACCGTGAGGACAACCGGCGCGGGTTCGCACAACGCGCCAACAGCGCGACGAACCGCGCCGCGGCGGATCGCATTCTGAAAAGCTGGGCCGGCAGCCTGCGAGAGTCGCTGATCGAAGCGGGCATGACGCCCTGAGCCGTCTTCCTCCTGCGTAAGGCTTCGCAGGCCAACGATGATGAGGGCCAGCGCGATCAGCGCGCCGGCCGCAACCTGCACTCGCCGCAGAGGTGAAAGCGCTCGTGCGAGGAACACGGCGGACACCAGTCCCGCCAGACCGCCAACCATAACGCCGCCGAGGGCATCGGCGAGCTGATCCCAGCCCATGCCCGTTTTCGGCACGAAGAACTTGACGAACATTCCGCCGAGCGCCATTCCCAGCAGGACCATTGCAACGATCAGCCCGACGGCGGCGAGCACTCCACCCAACGTTTTTGCGTAGCCCTGTGCTGTTGTGTTCATCGAATGGTGGCGTCTGGGCGACTTACCTCAGGCGAAATCGAGAGTTTTTGAGAATGGCAACTCGCGAACGCGCTGCCCTGTGGCGGCAAAAATAGCGTTGCCGAGCGCCGGCGCCGCCGCCGGCGTGCCGGCCTCGCCGACGCCCTTGATGCGCTCACCGCTCTCGTGAACGCGCACCTCGATCGGTGGCACCTGACTCAGTCGCAACAGGCGGTAGCTGTCAAAGTTGGACTGCTGCACGATGCCATCGGCAATCGTGACCTCGCCGTAGATCGCGGCACTCAAGCCGAACACCATCGCGCCCTGCACCTGCGCCTCGATGTTGCGCGGGTCAAGCGCCACGCCAACGTCAACGGCGACCCACGCCCGGTGCAGCCGGATGCCGTCGTCGCCGCGGCTGATCTCGATCACCTGCGCCGTGGCCTGGCCCGAGGCCAGCGCGTAGGCGAGGCCGCGTGAGCGACCCTCCGGCACGGCACCGCCCCAGTTCGACATTTCAGCGACGCTGGCGAGCACTTGCCGGCTCGGCTCGTGATCGAGCAGTCCCAGGCGCATCTCCAGCGGATCGGCGCCAGCGGCGTGCGCCAGCTCGTCCATGATGCTCTCGTAGAAAAAACAGTTCTGCGACTCGCCCACGGAACGCCACCAACCGACGGGCAGCATGTCTTCCGGCCGGTAGGCGGTGACGCGCAGGTTGTCGAAGCCGTACTTCTGACTGCGCGCACCCATGACAATGGAACGGTCTTCCTCCGGCAGCCGGCCGTGCTCGTTACCCACGACCTGCCGCGCCTTGCTCGATACGAACAGCGACGGCGCCGATACCTTGAGATCGAGCGCCACCGGTTTACCGTCGGCCACTGCCGCGCGGAATTTTGCGCTTGCCATGGGCCGGAAGCGATCCTGGGCAAAGTCCTCCTCGCGCGAGTACGTTACACGCACCGGCTTGCCGGGGACCGCGACTGCTGCAAGCACCGCCGCCTGCACATCGTCGAGCTCAAAGCGCCGCCCGAAGCCGCCGCCCATGTACGTGGTGTGAACGTTGACCGCATCCTTGTCGAGGCCGGCAAGGGTAGCGCCGATGAGCCGCGCCTTGGTCGGGTTCTGGTTCCCGGCCCAGATATCGAGCTGCCCGTCCCTCAGGTGGGCTGTCGCGTTGAGCGGCTCCATGGTGGCGTGAGCCAGGTACGGCACCCGGTAGGTGCCCTCCAGCGACGTGGCGTTCGCAATGGCCGCCTCGACGTCGCCGCGGTCGCGCGCAGTGAAGTAGGGCTCGCGTTCGAATTCGCCGTCGACGCGCTGGCGGTGGCCGTCGCTGGTGGGCGGGTAGGCGGCAGGTTCCCAGTCAAACGTAATCGTGTCGGCGGCCTTGAACGCGTACCAGGTGTTCGTGGCAACCACGATAACGCCGTCTTCCATCGGCACGACGCGTTCGACGCCTGGCATCTGCTCGGCACGCGTTGCGTCGTAGCCCAGCATCCGGCCGCCGCGGTGTGGGTTGCGCTTCACCGTCGCAAACAGCATGCCGTCGAGTGGCACATCGATGGCGTACTGCGCCGTGCCCGTGCACTTGCCGGGCATATCGACGCGCGCCTGCGACTGGCCCAGCAGCTTCCACTCAGCCGGCGGCTTGAGCGGCGGATCCGCCGGTGGCTCGATGGCGGCCGCCGCCGCGGCCAGCTCCATGTAGTCGAGGCGCTGACCGGCCATGTCGAACACCGCACCGTCGCGCGTGGTCAGCGACTCAGCGTTTACACCCCATTGCCGGGCCGCCGCCTGCACCAGGACCGAACGCGCGGCGGCGCCGGCCTTACGCATTTTGACGAACGCGTCGCGCGTTGACGTCTGGCCACCCGTACCCTGGGTCGCCGCGAGCGGATTGGTCCAACCCTCGAAGCGTCGCGTGCCGTGCAGCACCGAGTTGGTGTAGAGCTCCGATGCCGCGCCGTGTGCCACACGAACCAGTTCGAGAGACACGTCCAGTTCCTCGGCGACGAGCGCCGCGAGCGTGGTGTGAATGCCCTGCCCCATCTCGGCGCGCGGCGTAATGATAGTGATGCCCTGCGCGTCGATGATGACGTAGGGCGTCAATGCGGTTTGCCCGGGCGCCAGGTTGATCTCGCGCGGTACGCGTTCCAGCCAGCGATCATGAAAACCGATGGCGACGCCGCCGGCTACCGCGGCGGAGCCAAGGAGGAACATGCGCCGGGTTGTCATTCCGTCGCCTTCCGCGCGGCGCCATCGAGGCGCGCCGACGCCGACTTGACCGCCGCCCGAATGCGCGGGTACGTGCCGCAGCGGCACAGGTTGGCCGACAGAGCCCGGTCAATCTCGTCGTCGGTCGGCGACGCGTTGGCCTCGAGCAGCGCGACCGCAGCGACGACCTGGCCCGACTGGCAGTAACCGCACTGCGCCACCTGGTGGCTGATCCACTCTTCCTGCACCACGTGCAGCGCATCGGGAGTGCCGAGGCCTTCGATCGTTGTTATGTCACTCGAGACATCGCCAACCCGGGCAAGGCAGGAGCGCACGGCGACGCCGTCCACCAGCACCGCACAGGCGCCGCAAAGGCCTATGCCGCAGCCGTACTTCGTGCCTGTGAGCCTGAGCTCGTCACGCAGCGCCCACAGCAGCGGCATGTCTTCGTCGACATCCACCTCGTAACGGGAGCCGTTAATTGTCAGGGCTTTTCGGGTCACGGGAACTACTCGTAGCGGTGCGCGCCGTCGAAAATTTCAGCGTCGGCGCCAAACAGGGTCGCGATGAGTGCCACGCGCATCCACATGCCGTTGCGCTCCTGGCGCCAGTACATCGCACGCGGATCGGCGTCGACATCAGGATGAATTTCCGGTCCACGCGGAAGGGGATGCAGCACCGCCGCGTGGTCGGCCAGCATGCCGAGCTCCCGCGTGCCGATCGTGAATGGCGCAAGGTCAACGCCGCCGCTGGCTTCGCCGTCGATGTCATGCTCTGACTGCATGCGGGTAACGTAGATGGCATCGAGTTCAGGCAGGCAATCGTGCAGCTCCGAGGTCTCGGTGTACGGCACGTCGTGCTCGGACAAAAACGCCTTGATGTCCGGCTCCATCTCGTACGCGGCAGGCGCGATGTAGACAATGCGCACATCGCGGTAGTGGCGCAGCAGCCGAGATAGCGAACGCACCGTGCGACCGCGCCGCAGGTCGCCCATCATGCCGATGGTCTTGCCCTCAATGCCGCCGCGGTCCTCGAAGCTGCGTTCCAGCGTGTAGATGTCAAGCAGCGCCTGCGTCGGGTGCTGGTCCTTGCCGCTGCCCGCATTAATGATGGGCACAGGCCGGGGAATGCTGTCCATGAGCGCCGCCGCCCGCGCGGCGTAGCCCGCTTCCGGCGTTCGCATGACGATGAGGTCGACGTAGGAACTGAACGTTCGAATGCTGTCCTCGAACGTCTCGCCCTTCACCTCGGAGGAAACTTCCGGATCGCGGATCTCATTCGTGCGAATGCCCAGGATGTGACAGGCGTTATTCATCGACAGAAATGTCCGTGTCGACGGCTGCGTGAAATACAGCATCGCCCGCTTCGAGGGCAGCGTTTCCTGCAGGAAACGCGCGCCCTCGCGCGACTTGGCCACTGACCGCACCACGTTGGTCAAGCGGCAAAGGTCGTCGAGCACCTTGCGGTCGAAGACATCTGTGTTGACTACGTGGAACATGCTTAACCTCTGTCGAACCGGGCCGGCTGGCCGTCTTGCGGTGTCGAATTGTCGCCTGAAGGCGGGCGACTGTCGAGACTGGCGCTCGGCGGCCGCGCTTTCGCGCGCCTAACGCACCACGCCGGACAGAAGCAGCACCCAGGTAACGATCAGAAGCGGGCCAAGGAGCCCGGCCGCAATGCCAATTGGCCGCAAGTCCGCCGTGGTGATGCGGCCGGTGGCAAACGCAACGGCGTTTGGCGGCGTGGATACCGGCAGCAGCAGCGCGCACGAGGCGCTCAAGCCCAGGATCAGGCACATCTCCAGTTCACGCCCCGGCAGCAGGGCAACCGCCACCGGCAGGATCAGGGACACCGTTGCCGTGTTGCTCATGAAGTTGGACAGCACGACGGTCAGCAGCGCCATGATGAGAAAAATGAGAGGCTGAAAGCCGATACCGGTCAAAGCACTCAGGCCCAGTGCCATACGGTCGGCCAGGCCGGTATCCACCACCGCGGCGCCCAGCGAAAGGCCGCCCGCCACGAGCATCAGCGTATCCCAAGGCAGGCTGCGCACCTGCTGGGTGCCGAGCACCTGCGTCATGCTCAGGCCCACGATAGGCACCAGGGAGATGACGGCCACAGGCACGCCGTGCAGCGGCGTGGTGAGCCACAAGCCGATGGTGGTGGCGGTGATGCCCGCGACCAGCCAGCGCGCGCGGCGCTCCGGCAGCGCGACGGGTTCGTCCGATCCCAGCTCCACCGCGACGTGCTCCATCTCCGTCGGGTAGCGCCACAGGATGAACCGCCAGCCGAGCAACACCATGCCGATGGCGACCGGCACGCCGATTAGCATCCACTCCACAAAGTTCACGGTGGAGCCTGAGTTCGCGGCGATGCCCACGGCGATCGCGTTGGGCGCGCTGCCGATGATCGTGCCCATGCCGCCAACCGTCGCGGAGAACGGAATGGCCACCAGCAGCGCGCGGGAGAACGGTTCTTCCTCCCCCACGCGCGCGGTGAACGGCAGCACGGCGGTGATGAGCAGCGCCGTCGTGGACGTGTTTGAGATGAACATCGACGCGATCGCACTGGTCAGCATCACCGCCAGCAGGATGTTGCGCGGCCGATTGCCAGCCGGACCGATGGCGAGCGCGAACAGCCGGCGGTCGAGCCCCGTTCGCGCCATGCCTTCGGCCATAAAGAAGCCGCCGAGTATCAACCAGACGACCGGGCTGGAAAACGTGTCGACGTAGCCCTGCACTGGCATGGGTTCTTCGAGAAACCACGGGGTGCCCAGCACGAACACCAGGTACCCCATGATCAGCAGGCCAACCGCGAATGACGGCACTGCTTCCGTAATCCAAAGCCCCACGGCCAGGATGAACAGAAACAGCACCGCGCGCTCGGCCGGCGGTAGTGATGCTGTAACTGTGGTCCACAGCCACCACGTACCCGCCGCTACGAGCAGCGACAGCACAAAGCGCCGGGCACCGTGGGTCCGTCCCGGATACAGCACCCGCCACGCGGCGCGGCGGCTGTCCCGGTACTCGATGTGTTGCAGCTTGTCGCCAGATTCCTCAGACACGGCCGAATCCGTTGCTTGCCAGCCGGGGATTGTACCCGGTTGGGGCCCACGGCAAGCCTGTCGGCTGTCGACCGGCCGGCCGTCGGTCTACTGTCTGGCGGCTGCGAACGACAGCGTCGTGTGCCCACCGGAGCCATCGCTCGACTCAATGCCGTTGCGAATGCTCCCGTAGAGCGACGGCCGGCCGGTCGACAGCCGACAGGCTTGCCGTGGGCCCCAACCGGGTACAATCCCCGGCTGG
>JBCAXP010000224.1:0-7958 GCA_038533995.1 Pseudomonadota bacterium
GGTTCCATGCAGGGCACGCCCCTGGAGGAAGCTGTCCGCTGCGCGCAGTACATCATCGGTAGCCTGGGTGAAGACGATCACGCGTCGATCGTTGTGTACGACGACAACGTAAAGACGTTGGTACCTGCTTCACGCATCGGCAATCGCCGGCGCTTCCTGCGAGCACTTGCAGACGTTCGTTCGGGCGGCTGTACCAACCTGTTTGGCGGCTGGTTCGAAGGCGCTGGGCAGGTTGCCAGAACCGCTGACCCGAAGGCGATATGCCGTGTACTCCTGTTGAGTGACGGCTGTGCAAATCGCGGCATGCTCGACACGGACACGATTACTGCACGCTGTGCCGAAATGGCAGACGCCGGCGTATCGACGTCTACCTACGGACTTGGTCGAGGCTTTAATGAATTGCTGATGGGCGAAATGGCAAAGGCCGGCCAGGGCAACGCGTACTACGGCGAAACCGCTGACGACCTGATGGAGCCGTTCCAGCAGGAGTTTGACCTGCTGTCTGCGCTCACCGGGCGCCACGTGCGAATGGGCATCGAGACGCCAGCAGGCTACGAGATTTCAGTGTTGAACAACTACGCGAACGATCGCCACGGCCGCACCATGCTGCCAGATCTCGCGGGGGGCGCAGAGGTCTGGGCGCTGGCGAAGCTGCGCATTCCAGCGCGCGCGCTACGGGCTGACATCGGCGATACCGTTCATGCCTTGTCCGTTTCGGTGGGCTTTCGCGACGCAGACTCCGCGGAGCGGCAATTCATTAGCCACTCGCTCGACCTTCCGGTGCTGGACTCAAAGGAGTTCGATGCATTGCAGGAGAACGAAGAAGTGCGGGCACGCGCGCAGGAACTGCGATCCGCAGAGTATCGGGATGCGATTCGGGAAGCCTCACTGGCCGGCAACTGGGACCGGGTTGAGGCGTTGCTTGATGAGGCCGGCGAGGAAGCGGAAGGCAACCCGTGGCTCTCCAGCAGTCTTGATGCCCTGCGGACCATCGTAAGGCAGCGGGATATTAAGCGAACCAGCAAGGAAGCCTATTACAGTGCCGCCAGCCTTCGCACGCGCTTAAGTTCCTCGGAAGCGGACTTCAGTGCCTACGATCAGGACAAGGAGCTACGCCTGCCGAGCTTTCTCCGTCGCAAGCGGAGCATGGGCAAGCGCAGCGATAAACAATAAGGGCGAAGCGCGGGGCCGCGATGACGGCCTCGCGCTGTGAAACGCTTGCGTGACGATTACCTCGCCGGCTCAGTTGCCGAGTGGTTCGAGTTCCCCGCGGGCCTCAAAGGCCCGAACGGTGGCGAGTTCACGCGCAAGATCCGCTCGTACTCTTTCCCGTATCGCAAGAAACGCAGGCTCGTCCCGGAGCCGGGCCGTGTGCGGGCTATCCTCGACCTGCAGCTGCCACTGCGCGCGCATGCCGGCTTCCACGCTGGCGCGTAGCAAGGCCAGCGCTTTTTCAGTATGGCCCAGTCGTGCGTGAACCTCGACATCCAGAAACCCGAAGGCCCTCGCACTGCTGCCGGCCCGACCCTCCAGTATTCCCAATATTGCCGTCAGCAGGGTCTCGGCGCAGTGTGCTTCGCCGACGCGCTCGTAAGCCAGTGACAGGTTCATTGCCTGGAACACATTGCTTGCGCGCACGGTTGGTTCGTCCTTGCACGCGAGCTCCGGCCAGTCTGATTCCGCCAGCTCGATGGCTTCCCTGTCACGGCCGAAGCTAACCAGGGTGACGAGCGTTGCGTTGTTGCCAGACACCATCCGCTGTAGCTCATAGGCCAAGGCAACGGCTCGATCTTCCTCGTTCCGTGCCCGGTAAAGGAAGGCTCGGCCGGAGTTCGCCCGTAGTTCATCCGGTGCCCGCCGCGCGCCTTCTTCCAGCCAAAATGCTGCCTTATCGAGATCGCCTAGCGACAAGTAGGCGGTGCCGAGATGGTTGAAGGCGATAAGGTAGTCGGGATCGATTTCGAGCGTTTTGCGGTACAGGCGCAGTCCTTCCGCAAGCTGTCCGGCCGCGCTGTAGGCCTCGCCGAGTGTGAGGACGATTACGGGCGAGAGCGGGTCCAGCTGCCGGGCTTTTTGCAATAACGGAATGGCTGCGGCCGGATCGCCGCGACCGTAGATCAGGATATCGCCGCGCCAGTGGTATGCCTTGGCGTCATTTGGGTCCAGGGCGATGGCGCGCGTCAGTGCGGACTCAGCGCCTGGCACGTCGCCTTGCAAGCTGCGCATCAGTCCCAGCGAGGCATAGGCGGCGCCGAAGCGAGCGTCGAGATCAATGGCCTTCTCGATTGCAGGCCTTGCCTTACTCACCGCTTCGTCAAGCGGCACGTGGCCGCCGTAGTTCAATAGCATGTTCGCGTCGGCCAGGCCGAGATACGCAGACGCGTACTCGGGATCCTCTGCAATAGCCGTCTCGAAATACACCAGTGCCTCGGTCAGGGCCTGGCGGGAGCGCAGAGCCATTCGTTGCTTGCCGAGAAGATAGGCCTCGAGCGCCTGCAGACTCCGGGTCGGCGGGCGATGATCCCCGGTTTCGCCGTCATCGGTCAGTACGGCGTTCATCGCTTCGGCGATGTTGCTGGCGATCTGCGCCTGAATGGAGAAGACGTTGGCGGCCGTCAGCTCGCGTTCATAGGTCTCGGACCAGAGCTGCGTGTCGGTGGACGCTTCGATGAGCTGCACCGAGATGCGAACCTGGTTGCCGGACTTGCGAACCGAACCTTCCAGAATGTGCGCCACGTTGAGCTGGCTCGCGATCGACGGTACGTCGAGGTTGGTGCCCTTGAAGGAGAAAGACGATGAGCGGGAGATAACGCGAAGCTCCGGGAGTTTCGCGAGCGTACCGAGAATTTCTTCGGCGATTCCGTCCGAGAAGTAGTCCTGCGCGGGATCGTCGCTCATGTTGTTGAACGCAAGCACCGCGATGGATTTTTCGACCGGACGATCCGGTCCCCACGTTAAGCCGGCAAAGACAAGAATTGCGGCCACGAGCACCGCAATGATCACGAAGTCGAGCCTTCGTCCGCTTAAGGCGGCATCCGGGCCGCCGGCGCCCGGGTCGCGCGTGATACCGGAATCCGTTATCTCGAAAAACCACGCGAGCACCAGGGCGATCGGCAGGCCGATTGCCAGCGTCGCGAGCACCACCGGACCCACCCAGTCGGGAACCGCGAGCAGACCCGTCAGAACCTCCGTCACCTGCAGGATCAGCCACGCTGCCACCAGGTAGAGCGCCGCCATGCGCAGCACGTTTCGGCGTCGGAGTTCGGACCAGAGTGACATCAATCAGCGACCGCCTGGTGGCCTTGAATGACCACATAGTGCCAGAAGACAGCGGTCGTGGGCGACAGTCGGTATGCGCGCCGAAAAGTCGGACGATCACGGGCTCGGCGTCCGGTTTTCTAACGCAATACGTTTACTATTCTGCACGAGCGCAAACATACGTCGTGCCGCCAGTCACAAAACTGCCCCCAAAGGTCTTCGTCGGATGCCCCGGCTCCGGGTTCCTCCGGTGCGGCGAGTGGGCGAAATTCCTGTTCATTGGGAACACGCTGATTTTCGAGGTTGGTTGCCAGTGTCAAAAGGCTTGCGCTCATGGTCTCCGGCCTGCTGGCTTCACACAGGAACCAGTCAGCCCAGCATTCAGTTTCACAATCTGACCCCCAGATGCTACCTGAGGCCTCGTTGCGTACCACCCAGTTCCAGAGGTTCACTTTTGCGACCCGTGTTGAATGGCGGGCTTCATCCATCGCCGCCTTGTCCGCTGGATCCGGCAGCGTAATCTGGAACTGTGCCTGAACCGTTTCAAGTTCCGCACGGGCTGTGTCTGACAGTACTGGCGCAGGCGGTTTTTCACAGCCAGGAAGCATTGCTGCTGTCACTAGAAATACGAGAAGTGTAGGGCGCATCGGCGTCTCCTTGTCACAAACGAGTATCTAACCCTGTAACAGGGCATAGTTCAGATTCCGGGCTTGTTACCCAGAACTGCATTGGTGACTAATGAGTGTCGCGAGCGCGCCAGTTGTCTCGCTACGCAGTACAACTGCAAGGCAAAAAAAGCCCGCGAGGCCGAAACCTCGCGGGCTTTCTCAACAGCTCAAGTCAGTAATCAGGCCGCGTTGTCGCGATCCCGCACTTCCTTGATCACCGCTTCGGCAACGTTCGCCGGGCACGGTGCGTAGTGGCTGAACTCCATCGAGAACTGGCCGCGGCCAGAGGTGATGGTGCGCAGGTCGCCGATGTAGCCGAACATCTCGGACAGCGGGCAGTCGGCCTTGATGCGAACGCCGGTGACGCCCGCTTCCTGGCTCTTGATCATGCCGCGGCGACGGTTCAGGTCACCGATCACGTCACCAACGTGATCTTCCGGCGTGAACACGTCCACCATCATGATGGGCTCGAGCAGCTGCGGGCCCGCTTTCGGCATCGTCTGCCGGAAGGCCGAGCGCGTGGCAAGCTCAAAGGCCACCGCCGAGGAGTCAACCGCGTGGAAGCCACCGTCGCGAAGCGTGAACTTGACGTCCAGCAGCGGGAAGCCGGCGAGAATGCCGTCTTCCATCGCAACCTTGAATGCCTTTTCCACGGCCGTCCAGTACTCGCGAGGCACGTTGCCACCGGTAACGGTTGATTCAAACTCGTAACCGGAGCCGACTTCACCGGGCTCGACCGTGTAGTCGATCTTGGCGAACTGACCGGAACCACCGGTCTGCTTCTTGTGGGTGTAGCTGTCTTCGATGGTCTGCGTGATGCTCTCACGGTAGGCCACCTGCGGCTTGCCAACGTTGACTTCAACGCCATACGTGCGGCGCAGAATGTCCACCTTGATGTCGAGGTGCAGCTCGCCCATGCCCTTGATGATGGTTTCGCCCGAGTCCTGGTCGGTTTCGACCTGGAACGAGGGATCTTCCTGGATCATCTTGTTGATGGCCACGCCCAGCTTCTCGTTGCCGCCCTTGTCGCGGGGCTCGATGGCGATGGAGATAACCGGATCCGGGAACACCATCGGCTCCAGCGTTGCCGGATTCTTCGGATCGGCCAGCGTGTGACCGGTACGCGTGTTCTTCATGCCTAGCAGCGCGACGATGTCGCCGGCCTGGGCCTCGTCAAGCTCTTCGCGCGAATCGGCATGCATCTCCACGATGCGGCCGATGCGCTCGTTCTTGCCGGTAAAGGTGTTCAGCACGCTGTCACCTTTCTTGAGGCGGCCAGAGTAGACACGCGTAAACGTGAGCGCGCCGAACCGGTCGTCCATAATTTTGAACGCCAGTGCGCGCAGCGGGCCATCGGGGTCCACCGTGGCAACGCCGCCGGTCTCGTTACCTTCGAGATCGATCTCAGGCTGCGGCTTCACCTCGGTCGGGTTCGGCAGGAACTCCACAACCGCGTTCAGCACGTTCTGCACGCCCTTGTTCTTGAACGCCGAGCCCGTGTAGGTCGGGAAGAAGTCGAGCGCAATGGTGCCCTTGCGGATGCAGCGCTTCAGGTCGTCGATCGACGGCTCTTCGCCTTCCAGGTATGCCTCCATCAGGTCATCGTCCTGCTCGATGGCAGTTTCGATGAGCTTCTCACGCCATTCCTCGACGAGGTCGGTCATGTCTTCCGGCACGTCCGTGATCTCGTACTTGGTCGGGTCCATGGAGTCGTCCCAGATCCACGCCTTGCGGGTGAGGAGATCCACGACGCCCTTGAAGTCGTCTTCGATGCCAATCGGCAGCACCATGACAAGCGGGCGCGCGGCCAGCACGTCTTCGACCTGCTTCACTACGCGGTAGAAGTCGGCGCCCAGGCGGTCGAGCTTGTTCACGAAGATGATGCGAGCGACTTCGGACTCGTTGGCGTAGCGCCAGTTCGTCTCGGACTGGGGCTCAACGCCGCCGGAACCACAGAACACACCAACGCCGCCGTCCAGCACTTTCAGCGAACGGTACACCTCGATGGTGAAGTCCACGTGCCCGGGGGTGTCGATGATGTTCAGCTGGTGGCCGTCCCACTCACAGGTGGTGGCTGCAGACTGAATGGTGATACCACGCTCCTGCTCCTGGTCCATGAAGTCAGTGGTGGCGGCGCCGTCATGCACCTCGCCAATCTTGTGAATCTTGCCGGTCAGCTTCAGGATGCGCTCGGTGGTGGTGGTCTTGCCCGCATCCACGTGCGCGAAAATGCCAATGTTCCGGTAGGTGCTCAGGTCAGTCATGTCGCTTACCTAGGTCTAGAAATACCGCCGCCCGCGGCCCTCAATTGCAGCGGGTAATCGCCGGTAACTTCGTGAAGTTGCTGAAAAAGCGTCGCTTTTCCAAAAAGGGTCCTGATTTAGCCGCGAGATGCTACCACAGACTCGTGACTAGTCCTACCATATGGGGCACATTTTTTGTTTCAAGGCACAGGCTAGTGCCCCGATTCATTATTTCGCGCAAATTCAATGCATCAGGACCCCTGGAGTCAGCTCCGCCACTTGATATTGCAGCCCACGCTGGGCTTCTGCACCGGCGGCATCGGCCGGTCATTCAGCAGGCACTGCATGGCGAGGCGAAGGTCGGCGCCGTCTACCGGCTTGCCGTTGCCCGGGCGGGAGTCGTCGAATTGGCCCCGGTACACGCAGGCGTCGTCGGCGTCGAGCAGGAAAAAGTCCGGGGTGCAGGCCGCCTCAAAGGCCCGCGCGACGTCCTGGCTTTCGTCGAACAGGTAGGGGTAGGCCAGGTCCAGTTCGGCGGCCAGCTCCGCCATGCGGTCGGGATGGTCAGCCGGGTGTGAAACCACGTCGTTGGAACTGATGGCGACAAGGCCGAGCTTGCTGTCAGCGTAATCGCGCCCCAGGCGGGCAAGCTCCGGCAGCAGGTGCTTGACGAACGGGCAGTGGTTGCAGATGAACATCACCAGGGTGCCCCGCGCGCCGCGCACGTCTTCCAGTGTCACGGTTTCGCCGGTGCGGCTGTCAGGCAAGGAAAAGCCCGGCAGCGTGCTGCCCAGGGCGATCATGGTGGATTCGGTCATGGCCATAATTGAGTCCCTCGCTTGCGCTCCCGCATAATGACGTGGCGAGTTTACGACTTCTGGTCGTCGCCATGCTACAGGAGCGCTCCGATTGACTGACCGTGCCGGTGCCACCCCGCTGTATCAGCAGGTGAAGATGCACATTATCGACAAGATTCACTCTGGCGAGCTGCTGCCGGCCAGCCGGGTGCCGTCTGAGCACGAACTGGTGCGCACGCTCAACGTATCCCGCATGACGGCCAATCGCGCCCTGAAGGAACTGGCCGCCGAAGGCCTGGTAACGCGTGTGGCCGGCGTCGGCACGTTTGTCGCGGGCACGCAGACCAGCGGGCACCTCGTTGCGGTGACCAACATCGCTGACGATGTACGGGGGAGGGGGCACGACTACGGCAATCACGTCATTGAGCACAGGCGCGTGCCGCCGCCGGCCGAGGTTGCGGAGTGGATGGGCCTGGAGCCTGGTGATGCAGCCTTCCACACGCTCATGGTGCACACCGAGAACGGTTCGCCGATCCAGCTCGAAGACCGCTACGTCAACCCGGCCGGCGCGCCGGGTTACGGCGACCTTGAGCCAGCGGCGCACACGCCAACGGAATACCTGCTCGCCAACGTACCGCTGCAGCAGGTGGAGCACACCGTGCGGGCCGGTATGCCCGATGAAACAACGCGCGAGCGCCTGGAGATGCCTGCCGACACGCCCTGCCTGATACTGCAGCGGCGCACCTGGTCACGGAACATACCGATATCGTTCGTCCTGATGACTCACGCCGCAGACAAGTACAGTCTCTCAGAGTCGTTTCAGCTCAGTCGGGAGTAGTTACCCATGCGAAGCCACGGTATCGCCGCGCTTTTTCTTGCGATAGCCCTTTCAATCGCGCGTCTTCCGAAAGGTGCTGCATGGCGATCTCGCCGGTAACCCGGTGGCCGATCTTGCCCCAGGCAGCGCTCGGTTCACTCGCGATTGAAAGGGC
>JBCAXP010000225.1:0-7951 GCA_038533995.1 Pseudomonadota bacterium
GAGCTCGCGATGCAGCTCCTCGCGAGCTCAACACGTGGGCCGGCCGGCCGACGCCGCTGACGGCCGCGCCTCGCCTGAGCGAGAAGTGGGGTGCAGAGGTCTGGCTGAAGCGAGAAGACCTGGCGCACACGGGTGCGCACAAGATTAACAATGCGCTGGGCCAGGCGCTGCTGGCAAAACACCTGGGCGTGAAGCGCATCGTCGCCGAAACGGGCGCCGGCCAGCACGGCGTGGCGTCGGCCGCGGCCTGCGCGCGCCTCGGACTGCCCTGCACCGTGTACATGGGCGCGGTGGATATCGAGCGCCAGGCGCCTAACGTCGATCGCATGCGCCGCCTCGGCACCAAAGTGGTGTCGGTGACCTGTGGGGACGCCACCCTGCGCGCGGCGATCGACGAGGCGTTCCGCGACTGGGTGTCGAATCCGAACAACACTTACTACCTGCTTGGCTCGGCGGTGGGCCCGCACCCGTACCCGCAGCTGGTGTGCGAACTGCAGTCAGTTATCGGCCGCGAAGCGCGGGAGCAAATGCTTGCGCAGGCCGGCGGCCTTGCCGATGTGGCCATTGCCTGCGTTGGCGGCGGTTCCAATGCGATTGGCCTGTTTCATCCGCTGATTCCCGACACTCAAACCGAACTGCTCGGCGTGGAAGCCGGCGGCAGTGGTCCCGGCCTTGGCGAACACTCGGCGACGCTGGTCGGCGGCAAGCCGGGCGTGCTGCACGGCAGCTACTCCATGTTGCTGCAGGACAATCACGGCCAGGTGCAGGAAACCCACTCCGTATCTGCTGGCCTGGACTACCCGGGCGTCGGGCCGGAGCACGCTTTGCTGCAGGTCACCGGCCGGGCGCGCTACGTGAGCGCGAGCGACGAAGAGGCGCTGGACGCGCTCAACGAATGCTGCGAAATGGAAGGCATTCTTCCGGCGCTGGAGACGGCGCATGCGTTTGCCGGCGCGCGCATCTGGGCGAAGGAGAATCCCGGCAAGCGCATTCTGCTGTGCCTTTCCGGCCGTGGCGACAAGGACCTGCCGACCCTGTCAGCCGTCAGCAGCACTGCGCCATGAGCGGCGCCGAGTCGATCAGCCGCGCCATCCGCGCGGCCAACGACGCGGGCCGACCGGCGCTCGTCGCCTTTCTGACCGCGGGCTACCCGGATCGCGACCAGTTCATCGACCACCTGCGGCAGGTGGCCTCGGCCGCCGACGTGGTGGAAATTGGCGTACCGTTCACGGATCCGATGGCCGACGGCGTCACCATTCAGCGCGCGAGCCAGGGCGCGCTCGAAGCCGGTGTTTCGCTGCGATGGATTCTCGACGAGCTCAAAGCCAACGACACTGGCGACACACCGCTGCTGCTCATGGGTTATCTGAATCCAATGCTCTCATTGGGTTACGAGACGCTTGCGAAGGACTCCGCCGAGTCGGGGGTTAGCGGCTTCATCGTGCCGGACCTGCCCTATGAAGAAAGCGCACCGATGCGCACCGCCCTCGAAGCTTACGGCCTTGGCCTCGTGCAGCTCGTAACGCCGGTAACGCCGGAGCCGCGGCTCAAGACGCTGTGCGAAGCGAGCGGCGGCTTTGTCTACGCTGTCACCGTGACAGGCATCACCGGTGGGGCCAAAGACGGTGGCGACGGCGGTGCGAACGAAGGCATCGCCGGCTACCTCAAGCGCGTGCGGGACGCCTCTCCCCTTCCCGTGTGCGCCGGGTTCGGCATTCGCACGCGGGAGCAGGTGGCCGAGCTCGCACCGCACGCCGAGGGCCTGGTGGTGGGTTCAGCGCTGGTCGAGGTGCTCGAGCGGGGCGAAGACCCGGCAGGCTTCCTGAACGGTCTTCGTAGCTAGCCCGGATCACCCCGTAGGAGCGGCATCCTTGCCGCGAAAGATCGAAGGGACATCGCGGTAATATCGCGGCAAGGATGCCGCTCCTACGCCGAGAAGGGCACGTCCCTGTGCCACCCACTACTACTCGCTGCTACTGGCTGTCGGCCGGGGGACCGAAGCGTTCCGCACGCCGCGACCGGTGCTCTTCCATCCGCTCCAGCATCTCCGCCTTGAACTCCGCCGCCTGCGCCTTCTGGGCATCGGTCAGCAGCGCGTAGACTTCAGCCTGGACCTGCGTCGCCAGGCGCGTGGCGCGCGCCGCGGCTTCCGCGTTGGCCTGGGCCACCTCGTCAACGACCGCCGCGTAGGACGGATCGTCCGGCGTAATCGCCATCAGCCGCTGCATGCTGTCGCGCTTGGCGGTGTGCAACTCGTGCATCTGCGGCTTGGCGTTTTCGAAGATGTCCATCGCGGCATCTTCCTGCTCAGGCGACAGGTCGAGCTGGCGCAACACGCGTTTGCCCATCAGCATGGCTGGCCCGCCGTGGCCACCGCCGCGGAACTCGCCATGGCCGCTGTGGCCGGACAGGAAACCGTCCTTGCTGCCGGACTCGTGGGCCACCACCACGCTACCGATAAGAAAGGCGCTGGCCACAATGGTGGCGGAAATAAATGCTGTCTTCAGTTTCATGCTAGTAACCTCCTTGGAATTGACGGTTTCCAGTCTAGGCCTCAAGCCTGCAAAGCGCCGACAAGCAACGGAAAAGTCTATGCAAAGAAGTGCCAAGAACAGCGTTAACGCTTCTTACAAACCGGCGCTCGCGCAATGTGGCATCCTAATCATTCAATGACTGATACCCAGAACACATCGCGCGAGAACCGGCGCGTCCTCCTCATCGACGATGACGTTGAGCTGTGCACCATGCTGGCAGAGTACTTAAGCCTCGAGGGCTTCGAAGTTACTCAGGTGCATGACGGTGCCCAGGGCCTTGAACGGGCGCGGCAGGGCGGCGTTGACCTCATCGTGCTGGACGTCATGCTGCCGGGAATGAACGGGCTGGAAGTGCTCAAGGCCCTGCGTGAGGACTTTGAAACGCCGGTGCTCATGCTCACCGCCCGCGGCGAAGACGTGGACCGCATTGTGGGCCTGGAAGTCGGTGCCGACGATTATCTTGCCAAGCCCTTCAATACGCGGGAACTGATCGCCCGCATTCGCGCGGTGCTTCGCCGAACGCCGCGAAGCGGTGGCAGCACGGCAGCTCCCGACACCGTGCAGGCCGGTCCGCTCGTGCTTGAGCCGGCGTCGCTTGCCGCGCGGCTGCACGACAAGCCGCTCACCCTGACAGGCGCGGAATTTCGCGTGCTGGAAAACCTCGCGGTCAACGCCGGCAAAATCGTGTCGCGCGACACGCTCACCGAGAGCGCGCTTGGGCGGCGCCTGGAGCCGTTCGACCGCGCCATCGACACGCACGTGAGCAACCTGCGCAAGAAGCTCGGCCCGTTGCCGGATGGCGGCACGCCGATTCGCAACGTGCGCGGCGCGGGTTATCTCTTGTCCTTTGCATCGTCCAGCGATTCCGATGCGTAGCCTGTTCTCGAAAATCTTCCTATCGTTTCTCGGCACGATGGCGGTGATGATAATCAGCGTTGTGCTCGTCACGTTTCACTTCGCGGTCGACCGCTTCGAGGAGTCCGAAGGCGTGTCGCCGCCGACCGTGTTCATCACCGCCGCGCTTGTGCTGGAGAACCACGGCAAGGAGGCGCTCGCCGAGTGGCTGAAGGAAAGCGACGATCTGCCGCCACCGTTTCAGCTGCTGGCCGTGGGCGAAGACGGCAAGGACCTGCTGGGCCGCCCGGTGCCGAAGCGCATGATGCGGCACTTCGAGCACCGGCACCGAATGGAACAGGAGGGCCGCAGGCGCGGACCGCCCGGCCCCGGCGCGAGGGTGCAGGCGCCGGACGGCGAGGTGTTTCGCCTGGCGCTGCACCGCCTGCCCTTGGGGCCGTTCGGCATTCTCGGTATCAGCTACGCGCGGTGGGTTGTGCTGGCCACGGCGCTCGCAGTGGCGGCGCTGGCCAGCTACCTGCTTGCGCGTTACCTGTCGTCACCGGTGCTGCGGTTGCAAACGGCGACGCGGGAGATTGCGAGTGGCAATCTGGCAGCGCGCGCCGGCGCGTCGGTTGGCAAACGTCGCGACGAGATCGGCGTGCTCGCCAGGGACTTCGACGCGATGGCGGCGCGGCTCGAGGCGCTGCTGAAGTCGCAGCAGGAACTATTGCGCAGCATTTCGCACGAACTGCGTTCGCCGCTGGCGCGCATCACGGTGGCGCTCGGCCTGGCCCGGCGCAAGGGTGACGCGGCGAGCACCGAACTTGAGCGCATCGAGCTTGAAGCCGAACGGCTCGACGCGCTCATTGGCGACGTCCTGCGGCTTGCCAGCCTGGACCAGAAGCGGCAGCCGCTGGCCAACGATGTGATTGCGCTCGCTGATCTTGTCGACGACGTGCTTCAAGACGCAAACTTCGAGGCTGACGGCACCGGCAAGACCGCGCGGCGCGCGGGCGATGACACCGTGAAGTGCAAGGGCGACGGCGACCTGTTGCGCAGCGCGGTCGAGAACGTCGTGCGCAATGCGATGCGGTACACCCCGGAAAGCACGGAGGTCACCGTGCAACTGGAGACGGACGGCAACGAGGTGATTCTTCGCGTGCGCGATCATGGCCCTGGCGTCGGCGAAGACGAGCTGGCCGCCATCTTCGAGCCTTTTTATCGTGTCGCCGAGGCGCGCGATCGGGACAGCGGCGGCACAGGCCTGGGACTGGCCATTGCCGCAGCCTGCATTAAGCGCCACGGCGGACAGGTCTCTGCACACAACGCTGGCGGCGGCGGCCTGGAAGTCGTGCTGCGGTTACCTGCCGCCGGGCCAGGTGCAGCATGAGCAAGTCGCCGATCACGATTCGCCGCATCAGCCCGACGCTGCCGGCGTTTGTCGAACTCACCGCCGAGCTGGATGCTTACCAGCAGACCCTGTACCCGCCGGAGAGCAATCACCTTGATTCCATCGAGCGCTTGGTCGACGAAGACGCGGTCGTGATGGGCGCGTTCGACGGCGACGATTGCATTGGCTGCGGCGCCCTCAAGGTGACGGGCACGGCCGGCGAGCTAAAGCGCATGTATGTTCCACCGCGAGCCCGGGGGCGGGGTGTGGCGCAGCAATTGCTCGCACAGCTTGAGCACGCGGCGCGCGAGGCCGGTCTGGCCATCGTGCGACTGGAAACCGGCATTCACCAGCACGCAGCCATCAAGCTGTACCGGTCTGCTGGCTATGAAACCTGCGGTCCGTTTGGCGACTACCCGGACGATCCGCTGTCTGTGTACATGCAAAAGAGCATGCGCGCTATGAGCGCCTGATTTATTATCTCGCGCATGAAAATGCACTCAACGGCGCTCGTTACCGGCGCCTCCGCGGGGATTGGCGAGCAGATCGCTATGGTGTTCGCCGAGCACGGCCACGACCTGGTGCTCGTGGCGCGCCGCGAACCGGAACTGGAAGCGCTGGCCGAGCGGCTGCGCGCGCGTTTCAACGTCAACGTCACCGTGCACGCTGCAGACCTTGCGGTGGACGGCGCGGCCGATGCGCTGTTCGAGGCCATGGCCGACACGCCTATCGATATCCTCGTGAACAACGCCGGCGTGCTGTCCGGCGGCTCGTTCCGCAAGATGTCCCCGTCTGCCATCGACAACATGGTGCGCGTGAACATCGGCGCACTCACCGCCCTGACGCACCGCTTCATCGGGCCGATGATCGAGCGCAACCGCGGCCGTATTCTCAACGTAGCATCGATCGCGGCCTTCCAGCCGGTGCCGTCGCTTGCCGTTTATGCCGCCACGAAGGCGTTTGTGCTGAGCTTCAGCGAAGCGTTGTCGGTGGAGGTCGGCTACCGCGGCATTTCGGTGACGGCGGTGTGCCCCGGCTTCACGGAAACCAACATGCTGCGCCAGGGGTCGGCTACCTCGGGTGCGGAAACGAAAGTGCCCGATGCCATTGTGCTTGACCCACAGCGCGTGGCGCGCGACGCCTACGACGCATGCATGGCCGGCGACGCGATCAAGGTGCCCGGCCTTGGCTACGCGGCGTTTACCTCCGGTACGCGCTTCATCCCGCGCTGGGTGCTCCGGACTCTCAGCAGCTACGCCATGAAGATGGGAAAATGAGGTCAGAGTAGCTTGCTCGTGGGAGCGGCTTTAGCCGCGATAAATCTGGTGGTGGTGCAAAATCGCGGCTAAAGCCGCTCCCACAGAATTTCTCTACCGATCCTTGTCGACCATCCGCAGGTAATCACGCCCGGCGAGCATCATGGTGGCAAAGCTGCCCTCGTCACCCTCTTGGACAAGCTGACGCAACCGCGTAACGGCACGCTCGAGCGCCTGCAGCGGCTCGCCGCCGTGATCGTTCATCGCCTGGATCTCGAAGTACAGCGCCGGGTTTTCGCCGGCCACCTTCGCTGACACCTCAAGCTGGGCATCGAACGTGGTACTGGACATGCGTGCGAGCTTCTCGGCCGTCTCGCGGCTCTCGGTGAGCGCGGTGAAAAAGGCAATGTTGAGCACGTGCGACAGGCCCAGCACGTAGGCAATGAGCCGGTCGTGCTCGTCGAGCTCCATGTCGAGCAGCTCGGCCATCGTGGAGGCGAACAGCGCCCGAGCGCTGCGGGTGGCTTCGGGGCAGCCGCAATCGATGAAGATGACGTGCCGGCCAGACAAGAGCTCTGTGTCCGGCCCGAACATCGGGTGCACCGAGGTGATGTTGCAACCCGCGGCGGCGGCCGCCTTCAGCGAATCGCGCAGCGGCGTCTTCAGCGAACCGATGTCCAGGATAAGTCCGTCCGGCTTTAACTCCGCGAGCTCCGCCAGCACGTGGGCGGTAATGCCGAGCGGTGTCGCCACCACGATAAGATCGTGATCGAGCTCCGCCTGGCGCCAGTCGGCGTAGTGGCGCTGGCATTCGGCGACAGGGGCCGGGTCAGCGACTTCGACGGCAAAGCCCTGCGAGCCCAGGAACTTGCCGAACCAGCGGCCCATCTTGCCGGCGCCGCCGATCACCAGGGCGCGCTGGCCGCTGCCCTGGCCCTCGGCCACTACCCGGGTCTGCTCCTGGTGGGTGAGCGAGGCGCGGATCAGCTCGCCCATCAGGGTCTCGGCCACGTGCTCCGGCACGCCCAGCTCGGTTGCATTGCGGCGCGCCAGCTCCAGCACTTCACGCTCGCGGCTGAAATCCCGCGTCGGCTGATTACCTGACCGCTTGGTGCGGCCGATTTCGCTGACTACCTGCTGCCGGCGTGCTACCAGTTCAATGAGTTCCCGGTCGATACCGGTCAGCTGGTCGCGGAGATTTTTGATGGACATGGGGTCTTGAACCTGACCTGAACGATGGCAATAGACATTGGGACCGTTTCACCGGCTATTATAGAGACTGCGCCGGAAATACTACCCCGTCATGAGTAACACGCAACTGATAATCGGCAACCGCAATTACTCGTCGTGGTCACTGCGCGCGTGGCTTGCCATGCGTCTCAGCGGCCTGCCGTTCGACTGCGTACGCCTGTCCCTGGACACCGAGGATTTCGAGCGCCGCATCGTTCAGTACTCGCCGGCCCGGCGGGTGCCGGTGCTGGTGCACGAGGGCGAGTCCATCTGGGACAGCATGGCAATCGTCGAGTACCTCGCCGAACTTCGGCCAACCGCGAACATCTGGCCTGCCGAGCACCGGTCACGCATCCTCGCGCGCTGTGTCAGTGCCGAGATGCACGGCGGCTTCACCGCGCTGAGAAACGAAATGCCGATGAACTGCCGCGCCCGGGGCCGCAAGGTGCCGATGACCGATGCGCTGCGGGCCGACATCGAAGACATCTGCCGCATCTGGCACGACTGCCGGGCGCATGTGGAGCGCCGCGGCGACTTCCTGTTTGGCGAATTCTCGGCCGCTGACGCGTTTTTCGCCCCGGTCGCGATGCGTTTTCTCACCTACCGGCCGCCGCTACGCGACGAGGCGATGGCCTACGTCGAGGCAATTCGGCAGCACCCGTGGCTGCAGGAATGGGTCGCGGCGGCACGGGCCGAGCCCCAGG
>JBCAXP010000226.1:0-7933 GCA_038533995.1 Pseudomonadota bacterium
AACTACCAGAGCGGCATGTTCATGGATGCCGTTATCGCCTCGGGTACCCCCGGCGCCGTCGCGACAACGGGTCCGGCCGGCATCATCGGCCGCACCTACGGCGACATCGTGCAGGACATGGTCGACTACTACGCGTGGTCGCAGAACGACTCTGGCGCAGAAATTGGCGGCTGGATCTACAACCCGAGCAACAACAGCGGTCAGTCCACGGACAACTCCACGGCCGGCTGGGTCGCGATCGGCATTGCGGCCGCCGAGGACGTTTTCGGCTCGACCGTGCCGCAGTGGGTCAAGGACCGCAACGAGATCGCGCTTGAGGCCACTGACAACGAAAGCGATACGTCGGACCGTGACGGCATCATCGGCTACCAGAGCTCCAGCGAAATCTGGGGTCCGTACTCAACCACGGGCGCCGGCATGATCCAGATGTCGATGGACGGCATCCTGTCAACGTCGTCGGCCACGCCGGACGAGCGCTGGATTCGCTCGGAGAACTTCTTCCGCCGGCACTACAACGACGCGGCTTCCGGCAACAACCTGAAGAACTACTACTACGCCATGTTCAACCTGGCCAAGGCGCTGCGCACCGCGAAGCCCGGCCCGGTTGTGGTTATCGGCGCGAACGACTCGGTTGGCTGTGGTCCGAGCCCGTCATGCGCTGGCGGCGTTGCGCCGCTTGACTGGTACAACGACCCGTCCGTTGGCATGGCGCGGGTGGTGGTCGACTACCAGGTCACCACGGGCGTCAACATCGGTGGCTTCACCGATCGCCCGGGTAACTCACACGGCAGCAACCAGGACGACCACAACACGCCATGGGCTACGCAAATTTTGACCCGCACGCTGTTCCAGCCAGGTCCGACCGCCGTGGCAACCGCTACGCCCAACCCGGCCGCGTCCGGTACGCCAATCGAGTTTGACGGCACGGCCAGCTTCCACGACGACCCGGACCGCAGCATCGTGCAGTGGGACTGGGACTTCGACGAGGACGGCGTTACTGATGCCAGTGGCCCGGTCGTAGTCAACGCATTCCCGTGCCCGAACCTGCCTTGCGTATACCCGGTAACGTTGACGGTAACGGATGACAACGACGTGCCGCTCACCGCGCAGGCGATCGTGGAAGTGGAAATTACCATTCCGCCGCATCCGCCCACAGCCGACGCTGGTGGTCCGTACCTCGTGTGCACCGGTGAAGACCTCAACCTCGACGGCAGCGGCTCGTTCGATATCGACGAGGGCCTGAGCGAAACCGGCGATCCACCGTTCGATACCATCACCGCCTGGGACTGGGAGCTCGACGGCGTCAGCCCGTTTGACTTCGACGAGGCCACTGGCGAAACGGTGGTGTACGTCACGAACGATCCGTTCAGTGGACTCATTGGCCTGCAGGTCACGGACAACACCGCGGCTGCTTTCCCGACGTCGGGTCAGCCGGACCTTACGGGTCGCGATTTCACGACGCTCAACGTCGTGGAGTGTGGCTGTCTCCAGAACTTCTTCGCGCGCGGCAAGGCCGACACCAATGGCGCTGCCGTCAACCTGGTGTGGCCGCCTGTGGACGATGCGACGAGCTACGATGTTTTCCGCAGCACCGAAGGCCCGAACACCGGGTTCCAGCTGCTGAAGGCCGGTCACGTTACTACGCGGGCCACGTACTTCGACAAGATCGCGCCGCCGCTCGCTGCGAACTACTGGTATCGCGTTGCGGTGAACGGTGTCGAAGGCTGCGGAGGCAGCGTCGCTGCGCAGGCCAGCATCGGCAATCGCACACTGCCGCGGCGGTAGCACTGCCTGACGGCTGCGAAGCATGATGGATAGCGAGGCCCCGGCCGCACTGTGCGGCCGGGGCATTTTTGTGTTTGCATAATCGTATGAGGCAGAGACTCGCAACTGGTGCAGTGACGGGGCTTGCGCGCGCAGCGCTGGCGCTGATGAGCCTGTTGACGCTTTCTGCTGCCGCCGCCGAGCCGGAAACCTGGCGCGTCGCCGGCATCCTGCAGGGCGCCGGTGGCGGTGTTGCAATCATGGAATCGTCCATCGGCGAGCAGGCGCTCTTCCGACCTGGTGACGAAGTAGCAGATGCACGCGTCGCCGCCATTAGCGATGATCACGTAACGCTCGAACTCGGTGGACGAGAGCTTAAGCTCGAGCTGCGCGGCGCGGCGCACGCGCTCGTCGCGAACGGTTCCGCACCAGCAACGGCTGGCGCGAAAACCACCCAGCCGGTGGCCGGCCGCTACGCGGTGCAGCGGCTGCAACAGCTGTTGAACATTGCAAGCGACGATAGCGAGCTGCAGCGCGGAGCCACCGCGTTGTTCCGGTTGCCACCCGGCGCCACGATAACCGGCGTGAACCATGACGCGTCGATGCCAGTGCGCCCTGCACTGAAGTCGATGGTAGAGTACCTGCAACTGGGCCGGACCGTGAGCCTCGAGTTCGATGCTGGCAGCGGCCCGGAGTCGGTTTACATTTATCCTGAATAGCCTTTTTCCGCGAGAGAGTTGTTGCCGAATCGCTTGACGGTACTGACCGCGCTGTGCGCTTTGTTTCTCGCGGCCTGCTCGCCGGCCTTGCCGCCGGTGCCGCCGCTCTCGTTCGATGGACTGGCCGAACCCGTGGCTGCGCAGTGGCGCGAAGCGCTTGACGCGGTCGAGGCGAGTCCCGACGAGGGAGCGGCGAATGCACACCTTGCCATGGTGCTTCACGCCTACGCCCAGTTCCCCGAAGCCGACGTGATGTACCAGCGCGCCCGAGCGCTCAGTCCGGACAACGCCACGCTCCCCTGGTATCACGGGCTGCTGCTTCGGCGCCTGGGGGAGGAAGCCGCGGCGCTCGATTCGCTGGCGCACGCGGTCACGCTCGACCCCGATAATCCGGCGCCGGCGCTCCAGCTGGCGCTGAGTGCAAGCACGCCGGACCCGGTGGCATTGCTCGAGGGCGTACTTCGTGTGTCGCCAGGCGAGGGGCGTGCGTATCTCGCGCTTGGCCAGCAGTTGATTGATCGCGGTGACACGGAAAACGCGGTTGATGTGCTCAGTACCGGCATTGAACGTGCCGGCAATTTCGGCGCGCTGCACTATGCGCTGGCGACCGCGTTGCGCGGTACTGGCGCGAGCGAGGCAGACATCGACAGGCAACTGGACCTGCACCGGCGCCACCAGGACGCACGACTGGATGTCGACGACGAATTGCCCGCTGCCGTTCGGGCACTCGACTTGAGTCACGCCGTGCCGGCTGGCAACGAACGCCTGCATCGCGCGGTAACAGAGCTCGAAGCGCAGCGGGCCGAGCGCCCACAGGATGGGTCGGTGCACGCCAACCTGATGGCTGTGCACGGCCGCCTGCTTAATTTCGACGCCGCCGCCGATGACTACGCACAGGCCCTTCGCTACCTGCCCGACGATCCTTCGCTGCACTTTGCCGCCGGAAACATTGCGCTGCTGGCGAATCGTAACCACCAGGCTCTTATTGCGTTCGAGCGTTGCCTCGCCACCGCGCCGGACTTTGACGAGGCGCGCGTGCAGCTTGGTCAGGCCAACGAGCGGCTGGGTCGCGACGCCATTGCCGTGGAAGAGTACCGCGCCGTGCTGGCGCGAGTTCCGGCGCACCCGGTTGCCGCTGCTTTGCTGGCCCGGCGGCTGGTCCTGCTTGATCAATTCGAAGACCCGCTACTTGGCAGCGTTGTGACCGACGAAGACGCGCTGCACGGCTGGCAGTGGCGTCTGCGAGCGGCGCAACTGCGGGCAGCAGGTGACGTGCCGGGAGCGCTGGCAATGGCCAGACGTGGTCTTGTACTCAGCAAGACGTCGCGCGATCACGAGACCAGCGAGATGCTGCGCCTGGATATCGAAGCGCTGCTGGCGATCGAGAAGTGAAGCATTCTGCACTGGCGTTGCTACTGTGTACTGCGCTTGCGGCGTGCAGTGGCAACAAGGCGGATGGGCCGCTGCTGGAAGACGTTGCCAGCGACACGGCCCTCGCGTTTGCTTATGCCAACGGGGGAACCGGCGCCTTCCGCGTTCGCGAGATCATTGGCGGCGGCGCAGCGCTGCTCGACTTTGACGGCGACGGCGACCTCGACGTCTACCTCGTGCAGGGGCAGGCCGGCGATGGGGCGCCACCGGGGAACGCGCTGTTTTTGAACCGCCTCGTGGAGGATGGCGAACTGCGCTTCGAGCGACTGGCGGGCAACGCGGCCGACGAGGGCTACGGCATAGGCGTAGCCGTGGCGGACGTCGACGCTGACGGCGATCCGGACCTGCTGGTTACCAACGTGGGCGAAGACCGCTTCTACCGCAATGACAGCGGTCGCTTCACCGCGGCGCCAGGCAACTGGGGCATGGCTGGCAATGGCTGGAGCACGAGCGCGAGCTTCTGTGATTACGACCGCGACGGCGATGTCGACCTGTACGTCGCCGCGTATCTCGAATTGCCAGAGGACGAAGAGCCCGAGTGCCGGCACTCAACCGGCCGTCAGGATTACTGTTCGCCCGCTGCCTTCGATTTCGCCGCCGATCGCCTGTGGCGGAACGACGGCACCAGTGCGGAGCCTCGTTTCGTCGACGCCAGCCGCGAAGCCGGCGTCGCACTGACGACGCGTCCCGCGTTGGGGGTTGTCTGCGCAGACCTGAATGCCGACGGCTGGCCGGACTTTTACGTTGCGAACGATCGCGAGCCGAACCGGCTGTGGATCAATCGCGGCGACGGCAGTTTCGAGGACGAGGGCCTCGAGCGCGGCGCGGCCCTCAACGCCAGCGGCCTCGCCGAAGCGAGCATGGGAGTCGCGATACTGGACCGCGACGCGGACGGCGACCTCGACCTGTTTGTGACCCACTTCGATCCGGAAACGAATACGTATTACGAGAACGACGGGCAGGGGCGCTTCACGGATGCCACGGCGCGGCTCGGCCTGGCGGCGTCGAGTACTGGCTACACCGGTTGGGGTACAGGAGCGCTCGATGCCAATGGCGATGGTCGCCCAGACCTGTTCGTTGCCAATGGCGGTGTGCTCGCCCAGGCGGATCGCCTCGGGCTATCGGACTTTCCGTATGAGCAGGTCGACCAGCTATTTCTCAACGCCAGAGACCAATACACAGCGCTGGCACTCGAGACGGGCCTTCGCACGGGGCGCGGTGCCGCGTTCGGTGACGTGGACAACGATGGCGACCATGACGTGCTGGTGGTCAACAATTCAGGGCCGGTAAACCTGCTGCTGAATACGTCCCCGGTGCGATCGAAGCGGCTAATCCTGTTGCCGGTGGATTCGCAGGGGCGCGTCGTCGATCACGCGGCGGTGACGGTAGCTGCGCCGGGTATGCCGCTGCAGCGCCAACACGTACATCGTGACGGCAGCTATTTGAGCGCAAGCGATTCGCGGCTGGTGTTTGCCGTTGGCAGTGCGTCGTCGGTGGCTGCGCGCGTGGAGTGGCCTGACGGCAGCGCCGAGAGCTGGCAGCTTGAACCCGGTCTAAACGTGCAGTGGCTGCAAAAGGGCCAAGGCCGCGCAGACGCACCCTAGCTCGATGGCGCGAAGCGCTGCCACGCAAGCCAGGCCGCAGCCGGCAGTAGCATAGCGACGGCAAGCCACCCCATCGTGAAGCCCTGCGGCAGCAGCGCCGCGCCGGCCCCCACGAGCATGGCGGCGTACATTGCATTACCGGCGGCACAGGCAGCAAGCACCGTAGTGAACCGCAAGCGTCCGGCACCGGCGGCGAGGCACAGGCTTTCGGCCAGCACGGGCACCGGCCGGCTCAAAAAGAGCAGGAGTGCGCCCGGTGCTTTTTGCACGTTTTCCTCGATGGACGGCAGCACCAGGCGGCCTGCAGCGTAGCCCACCAGGTTGCCCGCCATGAGTCCGGCAAACGTCCACGCGAAACCCGCCGCGGCGCCGAGCCTGGCGCCGAGCAGCGTGCCGATGATGCTGCTGGGTACGGGCAACAGAATGTCGCTCATCAGGAGTACTGAACCCACGGCTCCGAACACGAGTGAGCTGGTGCCATAGGCCTGCAGCCAGTACTCACCGGGCAATTCGCCAGTTATGGCAAAAGGCACGATCGGCACCAGCAGAGCTAGTATAATTACTAAGGCAAATCGTGTGCGGCCATGCATGGTTACGGTGCTTTGTTAACGTGACTTAAGCCTAAACATAGCGCAAACTCAGGAGCGCAGACTATGACGTCGACCACAGAAATCTATCCGACAGGGATTGCCGGCTCCGTACGTCTCAAAGTAGACGTCATGTTCCAGGGCATTCGCTACAGCGAAGCGCTGGGCAAAGCTGCTGAGCATGCCTTTCCAAATTTCTACCCGTACCGCTTCGCGCCTGGCGAGCACGACCCCACCGGCACCGGCAAGGCCAACATCCCCTACTTGATGACAACGCCCGACGGCACGCTCATCCGGGTGAAGGGCGCCGCCGACGCACCGTGGACGGTGCAGGGCGATGCCGAGGCAGGCTACGAACTCGTACATGACGACGGCAGCTATCGCCTGCCCATCAACTTCGAGCCGCTGCCTGAGTGGATGGGCCGCGAGACGAGCGACGGCTTTCCGATGGCCCATGCGGGCGTGAGCCTGCACGGCGACATGCTCGTTGTGAACGTTGCGCCCGGCTGCGAGTACTTTCTGCACAAGCACGACGGCAAGTCTATGCGGTGCACCTTTTGTTCCTACGGCGCGCCGGACCAGCGCACCGCGCACCTCGGCCAGAAGGCCGGCCAGGTGCCCATACCAGAGCTCACGCTCGCGCGACTCGCCGAGACGCTGAAGGCCGCGGTGAGCGAAATGCCGGTGCGTCACATCTACCTGGTGGGCGGTTCGCTAACCGACTGGGCTGAAGAAGGCCGGCGCTTTGTCCTGCTTGCGCGCGCGGTGAAGGACGCAAACGACACCGGCATTCCCGTGATGTGTGGTTCGGGTGCGTTGCCCGACGATGTGATGGAGACGCTGCACGGCGAAGGCCTGGTCGACGGTGTATGTTTCAACCTCGAAGTATGGTCTGAAGCGCTGTTCGAAAAAGTGTGTCCCGGCAAGAACCGCTTCGTCGGTTATGACCGCTGGATCGCCTCGCTGGAAAAAGCGGTGTCGTTGTGGGGCCGTGGCCGCGTGTATTCTGCGATGGTTGCCGGGATCGAACTGGAACCTGAGCACGGCCTGGACTGGCAGCAGGCGTCCGACCTGGCCGTAGCCGGCGCGGCCGACCTTTGCAGCCGGGGCATCATGCCGATCTATTCGCTTTACTGGCCGGTGGCCGGCCGCGATCACCCGGACTACTTTAGCCGGCTGCGGCAGTTCTTCGAAACGCTCAACACGTCGTATCGCGAGATTCGTGAGCGCGAGGGGCTCACCATCTGGGACGGCTTCATGAGCCACCGCAGCGCGTACATGCAGCTCGAGTGCGACCTGGACCGGGTGGCGCAGGCATGAGCAATAAAGGCGCGCCGATGCCGAGTCCCGCACCCTTGATGGCGCTGTCGACGGCATACTGGGACAGCCAGGTTTTTTTGTGTGCCAATCGCATCGGCGTGTTTGCCTTGCTGAGCGAGGCGCCGCTCGCGGCCGCTGAAATCGCTGCGAAGCTCAACACCGGCGAGCGCGCAACGACGCTCCTGCTGAACGCGTGCGTTGCGCTTGGGCTGTTGGAGTGCGACGACAAACAGCGGTTCGCCAACAGCGCGCTGAGCGCCACCTACCTGGTGCCGGGCCAGCCTGGCTTCATGGGCAACGCGGTGGCGTACAGCGACAACCTCTACAACACGTGGGGCGAGCTGGAAAAGGCGTTGCGCGACGAGCGCCCGCCAATGGCGCCGGAAACCTATCTCGGGGACGACCCGAAACACACGCGGGACTTTGTTTACGGCATGCACGACCGGGCGCTGGGCATTGGCCGCGCAATGGTCGGGCTGGTGGATCTGAAGGGACGCAAAGCGCTGCT
>JBCAXP010000227.1:0-7901 GCA_038533995.1 Pseudomonadota bacterium
GCATGGTCGCATCGTCGATGAGCCCGCCGAGCGCCGCCAGCGCGGTCCTCGCGTTCTCGGGAAGCTCGGCGCTTGCAAGCGGCACGCCGAGGTAGCCGGGAAAGAAGTCCCGGTCGTCGTCGAGAATGACAAGGTCGAAGCGCTCGATGTCGCCGTCTGTGCTGTAGGCGTCGGTTACATCGAGCTCGTCCTCGGCGATCGCCTGGTACGCAAGGCCGTGATCGATGCCGGAGGTCAGCTGTGGCAGGTCATACGCCGCTGCCAGGCCCGGCCACCCGTCCTGGCGATTGCGAAATTCATGGCTCAGCCCGATGCGCAAGCCGCCGTGGGCGCGAAGGTCGGAGATGTTCCCGATGCCCAGCCGCGCGGCGGTGGCAGCGTCCATCGCGAGCGCGTAGGTGTTGTCGAAACCAAAGGCTGGCAAGGCCAGAAGTCCGAGGGCATCCAGCTGTGCATTCAGCGCGGCCAGGTCGGGCACGCTGGTTGCGCCCGACTCAGTGACGGTCGTACCGTCGCCGGAGAGAATCGTATTGACGATTGTCCCGGTGTACTCGGGATACAACTGGATCTCGTCGCGCCTCAGCGCCTCGTAGCACACGAGGGTGCCGCCGAAACCGAACTGCCGTTTTACCGCTATGCCCTGCTGCTCAAGCGTTTGTGCCATGAGTTCGGCGAGCAGATAGCTTTCAGGAAACGTCTTGCTGCCGATAACCAGCGGCGTCGATGATTGTGCGACGACCGGCGTAGCGTGCATCGCAAGTAAGGCGAAGGCTGCAGCAAAAAACACCGCAAGCGCTGCAGCAAGGCGGCTCATGCGAGCTGCTCCTCGACAAGGCGGGCAACGTAGGGATGTTCGGGATTGGCGAGCGCCTCGGCCGTGGGGCCTGCGTGCAGCACGGCGCCGTCGCGCAGCACCACGAGGTACTGCGACAGTCGCCTCGCCTCGCGCATGTCATGCGTTACGAGCACCACCGACACCGGCTCGGCGCTCTGCAGCCGTTCGAACTCCCGGTGAATGTCGCCGCGGGTGATCGGGTCAACGCCGGAGAACGGTTCGTCGAGAAGCAGCAGCTCGGGTTTGAGCATCATGGCGCGGCACAGGCCCACGCGCTGCTGCTGACCACCGGAGAGCTGGTGGGGATACCGGTGGCGCAGGTCCGCCGGTAACTCCATCAGGCGCATCAGGCTGTCGAGGCGAGCGGCGATCTCCTCCTGCGTCCACCCGTCCAGCTCCGCGAGCAGCGTAACGTTGCGGGCGGCGGTCAGGTGAGGAAATAGACCGACCGCCTGCACCGCGTAGCCGATGCGCCGGCGAAACGCAGTCAGCGAGGCGTCCGGCACAGGCTCACCGAAGACGCGCACGGTGCCGCTGTCCGGCCGCTCCATCGCGTTGATGTGGCGCAGGAGGGTGCTCTTGCCGCTGCCGCTTGCGCCAACTACCGCGGTAGTTTGCTGTGCCGGCAGCGCCAGCGAAATATTGTCGAGGACCCGGTTGGCGCCGAAGGAACGGGTGACGCTGTCGAACTCAATGCTGGTCCGCATGGCTCACCGATTGCGCAAACATTGGCCTGTGCGCCGCGCGCGTGCGGCGCGGGTGTTTACCCTGCTTCGTCGTCGAATTCCTTGAGCTTCAGCGCAACGAGCGTCTGCGTGTCGTCCAGGGACTCTTCGTTGGAGGTAAAGCACGGCGGTGTCCGGCGGAGCAACGGCGGCACCTCGCCCCGCAGAATTTTCTGCAGGTACTCCAGGTTTTGCTGCATCGATGCCCAGTACGGATTGAAGCCGTCGAACCAGTACTCGAAGTAGCGGTAGCTGTGCTCGAAGTCGCCGTTAAGCCGCCGGTCGGTGGTGTCGGCGATGAAGTCCGGAGTCTTCTCCAGCAGGTCGATGCCGGAGGTGTACTTCAGTTTCCTGCTGCCGTCCGTGTTGTCCTCCATGGCAAGACCGCCAAGCACGAACTCGTTGTACAGCCGGTCGCGGCATTTCTCCAGGTAGCAGCGGTCTGCCATCTGCGCCATCAGGTCAGCCGTGCCCAGCAGTTTGCCGAGCAGCGCGTGCCGCGGATCGTTGAGGCCGATCTCACTGATGGACTTCTCGTAGCCCGTGTAATGCACGATTTCCACAGCCAGGCGAGCGTCTTCTTCGGCGCCGCGACCCGTCAGGTAGTCGTGCAGGAACTCCGCGCTGCGGGACACGTGCGACTGCGTGTACTCCGCACCGTTCTTGCGCTCGACCTCGTCGGTTCGCAGGATGTAGCCGCTGTCATGAAACAGCGCGGCGATGATGCCGATGCCAACGGTGCGGGCGTCCAGCTGCGGGTCATCGCCGCTGCGATGGTAGCCGCCCATGAGACGCGCCATGGCCAGCGTCATGTCTAGCGTATGCTGCATGTCGTGGTAAACGGTGTCGCAGCCGCGGTAACCGGGGAAACGGCCGCTGAAGAGCTTGTGGAAGTCGTCGAACGCCTCGCCGATGTGGCTGAAGTCAGCATCGGGAAACATTTCGGTCACGATGTCGGCGACGGCGCTCCAGACGGCTTCAGGAACGCTCACCTGAATTTCGCCGGTCACGTCGAATTCGCTGCGACGGTTTGACATCAGCATTGGCGTAAAAAGATTGCGGGCTGGCAAAAGATAGTAGGCGTATTCGATGAAAAACGCGAATTTGCAGCTGTATTTACAGCCTTATGTCAACCGTGAATTACGCATCGTCTGCAAAGCTCGCAACGACCGGGGTGTGGTCCGACGGGCGTTCCCATGTACGAGGTTCCACGTCGATGCGGCACTCGGTTAGTGCATCGCGCAGGGCGTCGCTGACGAGTACGAGGTCAATGCGCAGGCCGCGGTTGCGGCGAAAGCCGGCCGCCCGGTAGTCCCACCAGCTGAAACTCTTCTCGGGCTGATCGAATTGCCGGTACGCGTCGCTCAGGCCGAGGGCAGTGATCGCGCCGAGCGCGTTGCGCTCCGGTTCGCTGCACAGGATGGCGCCTTCCCATTCCACCGGATCATGCACGTCGCGGTCGTCCGGGGCGATGTTGAAGTCGCCCATTACCACCAGCTTCGGGTGTTTCTCGAGCTCAGCTTCGAGGAAATCACGAAGGGCGGCGAGCCATCCAAGTTTGTATTCGTACTTGTCGGACCCCACCGCATTGCCGTTCGGCACGTACAGATTGGCCACGCGCACGTCGCCGCAGGTTGCAACCATGACGCGGCGCTGAGGGTCATCGAGACCGGGCAGGTCGGTAACGACGTCGGTGGGCGGGTCCAGCGTTTCGGAGCGAGCGAGCAGCGCGACCCCGTTGTAGGTCTTCTGCCCCGAAAACACGCTGTGGTAACCGGCCTCCTTCAGGGCCTCTTCAGGGAAGGCGTCATCGGTCAGCTTGGTTTCCTGCAACCCGACGATGTCGGGCGCGGCGGACCCGGTCCATTCAACGACCTGCTCGAGCCGCACCCGCAGCGAGTTCACATTCCAGGTCGCGACCTTCATGCCTGCGCGGCGAGGCCGCTGTGCCTCAGCAGTGCGTCAAGGTCCGGTTCGCGGCCCCTGAAGGCGACGAACGCGTCCATGGCGTCGCGGGTGCCTCCGCGCGACAGGATCTCGTCGAGAAAGCGGCTGCCGGAGGGCGCATCGAACACGCCGTTCTCTTCGAACAGCGAGTAGGCGTCCGCGGACAAAACCTCTGCCCACTTGTAGCTGTAGTAGCCGGCGGCGTAGCCACCGCCAAAGATGTGCGAAAAGCCGTTCGCAAAGCGGTTGAACGGCGGCGTCGGCAGCACCGATACGCGGGCGCGAACGTCGGCAAGCACGGCGCCCACGTCGGCTGCGCCGTCAGGATGGCTGTCGGCGTGCACATTGAGGTCAAACAGCGAGAACTCGAGCTGGCGCACCATCTGCAGGCCCGCATGAAACTTGCGGGTGCCCAGCAGCCGGTCGAACATTTCGTCCGGCAGCGGCTTGCCGGTTTCAAAGTGCGCCGAGATCAGCGGCAGCACCTCGTGCTCCCACGCAAAGTTCTCCATGAACTGGCTCGGCAGCTCGACGGCGTCCCACGGCACGCCGTTGATGCCGCTGACGCTGGGGTAGTCCACCCGCGTCAGGAGGTGATGCAGTGTGTGACCAAACTCGTGGAACAGCGTCACCACTTCGTCGTGCGTGAGCAGCCCCGGCTTGTCCTTGCCCGGCGGCATGAAGTTGCACACCAGGTAGGCCACCGGGTGCACCAATGGTTCACCCAGGGAGTCACCCATGGAATTATCGAGTTGCATGCGGCCGACGCACTCGTCCATCCACGCGCCGCCCCGCTTGTGCCGCCGGGCATACAGGTCCGTGTAGAACTGCCCGAGCAGCTGGCCGTCCTTGTCCGTGATGCGGTAGAAGCGCGCGTCCTTGTGCCACAGGTCTACGTCGGTCTGCTCGGTAATGCTGATGCCGAACAGGCGCTCGGCCACGGCAAACAGCCCCGACATGGCCTTGTCCACGGGGAACCACGGACGCAGCTCTTCCTGCGAAATGCCGAGCCGCTCCTGGCGCAGCTTCTCGGCGTAGTAGGCAATGTCCCAGGCTTCAAGGGATTGCCCGGACCAGGCTTCGAGGTCTTCAAACTCTGCCTTTGCCGCCGGCACGCTGCGCGCCGCCAGGTCGTTCAGAAAATCGCTGACCTCGGCAGGGTTGCGCGCCATCTTTGTGGCGAGCGAGTAGTCCACGTAGCTGTCAAAGCCCAGCAGCGAGGCCACCTCGGCACGCAGCTGGAGTATCGACCGCATGGTCCCGGCGTTGTCGAATCTGGTGTCGTGCGGGCCCTGGTCGGAGGCGCGTGTTACCCACGCGGTGTAAAACTCCTCCCGCAGCGCGCGGTCGTCGGCTCTCGTGATCACGGCCTGGTAGGCGGGGAAGTCCAGCGTGAAGACCCAGCCGTCGAGTTCCCGACGCTCCGCTTCGTCGCGGGCGCGGGCCAGCGCGTTGTCAGGCAGGCCGCTCAGCCGGGCCTCGTCGGTAACGTGAAAGGACCACGCATTGGCGCAGTCCAGCAGGTTCTCTTCGAACTTCGCCTGCAGTGCGCTGAGTTTGCTCATGATGTCGCCGTAGCGCTGCTTCGCTTCGCCGTCGAGCGCAACGCCGGCCAGCTTGAAGTCTCTCAGGGCCTGCCGCAGCACCATGGCCTGAGCCGGGTTCAGGTCGTCACCGGCGGTGTCGGCTACCTGGGCGTAGGCTTTGTACAGCGCCTCGTTTTGTCCGACCTCGGTGCTGTAATCGCTCAACAGCGGCAGGCAGGCGTTGTAGGCCTTGCGCAGCTCGTCGTTGTTCATCACGGCGTTGAGATGGCCCACTGGCGACCACACCCGGTCGAGCCGGTGGTGCATCTGCTCCATCGGTACCAGCAGTGATTCCCAGGTGAAGGTGTCGGCGTCAAGCAGCGCCGCAATGCCGGCGCGGTTTTCCTCCAGCACCTGGCGAATGGCGGGTTCGACGTGAGACGGGTCGATGCTGCTGAACGCGGGCAACCTGCCCTGCAGCAGCAGCGGGTTTGTCGTGGTGTCGGTGGCGTTCAATCTGGCGCTTCCTTCAATGACTGAAAGGGAATGTAAAGCGTGTCCGGTGCGGGCGATTCGCATACAATCGTACCCCGCTTTTCGCCGGCGGGTGCGGCGAAAGTATAGACAAACGACCAACCGCGGAGAAACACCGATGCCGAAAAATTACGATCTGATTGCCATTGGCGGCGGCAGCGGGGGGCTGGCCATGGCGCAGCGCGCCGCGCGGCACGGTGCAACGTGCGCCGTTATCGAGTCTGGACCGCTGGGTGGTACGTGCGTCAACGTAGGCTGTGTGCCGAAAAAAGTCATGTGGTACGCGGCCTCCCTCGCCCACTCGTTGCACGACGCGCCTGGCTACGGCTTCGACGTCAAGGTCGGCGACCACGACTGGACGGCGCTGGTTGCCAGCCGCGATGCCTACGTGCGCCGGCTCAATGACATCTACGCGAACAACCTCAAGCGCCTGAACATCGATTACCTTGCAGGCTCTGCGCAGTTCAGCGGGCCCAACAGCGTGGTGTGCAACGGCGAGGAACTCACCGCCAGCCACATCGTCATCGCCACCGGCGGCCGGCCCATCGTGCCGCGGATTCATGGCGCCGAGCTTGGCATCACGTCGGACGGGTTCTTCGAGCTGCAGAGCTGTCCGCGCCGCGTGGCAGTGGTCGGCAGCGGCTACATCGCCGTGGAACTCGCCGGTATGCTGCACTCCCTGGGCGCCGAGGTGTGCCAGTTTGTGCGTTTCGACGGCGTGCTGCGCAACTTCGACCCGATCGTGTCCAAGACGCTTATGGCGCAGATGAGAGAATCCGGCATTCGCATCGTGACTCACGCAGTGCCGCATTCGCTGGAACGTGAAAACGGAACGCTCACGCTGCAGGACGAGGAAGCGCGACGCTTCGACGACTTCGATACGGTGCTGTGGGCGGTGGGCCGCGAGCCCAACAGCCACGATATCAATATCGAGGTCAACGCCGGCGGCCTCGATGGTTATGGCTTCGTGATGACCGACGACTACCAGAACACCAACGTGCCCAACGTCTACGCCATCGGTGACGTCACCGGGCGCGCGGCGCTGACGCCGGTCGCCATCGCCGCCGGGCGCCGCCTTGCGGACCGCGTGTTTGACGGACAGGAAGAGCGGCGCCTGAGCTACGACCTGATTCCCACCGCCGTGTTCAGCCATCCACCCATCGGCACCGTGGGCCTCACCGAAGCCGAGGCGCGCGAGAAGTTTGGCGAGACGGTGAAAACCTACACCTCAACGTTTACGCCGATGTACCACCAGCTCACCGAAGCCAAGCCAAAGACGGCGATGAAGCTGGTCGTGGTCGGAGAGGAGGAAAAGGTGGTGGGTTGCCACGTCATCGGCGATGCGGCGGACGAGATTCTGCAGGGTTTCGCCGTGGCGGTGAGCATGGGCGCCACCAAGCGCGATTTCGACGACACCATCGCGATTCATCCCACCAGCGCCGAAGAGCTGGTCACGATGGTCTGACCCCTCAGCCGTAGGAGCGGCTTCCAGCCGCGATCGGGCTGCGATGCCGGTAACCAAAATCGCGGCAAGGATGCCGCTCCTACGACGGAGCGGGATTACATAGTCCAGCAAGAAGTTGGCAGCGCAGCGAGTGGCACGATACGCTCCGGTAAGGGTCAAAGAAAAGGCGCACCTGAAGCGCCGTCCCAATCAATTCTGACACGCTGGATATCCTATGAAAGCAATCGCTGCCGCTGCAGTTGGCGGATTACTTGCAATGACCGCGGCCAGCCCGGCCGCCCTCGCCCAGTGCTCGCCCCTGGTCACCTGCCAGCTGGTCTGGCAAGACGAGTTCAATGGTTCGCAGGTCGACCAGTCGAAGTGGGAGTTCATGATCGGTGACGGCAGCGCTTTCGGGATACCGGGCTGGGGCAACAATGAGCAACAGTGGTACCAGGAAGATAACGCCACGGTCGCGAATGGCATGCTCACCATAACGGCGCGGCAGGAGTTCGCCGGCAACCGCTCATACACCTCGACGCGCCTGCGCTCGCTGGACCGGGGCGACTGGACCTACGGCCGCTTCGAGGCGCGCGCAAAACTGCCAGAAGGGCAAGGCATGTGGCCGGCCTTCTGGATGCTCTCCAGCGTTCCCGAACTGTACGGTGTGTGGGCGGCGAGCGGCGAGATTGACATTATGGAGTCGATTGGCAGCCAGCCCGATCGCATCTTCGGCACCATTCACTACGGCGGATCCTTTCCGGACAACGTCTTCACCGGCAACGAGTACTTCCTGCCACCGGGAAGCGCGACCGCTTCACGATTGCTGTTGACACCGTCGTGACCTATCCCGATCGCAACGACGTAATGCGTGAGGCCACGGTGGCCTC
>JBCAXP010000228.1:0-7871 GCA_038533995.1 Pseudomonadota bacterium
ACTATCCGGACGTCTGGGAAGCCTATCGCGACTTCGTTGTGACGCACCCGCGCTTCGCGGGAAAGGCGCCCGACGATCTTGTTGAAGGCTACCCAGACGTCCGGATAGTGAAGCGCCGTCATTCCGTTGCGGAACAGGTTGTCAACCTCGTCGCGCAGAAACGTGAAGATGCCGCGCAACAGGAGGTTCTTCATGCAATCCGGATGGGCCTGGGCGTAGGCCAGGGCCAGCGTCGAACCCCAGGAGCCCCCGAGCACCAGGTGCCAGGACGTCACGCCCAGGTGTTTGCGCAGCACCTCAAGGTCTGCGACCAGGTGGTCCGTTGTATTGTCGGCGAGCGCGCCGTCGAAGTCCTCGGCAACGTTCGGTCGGCTCTGGCCGGACCCGCGCTGGTCCAGCAGCACAATGCGGTACTTTGCAGGGTCGAAAAACTGCCGCACACCGGGACGCGTGCCGCCGCCGGGGCCGCCGTGCAAAAACAGCGCCGGCAAGCCATCCTGGTTGCCGGAAACTTCGTAGTAGAGCTCGTGCTGGGCCGTATCGCCAACGGTCAGGAACCCGGTCTCGTGGGGCTCGATCGGAGGGTGAAGTTCGGTGTTGGGCAAATCTGTTCGAGGTGCTGTCATTGATCCTCCTTAGCTCACCGGCGAAAACCGACTGTGCTCTGCTCCACAGCCCGGTCTAGCTTGCATTTTCCATAAGACGGTATGAATTCAAGCGGCTGTATTTATTGATTTTTCCCTTGTTGCATCAAATGTGCAAGCATATCCGGCAAACGGACAAGGGCCACACGCCGCCTCGGCCATAGAATCCGTTACGAATAAAAGACACGCACCCCCGCTCAAGGAGTCCCGCATGCCACGCGCCAATAAAGAAAACACTGCCCCTGGCCATCGAATCCCAACCCGCCTTGCCACCTGCCTGCAGCTGCTGGCGGCCTGCTTCATGCTCGGCACAGCCCCAGCGGGCAGCGCCCTCGCGGCCGACTGCAACTTCAACAACGTGGACGATTCCGGTGAGCTGGACAGCGACGGCGACGGCACCATCGACGCCTGTGACAACTGCCGTTCCGCTCCCAACGCCGACCAGCGTGACAGCAACGGCGACGGCTTCGGCAACGTTTGCGACGCGGATCTCAGCAACGACGGGCAGATTAACTTCGTTGACTTAGGCATGCTGAAGAGCGTGTTCTTTAGCAGCGATCCAGATGCCGACCTGAACGGCGACGGCGCGGTCAACTTTACCGACCTGGGGGCCATGAAGGCCCAGTTCTTCACAGCCCCGGGTCCGGGCGCCAACGAGACGCCCGTTGCCGACGCGGGCAGCGACGTGGTGACGCTGATTGAGACTGACGTCAACCTTGACGGAAGCGGCTCCTCCGACGCCACCGGCGATGCGCTGAGCTACCAATGGGAAATCACGAGCAAGCCCGGCGGTGCCAACGCCCAACTGCTGAACGCCAACACGCCGATGCCCACGCTCAAGCCAGACTCCGTGGGCACATGGACCGTGTCGCTAACCGTTAATGACGGCGTCACGGACAGTGCGGTTGACAGCGTCACCGTTACGGCACAGTACATCGGTGCCCTGCCCTCCAATGCGACCTGGATGTCAGACATCGAACCGCAGATTGCCAGCAAACGGCTGCGTGACCTGGTCATACCCGGAACTCACGACTCTGCGACGTATGCCATCGCGTCTGGTTCACCCGTGGCCAGAGATTGCTACATTAACCTTCCAGACACCGCCTGCCTGATTGCGGGCGGCTTGCCCGGCGTTGCCAAGGCGCAGGGATTTGATATCTACGGTCAGCTGACCAACGGCATCCGGTACCTCGACCTTCGGCTCTGCGAGGAGCGCGATTCATCAGGCATCTACTCCTGCCACTCGCTGCAGGGGTCGCCGATCGAGGAAGTGCTGGACGATATCGACAGGTTTCTGAGCCGCACAGAGCGGGAAATCGTCATTGTGGACTACCGCTTCTTCTACGGCTTCGAAGACGTAGACCACAACTACCTCATCGATGCCATGCGCACCCGATTCGGCAACGCAATGGTGAGCGAGGAGGACCTGATGACGCTCGCACCAGCGCTGCCGGGCGGCACGGCGCTCGAGCGCATGCAAAACATCACGGTCGACTGGATGTGGCAGAACAACAAGCGCCTCATCGTTGGCTACGGCAAGGAAAATAACGACCGCAAATGCGCGAATGACGACGTCAAGTCCATGCGGCTGGAGCACCTCGATGCGGGTACCGAGCTGTGGGTGTATGACTCCGCACCGCCAAGCACAACTGACGATTATCTGTACGTGCGCGTCAAGCAGGACATCGACTACCGCGACATCAACACGCTGGAGGCCTCCTTTGAAGATGCACAGCTTGAGGTGGTCTACAACGCGGTGAATGGCCTGAACGGCAAAGTGTCATCGTTCCAGTCCGTGACGACCGTCTTGGGCGATGACGCGTCGGCGCTCGTTCGCTTCTACAAGGATGTCAACACCGTCGAGTCCGATCTCGACTGTCAGTACCGCGTGCACTGGGACGAACTTATCACCCGGGACTTCACCGAAAGCCAGAGCGACGGCGAGCTGCGCGATCCCTACCCGCTTGAGGTACCGGCCAATTCCGACATCTGGAAGGGTGGCGACATCATCACAGATGACTCCTTCGCAAACACCACGGACATCGGCACGCTGGTCAGAAAGGCCAACACCGTACTACCAAATACCCGTAGCAAAATGCATCTGCTGCAGGGCCAGTTCACGCCGGGCACCGGCGACATCCTGGCGGGCAACGCCAACCTGTTCGATCTCGCTCAGCAGAGTAACGAGCACATTCCAAGGAACCTGCGGGACCACTGGAAAGACGACAACGTCAACCTGATCATGATCGACTGGTTTGAGTTCACCGATCTCGTGCAGTACGCCCGCAATATCAACGCTGAGTCGAACCCCGCTGGCATCGCCGGCTACCACCTGTTCGAGGAGCACGACGCCGGCGACGGTGAGGTTCAGATGAAGGGCGATACAGTGTGCCGCGGCTCGCTGGCGCCACCCTTTGACGTCGGCACGCTGACATTTACCCAGTCCGCAACCTGTGACAACGACAGCGCCGATTCGGTGGTTTTCTACGACCTGCAGCCCGGCCAGGTGGTGCGCATCTTCGACGACAGCGCCGGCACCGGCAGCTCGGCCGCCGGCATCTCCCAGGACGACTGGATCGAGATGGAGGTGCTGCAAAAAACACAGGACGTGATCTTTGACACGCTGGAGAACGTCGATCTGCTCACGCAGGAGAACGGCCCGGACAACGATCCGACACCCGGCATCTATAACAACGGAGAGATCCGCGTCGTCCGTCACGGCACCGGGAACATCAACGACCGTGTCTCGCGCATGGAGTGGGGCTACGAGGCCACCGGCGGCGTCGTCGACTTCATGAGCGGGGTTATCGGTACGGGCGACCTGCTGTGCTCGGTGCCGGTGTCGAGCAACCTGCAGTTCGACTTCACCCAGAACGCGCTGTGCAACAACGACGCCGCCCAGTCCATGGTGCTCTACGACGTGCCGGCCGGCACGTTCATGCGCATCTACGACTCGAGCTCTGGCGCCACGAACGACGACTGGGCGCAGATCTGGGTCAAGCAGGACATCGACCGTTACGTCATCAACTCGCTCGATGCCGATATCGACGACAGCTCCGTCGAAATGATCGTGCTGCGCGACAACGGCCTTGGCGGCAAGGTGTCGCGTTTCGAATTCGATACCCAGGACATACTGGCCGCTGCCCCGCCGACGGTCGAGTTCTTCTACGATAACGGCGGCTACGGCGAGGTGCAGTGCGTCATACCGGAGGCAATTCTTGATTTAGTGGACGTATTCCCCGGCCCGATTTTCTACGAGCCCCAGTCTTTCGGCTGCAACAACGACGACATTCGCTCACTGGTGTTTCGCAACGTGCCTGCGGGGTTCACCATTCAGCTTTGTGACGCGAGTGACTGCTCCAATAACGACGACATTTCGGTCACCACCGTGCTGCAGTCCGACAAGTACCATCGCGTTGACACCTTTGAGGCCACTTACAACGATGGCGTGGTGAGCCAGCAGTACTTCGAAGACAATGGCCTGGATGGGAAGGTATCGGCCATTATCCTCGACTGACCTGGCTGGTAGGGTGGGAGCGGCTTCCTGTGGGAGCCGCTCCCACCCATTGTTTGAAGAATCCGAATACTGAATTCTCCAAACAGCGCCTACTGGCTACCGTGAAAATCCTCTACCATCCTTTTGTCTTGAGGTTTGCCACGAGGGCGCAGCAGTGAAAGCAATGATTCTTACCGAGTACGGCGAAAAGGCCGAGTTTCAGCCCGCCGACTTACCGGAGCCGGCCATCGCGCCAGGGCACGTCGTGATCCGCGTCGCCGCGGTAAGTGTTAACACGGTCGACACGATGATTCGGCAAATGGGTAAGGATCTGCCGCTGTCCCCCGACCTGCCTGCCGTGCTTGGGATGGACTTTGCCGGTACGGTCGAAGCCGTGGCAGACGACGTCACGGCTTACAAGCCGGGTGACGAGGTCTACGGCTGCGCCGGCGGGCTGGCCGATCTACAGGGTTCGCTCGCCGAGCTGATGCTGGCCGACGCAAGGCTGATCGCGCACAAACCAAAGCGGCTGTCGATGCGCGAAGCGGCAGCGTTGCCGCTCGTTGGCATCACAGCTTATGAGGGTTTGCAGCGAGCTGGCGTGCGGGACGGGCAGAAGGTGCTGGTGCACGGCGGCACCGGTGGCGTTGGGCACGTCGCGGTGCAGCTGGCAAAGCATTTCGGCGCCGACGTGTACTCGACGGTGGGCAGCGACGACCAATTCGCAGTCATCGAAGGCTACGGCGCCACCCCGGTAAACTACATGACGCAGCCCGTTGCCGATTACGTTGCCCAGCACACGGATGGTGCGGGCTTTGATGTCGTGTACGACTCGGTCGGCGGCGCGAACCTTGCCAATTCCTTTGACGCGGCTGCCTTGAACGGCCACATCGCGACAACCGTGTCGCTGCTGGAACTCGATTTGACCACGGCCCACTTCAAGGGACTGTCGATCCACGTGGTGTTCATGCTGATTCCGATGCTGCACAACATAGGACGCGAAGAGCACGCGAAGATTCTCGGCGCCATGAGCGAGATCGTCGATGCAGGCGCGCTTGTGCCCCTGCTGGATGAAAGCGAATTTGCTCTGGCGGATGTTGGTCAGGCTTACGACCGGTTGGCTGGCGGCAAAGCCGTTGGAAAAGTGGTGGTCACCGTCCAGTAGTCGAAGGCCGGCGTTTCAAATCTCCAGACTCTCGTGAGACTTTCGGGATACACACTGGCGATACTACGTTCATGGAACGAACGTCTCGATCATGGGTTTCCAGGTTTTCGGCCTTCGCCGCGATCGCCATCGTGGCCGTCAGCAGCATCGAAGACTCGCCCGCCCGCGAGGCCGAGCCTCTCGGCGAAGCGGCTGTTAAGGCCGCGCTGCTCGCGCTGCTGGACGGTGGCATAGATGAGCGCCTGCGGGCCCTGGACCAACTTGATCTGAACTGGCGCAACCACCTGACGCCGGCGCTAGTGGAATACATCTCGCTCGCGCCTAGCCCCGAGCTGCAGCTGCGCGGCATCGAAATACTGACTAACCGCACGGGCCAGGATTTCGGTTACGACCTTAACGCGTGGTTTGCCTGGATCTGGCAGCAGAAGTTCGAGCATCCGCCCTACTACGCTGAGTTCAAGTCCCGGCTTTACCGCTTCATTGATCCTCGCTTCGCCGACTACTTTTCCCCTGAAAGGGCCACCGCCATACGGCTCGATGAAGTGCGCTGGGGCGGAGTCAGACAGGACGGCATTCCGCCCCTTCGCCGTCCGACCATGATCCCGGCCCAGGCCGCGGATTATCTCGATGACGACAACATTGTCTTTGGCCTGGAGGTGAACGGCGACGTTCGTGCCTATCCCAAGCGCATCCTGGCCTGGCATGAGATGTTCGTCGACACCGTGGGTGGCGTAGCCGTGGCCGGCGTTTACTGCACGCTCTGCGGCTCGATGATTCTTTACGAAACCGAGGTCGACGGCGTGCAGCATGAGCTCGGCACCAGCGGCTTTCTCTTCCGCTCGAACAAGCTCATGTACGACAAGGACACGCAGTCACTGTGGAATACGCTGTGGGGCGCACCGTCGGTCGGACCGCTGGTTGACCAGGACATTCGCCTGCCACGCCGCAGCGTCGTGACCACTACCTGGGGCGACTGGCAAAAACGCCATCCGGAAACGACCGTGCTGTCGCTTGATACCGGCCATCGCCGCGACTACGGCGAAGGCGTCGCCTATCAGGACTACTTCTCTACCGATGAGCTGATGTTCAACAGCTCGCTGGTAGACAACCGGCTGGCGAACAAGGCCGAAGTCCTCGGCCTTGTGTTTGCCGATCAGGATGCAGCACCGCTTGCGATCTCCGCCGACTACGCGATGGCAAATCCGCTGATCCACGAAAACGTCGGTGACCGGAACATCGTGGTGCTCACCGACGGCTCCGGAGCGATGCGAGTCTACGATTCAGCCCGCGTCCGCTTTTCCGCCTGGGACGGCGAAGATAGGCTCCAGGACAGTGCCGGCAACGCCTGGAGCCTGCGCGAAGACGGCCTTACAAACGACAACGGCAAGCGGCTGGCGCGTCTGCCCTCGCACAGCGCCTTCTGGTTCGGCTGGTACGGCGCCTATCCGAAGACCCGCCTTATTCACTAGGTGTCCCCACTTTTACCCTTTAGTTCCGGCCCACAGCCTGTTTGCCGGCTGATTGAAGCAGTGACTACAATCAAGCCATGCAAAATCCGTTTGTGTGGGCCGACTTGTCCACCTTTGATTTAAGCGGTGCGAAACACTTCTATCGGGAGTGTTTCGGATGGCGCTATCACGAACAGGATGCCGGCTATGTGCTGGCCGGCGCCGACCCGTATGCGCCAGTGGCCGGCCTGTACACCATGCCGGAGAAATTTCAGGCGATCGGCATGCCGTCGTTCTGGATGTCCTACATTCAGGTTGACGATATTGATGCCACAGTCAGCAAAGCCGAACAGCACGGCGCGCGCATCGAAGTGCGGCCCGAGCCGTCGCCGAGTGGAGGCCTGGTGGCGCTGATTCGTGATCCGTCAGGTGCGGGCTTCACCTGTTTTCAGGGTGAGAGTGGCGCATCGAGGCCGAAGGCGGCTGCCGGGGCTCGTGTCTGGCATGAACTGCACGTGTCCGATCTCACCCTGGTCGGAGCGTTTTATCGGGAAGTGTTCGGCTGGGCGATTCAGCCAGCGGCTCACGCTGACCGCTATGAACTCTTCGGCGCCGACGACTCGACCCCCATCGCCGGCATTCAGGTCACTAGCAATGAGCTCAAGGGCGACAAGGAGTATTGGGGCGTCTATTTCGCCTTGGATGATCTGCGCGCGGCAGGCAGTCGAGTCGAGCAACTGGGCGGCAGAATCGTTGCGGAACAACCGGTCGGTGGCCGTGCGGCGCTGCTTGTCGTTGATTCACAGGATGCGGCGTTTTACCTGGTGCAAACGTCAGGTGGCGGCCAGGTATAGGAAGTTGATGATCATGAGCACCGTGAGCACGTCAACGGCGACGCGGTGATCGGAATCCCGCATGCCGCGCAGCACCGTGCGGCCAAGCCAGTTGCCGGGAATCGACAGCAGACCAATTGCCACGCCCAGCGTTGCGAGCGGCAGCGTGACAAAGTCGGTGGCGCCGAAAACGCCGAGCTTGACCACATTCATGGCCAGCGTTGTGGTTGCGATGGTGCCGACAAACGTCAGCCGGTTCATGCCGGTGCCGAGCAGAAAGGGCGC
>JBCAXP010000229.1:0-7836 GCA_038533995.1 Pseudomonadota bacterium
CTCGCCACGCACCATCGCGGTGCCGGTTTTCGGCGCCTGTTTTCAAAATGCTCGAAAAATGAGCATGTTGCGCCGCGGCACGGCAAAAAAGACTGCCGGAATATGTTAAATGGTGCTGGTATTCTGGTAAGTGGCGCGTACACTCAGGGCTCGTCGGCGACCATGGGGGTAACGCCAAAAAACTGTGGCGCCGACGAGTTACAGGGGAATCCAACAAACACGGCGCGCGGCCGCGGGAGTGCTGCACAACCGCCGTCGTCAAAACGAAACCCCTGGAACTGAAGGAAGGGAACACCATCGCCAAAGAGCGGTTGCACGTGCTTTAGGCGATGGAACGTGCAATTAGCCGGTAACTCGCCGGCTCACAAAATGACCCATGGGGGCAACATAATGAAGAAAACTGCAATGCTTACTGCAACGCTGGGAGTCGGTCTGCTGGCTTTCGGGAACGCTTCGGCGTCCGCAAGCTACTCGGGCGTCCTTGACGGCTCAAGCCCGACGTTCCAGAACCCGCTGTCGGGCACCTGCGCGTCTTGCGCCTACGACGTACAGGCATTCACCGTTGACACTGACGGCCTGTACACGATCGACGCCTTCTACCCTGGCGACACTGGTCTCGATGAAAACCTCGACGGCTACCTGATCCTGTACGCAGATGGCTTCGATCCGATGGACGCTGCGACCGGCATCATCGGTTCTGACGACGACGGCCCCGGCGGCTCCAACACGTCGCAGATCCTGGACATCGCCCTGACGGCTGGCACTACCTACTTCCTGGTGACCACGTCGTTCGACGATGCTCCGACCTCGTTCGGCCAGAATCTCGGTCCGTTCGAGAACACGATCGCCGGTGCGGGCAACGTCACGCTGGTTGGTGCACCGATTCCGGTGCCGGCTGCCGTTTGGCTGCTGGGTTCTGCGCTGATTGGCCTGGGTGCCACTCGCCGCAAGGCAGCCTGAAGAGCCTAAGCATGAGCTAACGCTCAGGATCTTAAAGGGCCGTTCGCGGCCTGATCCGAAAAACCCCGCCCTCACCGGCGGGGTTTTTTTATGCCGGCAGGCGGCAGGCCGGCGTCCCAGCCCATCACCTTCCTGCAATATGTCAACTCCCGCTGGTATTCCGTTCGTTGGGGCGTACACTCAAGTCATACCTGCGACCCCGTGGCGATATGCCTTAAAAAAAACGGGGCGCGGGGTAGTTTCGGCGGCATCTAGAAAGCGCGTCACCCTGGTAGTGCACTATCAGCCCGGCGCCACTATTAAGAACACGTCGAAACGCAAGTGAAGGGAACTCCATCGCCGCAGAGCTTTGCACGTGTTGTCGGCGATGGAACGTGCAACCAGTCGGTCTTGTGCCGACGCTTGAAAAAAACCCATGGGGGAAATAATGAAAAAAGCAATCATGCTGACTGCGACTCTCGGCGCGGGCCTGCTGGCCTTCGGGAGCGCTTCTGCAGGGACCGCGAGCTACGCCGGCGATCTGTCCATCGATCCGGACGGTACGTTCCAGAACCCGCTGTCTGGTACCTGCGCGGTCTGTGCCTATGACGTTCAGGAATTCACCGTCGATACCGACGGCCTGTACACCATCGACGGCTTCTACCCGGGCGATACTAACCTCGACGAGAACATGGACGGCTACCTGATTCTGTACTCAGGCGCCTTCGATCCTCTCGATGCCTCGACCGGCATTATCGGTTCTGATGACGACGGCCCGGGCGGTTCCAACACCTCCCAGATCCTCGACATCGCGCTAACCGCTGGCACCACGTACTTCCTGGTGACCACCGCGTTTGACGATGCGCCGACCTCGTTTGGTCAGCCGACCGGTCCGTTCGAGAACACGATCTCGGGTCCGGGCGAAATCACGCTGGTTGGTTCACCGGTGCCGGTTCCTGCAGCCGTCTGGCTGATGGGCTCCGCGCTGATTGGTCTTGGCGCCGCGCGCCGCAGGGCCGTAAGCTAAAGCGCCCAGCGCTCGGGATCGCCAGGCCGCCAGCGGCCTGATCCCAACGAAAAACCCGCCCCTCCGGGCGGGTTTTTTTTATCACCATCGCAATGGGCCGCGCAATGGCCCGCGTTATGCCAACCCTCGCACCCGGAAGCGCCTGTTTGCTTTAGAATTAGCCCCGCATTCGGGTACACTGGCCCGCTGCCGAAACCTGTAGAACAACGCCTTGCTTTTTTCCGTGCCGTCCAACCGTTTCACCGCTCTGCTGCGCCCGTTGCTGTGCGCATGCCTGCTTGCCGCTGGCTGCAGCCCGGCGCCGCCGGAGAATCTGCCTGAAATACCAGTGCTCACCTTCGACGAGTTTCCCCTCGCGGTGCGCAACCAGCTTAACGAGGCATTCGCGGCGCTTGAGGAAGAGCCCTTCGACGCGGCGGCCAACGGCAACCTCGGCGTGCTGCTGCGGCTCTACGAACAGCCGGGGGACGCGCAGCCGCTGTTGCAGCGCGCGCAGATGCTCAAGCCAAAGAGTTTCTACTGGACCTACCACGTCGGCGAACTGCACGCGTACCAGGGCCGCCACGGCGACGCCGAGCGCGTGTTTCGCGACGCGCTCGTACTCAAGCCCGATAACGCCGGCGCGCGCATCCAGCTTGGCGAGGCACTGCTCAACCAGAACAAGCTCGACGAGGCGCTTGCGGTTTACACAGCCCTCATCGAAGACCACCCGGAATTTGCGGAGGGTCACTACGGCACGGGTCGGGTGCTGTTGCAGCAGGGCGATGCCGAGGGCGCGGTGCGGTCTTTGATGCAGACCCTGTCGATTACCGGTCCGTTCGGCCGCGGCTACTACCTGCTGGCCTCTGCTCGTCGACAGCTCGGCCAGCAGGAGCAGGCGCAGGAAGACCTCAAGCTGTACGAGCGCTTCCGCGACGTGGCGCCGGCGGGCAACGACCGCGTCATGGGCCGCATGCAGTCGATGAACATGTCGGACCAGCCGCTCGTCACCCGGGCGAACCAGGTGGGCGCGCAGGGTCGCATCGACGAGGCCATCGCGCTACTGCAGCGCGCGGTGGAACTCAACCCGGAAAGCCTCGCGGCGCACACGTCTCTCGTTGGCGTCTACGGCTCGCGCGGTGAGTTCGACCTCGCTGAGCAGCACTACGAGGCGGCTGCGGCCATTGATCCCGGCGTTGCCAAGCTGCAATACAACCTCGGCGTCACGCGCCTTGCGGAGCGGCGCTTTGTCGAGGCGCGAGCTGCCTTTGAACGCGCCATAGAGATCAACCCGCAGGACGCCGACTCTTTCGCGCAGCTTGGTCTCACCCTCGAGATGCAAGAGCGTCCGGACGAGGCGCTTGAGCAGTATGCAAAGGCGCTGCAGGTAGAACCCGCCCATCGCCAGACTCACTGGCAGTTTGGCCGTGTACTGAATAACCAGGCGCGCTACGCGGAGGCCGCCGACCACCTGCTGCAGGCGGTAGAGCCGGCCGACCGCGTATCGCCGATTATCCGCCGTGAGCTGGCGCGGTCGCAGCGCGAGCTGGGGCAGAAAGACGAAGCGGTGGCGACGCTGCAGGCGGCCCTGGTCGTCGCCGACGACACCGGCAATCGCAGCGAGGCAATCCTGATCAAGCGCGACCTGCGCAACCTGGAGTCGGACGGTGAGTAGCGTGGCTGTACGCGGATTGCCCGTTGCGCTTGCCTGTGCCGTTGCCGGCGCATTGGCAGGCTGCTCCTCGGAGGCGCCCCCCGAACCGGAACCCGTCGCGTCGCCGTCAGCGCCCGACGCGCAACCGGCGCCGCCCCCTGGACCACTATTCGTTGACGTCGCCACGCACACAGGTCTCGTGTTCAGCCACTTTATCGGTGCTTCAGGTGGGCACTACTTTCCGGAGCCGCTCGGCGGCGGCGTGGGCCTGCTCGACTACGACAACGACGGCGACCTGGATGTGTACTTCGTCCAGAGCAACATGCTGGACACGAGCATTGCGCCGGAGGCATCGCAGTTCAAACCACCCGAAACCGCGTGGCCGGGCAATCGCCTGTTCCGCAACAACCTGGTGCCGGGCGGCGAGGTTTCGTTCACCGACGTTACCGACGAAGCTGGCGTGGGCTACGAGAGCTACGGCATGGGCGTGGCGACCGGCGACATCGACAACGATGGCGACGTCGACATGTACGTCACGAGCTTTGGCGACAACGTGCTTTACCGAAACAACGGTGACGGCACGTTCACTGACATCACCGAAGCGTCCAACAGCAACGACGACCGCTGGAGCACCAGCGCATCGTTCCTGGACTACGACAGCGACGGCGACCTCGACCTCTACATTGCCCACTACGTGGCCTACACGGTGGCAGACAACAAGCGCTGCACGTCGGGCGGTGGCCGCCCGGAGTACTGCGGGCCCAACAGCTACAGCGCCGCCGTTGACCGCCTGCTTCGCAACAATGGCGACGGCACGTTCACGAACGTCACCACGGAAAGCGGTGTGGGCCAGACCCTGGGTTCAGGACTCGGCGTTACCAGCGCCGACTTCAATGGCGATTATCTCGTCGACATTTACGTTGCCAATGACCAGCGCGCCAACCACCTGTGGCTGAACCAGGGTGACGGCACGTTTACCGACGAAGCGCTCATGGCCGGTGCTGCCTACAGCGCCGACGGCGTGGCAGAAGCCAGCATGGGCGTCACCGCCGGTGACTTCGACGCCGACGGCGACGAAGACCTGTTCATGACGCACCTGACCTCCGAAACCAACACGCTGTATCTCAACGACGGCGCCGGCAACTTCTTCGACGCGACCGCGCGCTTCAACCTGGCGGGCGACAGCGTGCCGTACACCGGCTTTGGCTCACAGTGGTTCGACTACGACAACGACAGCGACCTTGACCTCTTTGTTACCAACGGCTCCGTCCGGCTCGACAGCGTTGCCGCCACGGACGACCCGTACCCGTACGGCCAGCGCGACCAGCTGTTCCGAAATGAGAACGGCAAGCGCTTCGTCGAGGTGAGCAACGACGCCGGTGACCCGTTCCAGGTCACCAACGTCGGTCGCGGCGCCGCCTTTGGCGATATCGATAACGACGGTGACATCGACATCGTGGTAGGCAATAACAACGGCCCCGCCGCGCTGCTGCGCAACGAGACCGGCAGTGACAGCCACTGGCTGCGCGTGGCGCTGGACGGCGGCGAGGGAGGCCGCGACGCAACCGGCGCAGCAGTCGCGGTGCTGCGAGACGGTCAGCCGACGCTGTGGCGTCGCGCGCATACCGATGGCAGCTACCTGAGCGCAGGCGACCCGCGCGTGCATTTTGGCCTCGCCGACAACCCGGCGGTCACGGCGATAGTCGTGCGCTGGCCGGACGGCACGTGGGAGCGATGGACAGCCGTCGTAGCAGATCAGCAGGTCAGCCTGCGCAAGGGCGAAGGCGAACCGGCAGAGCCACTGTCATGACAACCCGGGCCGCTTCCCGGTCACCGCGACGCTTGTTTCGCGCGGCGCCGGCAGCCCTGGTGTCCCTGGTCCTGGGCACGCTCGCGGCCTGCGCGCCGCCAGACTTGCCGCCGCTGCTCCCGGTGTCTACCGACGGCTTCCTGCCGGTGGTCCAGGAGCAAATTGCCGAGGCGATTGCCGCCGTCAACGATCGCCCCGGTAACGCCGACCTCAATGGCGAGCTCGGCATGATTCTCACAGCCTATCGGCAGTTCACCGCGGCCGCGCGCAGCTTCCAGCGAGCGCGGCTGCTCGACGACGACGAGTTCCGCTGGGCCTACTACCACGGCATGGTGCTGAAGGCGGGCGGTGAGCCGGCTGCCTCGCTCGAGGCCTTCGAGGCGGCGCTCGCCATCAGGCCGGATCACACGATGACCCGCGTCCGCATGGCAACGATATTGCTGACCGAGGGCGAGTACGAGCGGTGCGCGATGCTGCTTGGCGAGGCGCTGAAGGCCAATCCCGGTCATGCGCTTGGTCTCCTGACACAGGGACAGTTGCTCCTGCGGGAAGGAGAGTACGAGGGGGCACTTCGAACGCTGAACCGGGCGCGCAGCGCTGCGGAAGGCGACTCGGCCGTCTACTTTGCCCTCGCCGAAGCGCACCGGCACCTCGGCGACAGCGCGCAGGCCACGGCCAACTTCGCCACCTACGAACGCCTGCGCAGCGCGAACCGGCAGGAAGAGGATCCGCTGATGCAGCGCCTGTACGCGATGGACGCCACGGACGCGCCACTGGTCGCGCAGGCACGACGCCTGTACGCGGGAGGCCGGCTGGACCAGGCGGCAGCCTCGCTGGACGAAGCGCTAAGGCGTAACCCTGACAGCCTGCAGGCGCACATGGCGCTCATTGGCATCCTGGCGGAGCAGGGCGACTTTGCCGGTTCGGACGAACACTATGAAAAGGCGTACGCGCTGGCGCCGACTCTGCCGCAATTGCATTTCAACCTCGGCGTGGCGCGGCAGCGGGAAGGGCGCATGGTGGAGGCAGCCCAGGCCTTTGAGAAAGCCCTGGAGCTTGATCCCAATGACACCGCCTCGCTGCTGCAGCTTGCGTCCCTGGCCGAGGGCCGCGGCCGCACGGCAGACGCCATGCGCCGCTACGGCCAGGCGCTGGCCATCGATGGCAGCCTGCAACGCGCGCGGCTGCCGCTGGCCGAGCTGATGCTGGAGCGCGGCGATGCCCAGGGTGTTGTCGATCTGTTGACGCAACCCTCGGCGAACACCAGCCAGTTGCCGGCGAGTGCGCTGCTCTCACTGGGCACCGCGTACCTGGAGCTTGGCCAAAGCGGCGAGGCGCGAGAAGTATTGCTGGCCGGCCGCAAGGCGGCTGACGCACAGGATGCCGGCGGAGTTGGCCTTCGCATCGATGCCGCGCTGAGATCACTGGAAGCGACCGAATGAACACTGCATTTCGAACCGTGGCGGTCGCGCTGGCCGCCGTTGCCGTGAGCGCCTGCGGCGATGCGCCTGAAGACACAACGGCGATGGCTGAAAAGCCCGCTGCTCTCCCGGCTCCTGCAGACCCGCTGTTCGAGGACGTCGCGGAGGCGGTGAACATAAACTTCGAGCATTTCGCCGGCGTCAGCGGACGCTACTACTTTCCGGAAATCATGGGCTCAGGTGTCGCGCTGGCCGATTTTGACGGCGACGGCGACCTCGACGTGTATGCCGTGCAGGGCCGCATGATCGACCGCGAGCAGCCGGCCGGCGAGGCTGTGCTGCCATTTCCCGACGGGCAGCCCGAGGGCGCGCGGCTGTTTTTGAACCAGCTCGAGTCCGGCAGCCTGACGTTTGTTGATGCCACCGACGGCAGCGGCCTGAATGCCGGCCTTGAAAGCCACGGTTACGATATGGGCACGGCGGTGGGCGATGTTGACGGCGACGGCGACAACGACCTGCTGGTGACCAGCTTTGGTCCCAACCGCCTTTATCTGAACGACGGCGCCGGCCGCTTCGAGCAGGCAAGCTCCCGCAGCGGTATCGGCGGCGAGGCCTGGAGCACCAGCGCGGCGTTCCTGGATTATGACCGCGACGGTGACCTGGACCTGTTCGTGACCAACTACGTGACATTTGGCGTGGCCAACAACAAGCAGTGCGTGGGCTCCGGCGGCGCGCCGGACTACTGCGACCCGTTGAGCTACGCCGCCGCCGCTGACCGGCTGTTCCGCAACGACAGCGCGGACGGCGCAGTGCGATTTACCGACGTGACCACCGAGTCTGGTGTTGCGGCGGCTTTCGGTTCCGGGCTGGGCGTCACGTCTGCCGACTTCAATGACGACGGCTGGCCGGATGTGTACGTCGCAAATGACAAGCGCGCCAACCAGCTCTGGATCAACCAGGGTGATGGCACGTTCGTGGAGAATGCGCTGATGTCGGGGGCTGCCTA
>JBCAXP010000230.1:0-7835 GCA_038533995.1 Pseudomonadota bacterium
CATGCGTATCGCCGCGCCGGAGTTCGGTGCGGTGATACGCATGAAGAGAAACGAGGCTCCCCAGATGGCGCCCAGAAGGAGCAGCTCAAAGCGATCACGGTGAGTCATGGGCGTGTGGCCGGATGGCAGCAATCCGCCATCATGCAGCGCCGCCCTGCCGTTCGCAATAGCCGCACGGGCAAAGCCATGTCGGCATTTGGTGACAGGTTCAATTTCGCGCGACGCGGGGTCTACCATCAGGGTAAGGCAACGCGCGCCCACAGTGACCGGCACGGCTCAAGTCAAGATCGGACCCGGCCGGATACTGAACGAAGAAGGACTTTGAAAATGCACGACACCAGAACTACCTGGACGTCGGCCGCGCTGCTTGCCACCGGCCTGATTGCGTTCACCAGTCTCTCTCATGCCTCGACCGGCCGCCCACCGCCGGGCGCGTTCCAGTCGCCCTGGCTGCCCGCCGTCAGCGGTTTCCTCTGGAACGAAACCGCCGTGCGCAAAGTCCTGCACGCTTTTGCCTACGGCGGCATGGCGACCGAGGCGCAAATTGCCGCGTGGGCCGACATGGACCCGCAACACGCCATCCGGCAAATGCTGACAACAGACACCCGCAACCTGCTGCTCGCCCCGCCTGCACCGGGCGACACCGATGACATGGCCAACCGCGACGGAACGCTTGGCGGACTGGTTGCGTACTGGTCATCGGGCGACCCGTCAGTGCCGGTACTCGACCCTGGCTACCACCAGTATCCCGAGCGCTCCTGGCTGTCGGCCGCTTCCCTACGCGGCCTCAACCCCGTGCGCCAGAAGCTCGGGCTGTGGGAAACGAACTACCACATGGTGACCAACCAGCGAAAAGACGTCACCCCAGGTCAGCTGTACCGCTACTACGACGATGTGCTCGACGCGATCGCTACCGGAACGCCGTACCAGGACGTGCTCACCATTGGCGCCACGTCGGCCGCCATCGCACTGCAGTACAAGCACTACGAAAACGTCTGGCTCGACGACGTGTGTTACTGCAACGAGGACTTCGCGCGCGAGTACCACCAGCTGTTCTTCGGCATTCTCGGCGGTGCGGACAGCCAGTATCACGAGACGGTGACCATCAAGAATACCGCCGCGGTGCTCACTGACATGCGGCTGGAGTGGGACGACGCAACAGGCTGGCCAGACGTGCTGGAGTTCGGCACCGAGTTCCACGCGCCGGGGCCGCTGGAGGTGCTGGGCGCCTCGATTGCCGGCAGCACGGCGCTGGAAAAAATCGACGCGCTCTCCCAGTTTGCCATCGAGCATCCCGAAAGTCTCGACAACCTGCCGATACTCATCATCGCGGGCCTGGCGGATGACGCGCTTACGACAAACAAGGACGCAATGCAGCGCATCCGCGGCGCGTGGCAGGAGATGCAGCCGAAGAACCTGCTGGAGTTTCTTCGCACCTACGCCATCTCCTACCAGTTTCATTCCCCGAATCGCGTCAAGTACCTGACCAGCGTCGACCGCCACATGCTGATCGCAAACCAGGTCACCCTGACCAACCGCGAAACGTATCTCGAGTTCTACACGCCGTGGGACCTGTCGCGCGAAGGCGTCTACACCTTCTCGCCCCGGCACAACGTGTTCGGTGCACAGACCAGCCTGGAAGCCGTCGACAGCGCGGAGGTGTTTCGCGTCAACTACAACCGCACGACGGCCGACTACTGGCGCTACGCCCGCAGCTTCGACGACTACTGGGGCTGGGAAAAGGACTGGACGCTCGCAGCGCCGCGCGACACGGGCGGCAACTTCAACGTCGAGCAGGTCGCCGAGTGGCTGTGGAAGCGCTTCATCGGCGATGGCCTGAAGAACTTCGGCGAGCTGGAGCGCGCGCACGTGTACTCGCTGCTCGCGCACGGCGTTGACCTCGTTCACACCGCCAACCGGGTCGAACTGGAAGACGCCGGGGAAAACCCGAATAACCTCGACCTGTACGACTTCGAGCGCGTGGTCACCAGCGCTGACCTGCAAGGCGACCCGCTACTTGCCGGCGAAATGACGGCGATGGCGGACGCCACGCTGGCCCTTGAAAGCACCGACCTGTGGACCCGGCGCAACGCCAACTACCGCATTGGCCAGGCCATCAACTTCATCGTCGCCACGCCGTTTGTGTTTATCCAGGAGGGACGCTGACATGGATCGCAGAGACTTTATTCGCATGACCCTGGCGAGTGGCCTGCTGCACTCGGCCGGCGTGTTGCCGGCGGTCGCCGCGCCGGCGAAGGGCGGCTTTCCGACCGTTGGCCACCGCGTGCTTGCCAAGCTCATGCTGCCTGGCGGCCCGGACATGCGGCACATCATCGTGCCGCCCTACGAGGCCGGCGCCCAGACTTATGGCTACAACTACTGGCAGGCCCGGGCGCGCGCTCACGGCATCGCCGACACCGCGTCAGCATGGCAGCAGCGCTGGAACAACGATTTCACCGCGTTCTCCCACGGCGCCACCCAGTTTGGCATTCACAACGACTGCGGCTGGCTGCAGCAGCTATGGCAGGACGGCAAGCTGGCCATCGTCAGCAACGTGTACGGCGGTTCGTCGCGCGACCATGCCAATTGCATCGACATCATCGAGCAGGGCGTCCAGTCCTTTGCGCCCAACGAACCCTATCGCGCCGGCTGGGGCGGACGGCTCGCCGACATCGCCGGCGGCCCGGTAGCCAGCCTGACCGTATCACCGCGCACGTTCTGCTACGGCCCGGCGACTTCCGGCACCGCCACCTACGGCACCGGCAACATCGTGAGCGCCGCCAACGTACGCGCAATGACCCTGTATCGAAACCCCGAGGCCGAATGGCCGCTCACCGAACGCGCGGTCATCACCCGCGGCGTGCAGTCGTACTACGCGGCAAAGGGCCAGGAGATGGACCCCGACTCGCTGTACAGCCGCTTCACCGAGATGGAGCAGACGCTGCGCGCGTTCGGTGAGCCCATCGACGAAAGACTCGCGTCGCTGCCACTGCCACCCGCCATCGAGGCGCTGCAGTACGGCGGCAGCAACGAGTCTAACTTTGGCCAGCAGGTAGCCAATGTGCACGACGTGTTCGCCACGTTCGACATTCTGTCGCCGCGCGTTGTCTCGCTGGAGTACAGCGGCAGCTGGGACTCGCACAGCGGTCAGCGGGAAGCCGTCGAACCGCTGTTTGCAGACCTCTTCGGCAGTGGCCGCACGCTTGACGTGATGTTCAGCGAGTTGCCACCGAATGCGCTCGACAACCTCGTGCTGGTGATTGCCGGTGAATTCGGCCGGCAGCTGCGCGACAACGGCGATAACGGCACCGATCACGGCGAGGGCAACTGCATGCTCGTGATCGGCAACAATGTGGCCGGCGGCGTCTACGGCGATCTTTTCCCGGAAGCGGAGCTTGAGCGCCTCAACGATGACAGCCCGCAGATCGAAGGGCTCACCGCCATCGATCACCTGTTTGGCGCCGTGTGCGACTGGGTGTCGCCGGGCAGTGGCAATGGGGTATTCCCCGAGCGCGCCGGTGCGCCGCTTGAAAGCGGCGTGTCGTTCGACGGCCTGCTCGTGTAGCCGCCAACCGCAAGCGCGGCCCTGGCACCGCCCCCGACAGGCCTGCACGGCACGCTGCACGTGCAGGCCCGGTGCCAGGGCTACGCTCCCCGCGTTGTTGGCGTCTCGTTGTTGGCGTCTCGTTGTTGGCGTCTCGTTGTTGGCGTCAGGGGGCTCAGGCATACTGGCCGGCGACCGCCGGCCGCCGGGCCGGCCAATGGGCCACGGCAATGAACCTGCAACCGCGCAAGCGACTGTTCTCGAAACTTAGCCAAAAGGGATTCAAGCCGAAGCACGTGGCGGAGGTGGGGGTCTACCACCCGGAGACTTCCAACGTCTACGACTACGTGATGCAGGGCGTGCGCACCACGTTTGTCGAGCCCGATCCAGGCTCCATCGCGAAGATCCACGAGCACTTTGCCGGCCGCGATAACATCACCCTGCACGAAGTCGCCACCTTCGACAGCAACGGCCCGCTGGAACTGGTGCAACGCGCCGCATCGACGTTCGTCAGTACCCTGCCCGCCAGCCCCGCGATGGTCAACGACGGCTACGTCACCGAGGCCCAGGACAAGTTCACCGTCGACGGCGTCACCTTCGACCGCATTGACGACGGCACCATTGACCTCATCAGCATCGACATCGAAGGCAGCGAGTGGTTTGTCCTCAAGCATATGACGAGCGAACCGGCTGTGATTTCGGTGGAGACCCACGGCGCTGCGTACCTGAATCCTTACCTCACCGAGATCGAGGACTGGATGGTGCAGCGAGGTTACGTGGTGTTTTTCAAAGACGGCACCGACTCGGTGTACGTCAAACCCGACGTCGTGCGGCTTTCCGCGATGGACAGCCTGCAACTGGCACTGAAGAATCTTTACCTTGGGTACCGGCGAAAAAAGAAACGTCTGCTTGCGCGCCCCGCCAGCTGAAGCGGCGGCACGTACCGGGACGGTTTGATGCGCGGCATATTCTTGGGCATTACAGGGCTGCTCGTTGTGCTGGGCGCGGTCTGGTTCGTAACCGGGCAGCGTGAATCCGCACCATCCCCACAGTTGCCGGCGCAGCCAACCAGCGAGCTTCAGGCAGCTACAGCCGATTCACCACAGCCTAATCCCGCGAGTCCCGTCCCGAAGGCAGCCAGCATAGACGAACCACCGTCTGAGCAAGGCGACGACCTCTTGCTGCGGCTCTGCCTGCCAGGCACGTACAACCCCTCAGCCGACAGCGACGGTGGCATGGCTGGCATTACGTCGTCTGTCGAGCGCTTTGAAACAGGGATGGCCACCGCGCGAGAGAGCCTCGCCGTATCGACGGACCCGGAACACCTGCTCACCGCCGCCTTTCTGAGCGAAGCTCCCGGCGAGCGCCTTGCGCTTGTGGAGCGGGCGCTCGCGGCAGCGCCGGCAGACCCACACTTGCTTCGCCGCGCCGTTGAGTTTTGCCAACAGGCGGGGGGCGCGAGTGAGTGCCCGCTTGAAAGGTGGGAGCAGCGGCTGCTCGACGCCGACAGCCAGAACAGCGAGGCGTGGATATTGGTGGCGACCAACCGCTACGAGCGGGGCGACCACGCCGGCGCACTTTCAGCGGTGCAGCAGGCTGCGGCTTCGCCGGAAACCCGGCGGTACTGGCCGGAAACCGTCGCCCTGGCAAACCGGGCCCTCGGCGCAGCGACGAGGCGGGAATACAGCGCGGGCATCTATGACGCCCTCAGCATTGCGTTCACCATGGTCTCCGACAAACGCCGTCGGCCCATGTGTGAAAGCGCATCGGGGAGCACGGAATGGGTGGACGCCTGCCTTCGCTACGGCGAGACGCTTGAGCGCCAGGCCAGGGTGACGATTGACCACCTTAACGGCGTCACTCTCCAGCTACAGGCTCTCCAGATCCGCGGCGACAATGAACAGCTCGCGGCCGTAATCGAGCGGCGTGACGCGCTCATGGCGCGCCCAATGCCGGACGCGACCCAGACGCAAGCCATTGCGATGCTGCTGTACGCCGACGCCGTCGCTCAGCAGACCTGGCTCGACACGTACATGAGGGAGGACGAGATCACCGCTCAGGCCTATCTCACGGAGGAACTGTCGCGCCACCTTGAGGCAGATGATCGGCTGGACTGCAGGCCACCTTAGAGGCACCCGGTCATCGCGTCATGTCGGCCTTATTGATCTGGATGTCGCCGTTGAGTGTCTTCATCCGGATGACCGGCCCACCGCCATTGATGTTCGCGATGATCATGCTTTCAACAGCAATCTCGATTGTGCCGCCTTCTTCGCTGCGCGAGACCGTGGGCTCACTGGCCTGCACTTCAATCTCAAAGTCTGATGAGATCTCGCCGCGTGCCGTGTCGATCTGCACCTGGACTTTGGGTTGACCTGGTAGCCCGACCGCAAGATCGCCGTTCACCGAGGACAGCGACGAGGCTGTCACACTGCCAAGGTCAGCGAACGACACGGCGATGTCCTCGTTAACCGACTCGGCGATAACGGCCGCTGCGGCGCCCTTCACGGTGATGGGGCCATTGGTGTTGCGCAGCTGCATTTCGCCCGTGACGTTCTCGACGACGATGGTGCCGTTATTCGTTGTCCAGAGCGTAACGGCGGCGGATGCGGGTATCCGGGCTGTGATGTCGAGCGTGCTCATGCGCCAGTCCGAGGAGACTTCGACGATGTTGTTGTCTTCGGTCGCCGAGAGCCGGTAGCTTGCGCCACCAATTTCCTGGCTACCTGAAGGCGTGATGATACGTCGCCCGCTATTGCCACCGGCCACCTCGAGCTGGATGTCGTTGCGGCGCTCGCCAATGACAACGATGTTTGCAGACAGCATGCCCAGGTTGAGCGTCATGGGCTGGTCGGGCTGCGACAGCTCGATAATGAAAGGCGCAGACTGCGCTTTCGCGGCAGGCGTCATGCAGGCCATTACCAGGCCCGCGATCAGCAGTCCCGCCGCACGATCAAGAATGCGATAGGTCATTGTTGACTCCTTGCGACGAGAACGTCGCCGTTCAAGCTTTTGAGGGTGAGTATCTTGCCGCCGGCACCCAGTCGCAGACCGGCAAGTTGCTCGATGTCATAGTGGTTGCGGCCGTTCTTCGTCCGGCGCTCGACCGTGGGCACCGTTTCTCGCGGTGCCAGGTCGACGGTGCTGCGGACCTTGCCGTTGAACAGCGAGACCGCGAGGTTGGCATCGGCGCCCGGCGCCATGTCGAGGGCAATATCGCCGTTGAGGGTTTCGATGCGGCAGTCTGTCGCGGGGCTGCGCGTGAAGCTGATATCGATGTCACCATTGATGGTCTCGACGTGCTCGCAGTGCGTGACGCCGTGTGTCGCAATCGAGCCATTGACATTGGCCGCTGCGATACGGCCCTCGATGCCCGTAATGCGGACGTCGCCGTCGTTGATCGTCTTGACGTCGAGTGTCGTGTTGACGGGCACGGTAACTTTGAGCTCGACGTGCAGGCGGCAACCGTCGCAGCGGTAGTCGTTCCACCACTTCTCCTGGTCTCGGCCGACGCGCAGGTAAACGTCATCGCCCTCCTGCGCAATGCGCAGCGGGATGAGCTCAAGCGAGCGCTTGAAGTTCTCGGCATCGTCGGCACTGCGGACGGCGCGGATCGCCATTTCGATCTCGTCGCTCGCGCCCGGTGTGATCGTAATGGTGCCCCAGATGTTGTCCACGGTCAGCGACGGATTGCCACCCACGTCGAAGGTTTCGGTCCAGTCTTTTGCATCCGTGACCCGCTCAGCGAGCGCCGGCGCGCTGACGAGTGTGGCCGCCAGGGCAAGGTGCGTAATGCGCTTCATGTCTCCATGCCTCCCATGATGTCTTCGAGGTAGCTGGACAGCGACGGGTGAATAGCCCCCGCGCGCCAGCGTTGTTTGAGTGAGTCGACAAGTGTCGTATTGCCGTGGCGCAGGATCAGGTCGATGATCGCGAGTTGCACGATGGGTGAAGCGTTCTCATTAAGCACCGCCATCAACTGCATCGAGACGCCGGTGTCATTGATTTCGTTGCCCAGTGCACCAATGGCTGCGGAACGCACCGAAGGCACGGTGTCGATAGCTGCGCGCTGCACGAGCGCCGCGGCGATGGCCGGGTCGCGCTGCTGGAGACTCGCGGCTTCCAGGGCCGCGGCCAGGCGTTCGCTGGGTGCGGTTGCTGTGAGCCGGCTCATGAGCAACTGCTGGTTGACACTGCCCAGCTGCATCTCGAGCTGCGCCATGCGCGCATTGAGGTCGGGATTCGCCGTTGAATCACCCAGTCCAACGGCCGTTCCGATGGCAATGCCAATCAG
>JBCAXP010000231.1:0-7809 GCA_038533995.1 Pseudomonadota bacterium
ACCAGGGCCAGTGCAGGAACGCAGTGGGCCGCTGTCCCGACTCGTTCAGGTAGTCCTCTTCATCGATCAGTACCGGCGCAATTGGACTGACCGACAGGTCAACGACGTATTTGCGGACTTTCTTCTCTTCCTGGTTGCGGTTCTGGTAGCTGATCCACAAACCATCGGCCTGCGGGTTCGCCATGGGGAACGGAATTCTCCGGCGCAAACGCGTTGTGCTGTCGGCAGGGTCATCGGACGGGCCAACAGCCGCAATGCAGGGGTCACCGATGGTGCGCGCGTACAGCACGGTGAAGTAGCCGGTGATACCCAGAAAGACATTGAACTGGCCGCTGAAGTCCGGGCAATTGTCGGGTGCGTGCGCCGTCTCGCCCCAGTACGCGAGACCGGCGGGGGCCATTGGCGCGACTACGCGACCCTGTGCGATGCCAGGTGAGGGAAATCCCGTTTCATCGATTTTGCCGTACATGACGAAGCGTTCGTCCGGCATTGCCGGATCAGGAACGGCAGTGAATGTGACGTGCCGCCCGTCGGCGGAAAATTCCGGATTGATGAATTTGTCGTTGGTGTCGAACAGCAGCAGGTCGCTGACCTGTGCATGAACCTGCGAACAAACGAGAAGGAGCAAAACGGCAAAGCGGCATCGCGCGTGCATGACTCGGCACTCTCCCTGTTAACTAGTGCGTAAATTGGTTTTTATATCCCTCCTTCGAGTCTAGTCGCACTGGCCGCAATTTCCAGTTTGCAGGGGTTGCGCCATTCTGGTGCAACAAAATGCACATTTATCGCCTGGTCGCCTGCTCCACTGAGAAGGGCGCAAGGGTTGTCCAGTCAGTTACCGTCCTGGCCAGGGCCAGCGGCATATAGTCGCCCGTGAGGCGCATCTTTTCAGGGATGCTCCAGTGCACGCTGGGAGTGCTGGAGGCCGTTGAGGAACCGTCGCGCATTTCGGTGCCAATCTCGCGCCCGAACATTTTGTAGGCCGACTCGTGAATCGACTGACCCAGGTCGGGCTGGTAGTCGTACGGTTGTGCATCCGTCAGCAGCAGGCCGTTGTTCGTGGCGTGGTCGACCATCCACCGAAGCGCCACGTCGGAATGATGGCGTTCGGCATAGCCGCCGCCGACGTCCGAGTGCACGCCCGGAAACCAGACCTGGCGAATGCGGCTGGCGTTATCCGGGGTTACCGACCAGAGCGTGGGTTCGAACGCTTCGCGCTTTTCGTCGGCAGCGAGCGCATGGCAGGCGGAGGCGACTTCCGGGCTCAGGCCAGTGTCGTGAAAACCCAGGGCCTTTGCGCTCGCGCCGCGCAGGAAGGATACCGGAATACCCAGTGCCCCAACCGTGTCCCACACGCCGAGAAACGCGACCGGGCATGCCTGGTTTGCCGCTTTGTGCGCAGCCATGCGGTCGTCGTCACGCTCCCGATAGGCATCGTACAGGTCGCCAACGCGGTCCTTCAGGTCGCCGCCGTCTTCGAGCAGCCCACAGCGATACAGAAGGCCGGCCAGCGAGCGCGCGGTGTACGCACCACGGCTGAAGCCGAATATGAAGACTTTGTCATCTGCTGCGAAGTGCTGCGCAAGGAAGGCATAGGCCTCGCGAACGTTGTCCGACAAGCCCACGCCGTGCACGCCGCCCAGCTTGCGGTCGTACCAGCCGCTGGTGCCGACGCCGGTGTCGTAGTAGGCGAGCTGGGTGGCATCGTCATTGCGGCACATCTGGTGCAGCAGTGCGACGTTCGACAGGGCATCGGGATCGTCCTTGTCATTCCACGTGCCGTCCAGGCAGATGACGATATTTTTGCTCACGGTGCTCTCCACGTGTTCGCTTCGTTTGATTGCACGCTACCAGCGCCGCGTCCGCCGTTCAACGCGGCAGGCTACCGATCCCAGTATGGCGGCGAACCAAAAAATTCGCCCAGGTGATCGACGAAGGTTCGAACCTTGGCAGAGAGATACTGGCGGTGCGCGTAGACCGCGTACACCGACAGCTCGGGTACTTTCCACTCCGGCAGCACGCGCGCCAGGCGCCCCTCGCGCAGCTCCTCGCCGACGATGAAGGTGGGCTGCACGGTGATGCCGAGCCCGCCAAGGGCGGCGGCCTTTAACGCGTCGCCGTTGTTCGCGCGAAACGACCCGTTCGCGGCAACCGTTCTGCGTTCGTCGCCGCGCATGAGCTGCCATGAGCTGCCCGTTGCCGCATAGCTGTAGGGCAGGCAGTTGTGGTTAGCCAGCGCCTCGGGGTCCGTGGGCGTGCCATGGCGCGCGAGGTAGGCCGGCGACGCACAAAGCGCCAGCCGCGTTGGTGCAAGGCGACGCGCCACGAGGGAGGAGTCCGGCAGGTTGGTTATGCGAATGGCGAGGTCATAGCCCTCGCTGATGACGTCCACGGTGCGGTCGTTCAGGTCCAGTTCAACACCAACGTCCGGGTAGGCAGACTGGTAGGCGGTGATGGCCGGCGTCAGATGAGTTATCCCGAACGACATGGGCGCATTGATTCTGAGCTTGCCCCGCGGCCGTGCCGTCAGATCGCCGACCACGCTGCGCATTTCCTCGATGTCGGCCAGGAGCTGGCGGCTGCGCTCAACGCAGGCCTCGCCAGCCTCGGTGATGCTGAGTCGTCGTGTGGAGCGGTTGAGCAGGCGCACGCCGAGGCGTTCTTCGAGCTGAGCCACGTACTTGCTGACCAGCTGTGGTGACATGTCGAGCTTACGCGCCGCTGCCGAAAATGAGCCCTCACCCACCACAGAGACGAAGGTGCGCATGCCGTCGATCAAATCCATATTATCAACGTACCATAGATAATCATTCAATATTGGGGATATTTTTCTTCGTAACGTTGTTTTGTAGTCTGATTCCACGCTGACGATTACCCACAACTTCCAGGAGATTAGCCATGATTGATTCCAAGACTGCACCGTACGCCGCCCTGATTCTTCGCCTGTCGCTGGGCGTTCTCGCGCTGGCCCACGGGTTGCTGAAGGTGTTCGTATTTACCCCCGCCGGCACCGTCGGCTTCTTCGCCTCGCTCGGCCTGCCGGCCCCGTTGGCTTACGCCACGATTGCTATCGAGGTCATCGGTGGCGCGGCACTGATTGCCGGTGTCGCCACTCGCTACGTGTCAATTGCCATGATTCCGGTGCTGCTCGGCGCCACCGCGGTTCACTCGCAGGCCGGCTGGGTGTTTTCCAACGAGGGCGGCGGCTGGGAATTCCCTGCATTCTGGGCCGCCGCACTGGCCGTGCAGGCGCTGCTTGGCAGCGGTGCCTACGCGCTGCGGATTCCGTCCCGGTCGCCCGTTGGCGCGGCACTGGCAAGTTCGTAGCGGCAGGGTCCGCCGTGCGGCGAACCGCATGGCCTGACTGTCCGCAAAAGAAAAGGCCGCCCGGGTGGGCGGCCTTTTTAAGTGCGTGTGTACTGACGGTTGTCAGGTTCCGTCGGACAGTCGCGTGAGGAACTCCTCGACGATGACCTCCGGCGGGCCGGTCTGGTCGTCGGCGTCATTTTCGAGTTCGCCGTCGCGACGGTAGACGTTGGCCACATGCAGCAGGTCGTCGGTGCTGTCTGCCAGCTTGTGGAAGTTGTCGGTGAATACTTCCTGGGTGCCGTCGTCGAGGGCGATCACGAGGATGCCATTAGCATCGACTCCCCACTCAAACGTGTCTTCGAGCTGGCCGTTCTCCGAGTAGGTACCGGAACCGTCGGCGGCGAAGTCAACGATGTCTTCCGATGTTGCGCCATCGGCGTTGAGCTGCCACATGCCGACCACCTCTTCTTCCGTGAAGGCGACAACCTGCGTGAGGCTGAACTCGTCCACCACGCCGTCATCGTCAACAACTGAGACCGTCATCGTCGCCTCACCGAGGCCGCTGACAACCGTGGCCTGGTCGTTATCGATCTCGCCGTTGTCCTCAACAAAAGTGAGGAAGATGGCGCCATCGGCATCGATGAACCACTCGCCTTCGCCTTCTTCAAATTCCGGTCCGTCCTGGTCGTCAAAGTCCTGGATGATTTCCGAGAACACCCCGTCGGTGCCGAAGGTCACGATGCCGCGCTCATCGCCATCGAAGAACGCGTAGCTCTTGCCCTCGAGCTGCAGGGTGTTGGCCATGTCAGCTTCCGGCCCGGTGAAGATCTCCTCGGTGTACGACACCGCGAAGGCCTCGAGGCCGATGACAGCATCACCTTCGAGTTCCATTTCCATTGACAGGATCAGCAGTGTGTCGGCGGTAGAGCCTTCAAGCAGCGTGACGACCTCGCGTCCGTCGTCTCCGACGTCATCGTCGCTGTCTGCTATGCCGTCGTCGGTCAGTTCGAGCTCGTTGTCGTCGTTGACACTCCAGGTGAAAAAGTCGTCCTGCACGCCGGTTTCAACGTCGATGTCGTAGCCACTGCCGTCAGCCAGGAAAACCTTGAACTCCATGTCGTCTTCTTCGTCCGACTCGACTTCCCGGTAGCTGCCAGGCACGGTCGCCGCGTCGAAGCCGTCTGCGTCGAAGCCGTAGCGCACCACGGTGAACGTGCTGATGTCCTGTTCGCCGGAGTCAGCTTCAAACTCGTTGCTGTAGAGCGTCAGCACGCCGCCTGCTTCGTTCAGCAGCGTGACCGTGTCGATATCCTGTGTCTCCACAAACACGATTTCGAGCTGGCCGCCGGAGGTCACGGTCCAGGTGATCTGCTCGACGATCTGCTCTTCTTCGAGAGTGCCAAAGTCGGTCTGGAACTCCTCCGTTTCTGCGAAGTAGCCCGTGCCGTCGGCGAAGAACACCGCGATGTCTCCCTCCGCGTCGTCTACGTAGGCGCCAGGTACTTCCGCTTCGGTGAATACGCCGGTCGCGAAACCGTCGGTTACCACCTCGCCGATGGCTTCATCGAGGATGCCGGGGCTCAGCGTTTCAATGTCTTCGATGAACGAAGTCGCTTCATCGATGATGGCCTGTGCAAGCTCCTGCACGTCCTCGAAGCCGTCCGGCAGGGTGATGCCCTGCACCGAGTCCACAACTACCTTGATGGCGGCTGCGACCTCAAGCATCGCCTGCGGGTCAATCTGCTGTGCCAGGTCCTGCAGCTCTTCGATGTCATCGATGCTGCCGTCGGCGGCTTCTTCCTGCGCCAGCAGAAATTGCGCCGTCGTCAGGTTGGTAATGTTCAGGTCTTCGGCTACGCCGTCGTCACCTGCCGAGCCCTGCAGGCCGGCGAAGTTGTTGAGCAGCGCGGTAAAGCGCACCGGACCGTTGGGGTCGAACGCCTCGCAAAGCACCAGCGCCTCCGGGTCGGTGCTTTCGATGTCCACAGTGTAGGAACCATCGGTACCGGTCGGGTTGGGTGCGGTGAACGTCTGACCGTCCACAGTGATCTCCACCGTCGCGTTAGCAATCGGCATGTCGGTGACAAAGCCGGTAATGGTGATGGTCTCTGCCACAGGCGCGGGTGCCGGCGCGGGAGCGGGTGCGGGTGTGCCAGCGACAGGCGCCGGGTCGGAGCCGGAACTGCCGCCGCAGGCAGCCAGGGCGCCGGTGCCGACGAGCAGCAGTGACAGTCGCAGAGTCTTGTTATCGAGCATTCGGGTTACCCCTTTCTTACGTTGTGTCGGAGTTGGTGCGATGGTCCGCGAGCACACGAAGGTGTTCGCGGCGGTCCGGTCGCTGTTCAAGGGGCTCCGAAACAGGAGCGACGCTGCAAGGGGCGGCAGCCGGCGGAGCGTGACATAAGGGCGGGGCGGAGGTTGAATTCCATCCTGCGAATGCGACTTGCTGGCAACCCCGCTGTCCACAGTGTGGACCGGTGGTTTTGCGTCCCTGCCTCACGACAGGTTTGCCTTTGCAGCGGGCTTACGTTCGATCGCCCGATGACGCAGATTGTGTGGCAGAGCGAGCGTAAGTACCCGTGAACCCAGTCACAAAGTCACATAATGAGGATGAGTCCAGACGTTATGTCCAGTGGCCGGGCAGGTGCGCGCGGCCCTGCGCTTTTCGCTGAACACCGATTTACGGGCAACAACCGGTTGCTGTACTGTCCAGTCACGCGAAACAGGGGGAATCACGTGATGTGGATACGACCATTTTTGGCAGCTACCGCCGTAGTGTTTCTCCTGGTGGAGGCGCCGGTCTGCACAGCAAAAGAGGCCGGTGTCTATCGAAACCCCATTGTGCGCGGTGGCCATCCGGACCCGTCGGTCTGCCGGGACGACACCGGCTTCTACCTGGTGAATTCCACGTTCGAGTATTTCCCGGGGCTGCCTGTGCACCACAGCACCGACCTGGTGAACTGGACGCTGGTCGGCCATGGACTGCATCGGCCCGAGCAGGTCACGGGAGACGTCAACCTTGTCGATGTGCAGTCCGATGGTGGCATTCATGCACCGACCATTCGCTGCCACAACGGTCGCTACTACATCATTACTACCAACGTGTACCTCGCGCCTGAGGAAGGCGCGCAGACCGAGTTCGTCAACTTCGTGATTACGGCGGACGACCCGAGCGGGCCCTGGTCGGACCCGGTCGTCGTCGCCGGCGCGCCGGGTATTGATCCGGACCTTTTCTTCGACGATGACGGGCGTGCGTGGTACGTGGGCACCCATAGCCCGGAAAACCCTTCCTTTCCCGGCGAGGGCGAAATCTGGCTCCAGGAGCTCGATGCCAAGACGTGGCAATTCAAGGGCGACAGGCATCTGCTCTGGCGGGGCGCGTGTGGTGGCGTCTGGTCTGAAGGTCCGCACATGTACAAGCATGACGGGCGCTACTACCTGATGATTGCCGAAGGTGGCACGAGCTTTAACCACGCCGTGATGATCGCCGTCAGCGATGCAGTTACCGGGCCGTACGCGTCCAATCCGCGAAACCCAATTCTGACGTCCCGCCACCTGTCCTACGACCACTGGGTCAACAGCACCGGTCACGCCGATCTTATTGAACTGGAGGACGGACGCTGGTTTGCGGTGACGCTCGGCATTCGAGGGGACGTCGATCGGCGCTCGAACATGGGGCGTGAAACGCACCTCGTGCCGGTGGTTTGGGAGCGCGAACCGTTCTGGTGGCAGGAGGTGAAGACGTTGTGGCCGGTTCTGTCGCCGCAAACGGGGCGCGTCGAGAGAACCTTTGCGTTGCCGTTCGCCGACGCGCCGCAGCGGCACGTCAATACCTTCGAGGATAGCTTCAATGACGCCGCCCTTGGCCTGGCGTGGAATTTCCGCCGCGTGCCCGCGGCGGATACGTGGTCGTTACGCGACGGCGCCCTTGAGTTGCGCGCAGGCGCAGCCGTTATCGAGGAGCGGTCGCGGGCCAGCCTGGTAGGCTTTCGGCAGACGGAAAGCGATTTTCACTACGAGACAAGCATGCGCTTCGACCCTGCAGCGGATGGCGCAGAGGCGGGCATCAATTTTTTCCAGAAGGACAACAACAACCTTGCCTTCACGGTGCGCCGCGAAGCGGGAGCGGTGAAGCTGCGGGCGGTGTTAACCATGCCGGCGAGCAATGCGGATGCCACGCCTGTGGCGCGAACGCTAGGCGAGACGGCGATGGACGGCTACAGCGGCAGCATTGTGCTGCGGCTTGAATCGAGCGATGACGTTTACCGGTTGCAATACCGAATTGGCGATGACGGAGCGGCGAGGGAATTTGCGACCGTCGATGCTTCGGTTCTTCTGAGCCGCAAGTATACCGGCGCGTACCTCGGTCTTTACGCAACCGGCAACGGAAGGAACACGAAGGACCGCGCGGCTTTCGACTGGGTGAAGTACGAGGCGTTCGAGCGCTGACGGCCGCTTGCGCGAGGCTTAGCCCCAGCCGAGTTCGTCGACGCGGTCGTC
>JBCAXP010000232.1:0-7790 GCA_038533995.1 Pseudomonadota bacterium
CACGATTTAGGGCTAGCCTTTCGCTACGCATGGCTCACGAGTGACGAGTACGGCTTCGTGCGCCGCGCGGAACTCGAGAATCTCGGAGACGACGACTGCCAGGTAGCTATGATCGACGGCCTGCGCAACCTGTTGCCGGCCGGTACGCCGCGCTTCACGCAGACCAACTCCAGCTACCTCGTCGATGCGTACAAGTGGAGCGAGCTTGACGAAAGCACGGGCGTTGCCCTGCTGACACTGTTCTCCGCTATTTCCGACCGCGCCGAGCCCTGCGAGTCGTTGCGCGCCACGACGCTTTTTTCACTTGGCCTGGACGACCGGCGCATCCTGCTGTCCACCGATCAGCTCGACCGCTTTCGCGAGGGCAACAGGGTTGAGACCGAGGTTCACAAGCGCGGCATCCGCGGCGCTTACCTGCTGAGTTCGACGCTCTCACTGGCGGCAGCAGCCAGCCACGAGTGGCAGATTGTCGCCAACGTGGAGCGCAGCCAGGCCGAGGCGGTGAGCCTGATCGAGGAACTGGCCGACCCGGCAAGCGTTGCCGCGCGCGTCAGCCAGTCGGTGGATGCCGGCACGGACGCGCTCGCGCGCCTGCTGGCAGCCGGCGACGGGTTTCAGAAAACCGCCGAGGAAAACGTCTCCGCCCATCACTACGCAAACGTGCTGTACAACGTACTTCGGGGCGGCATCGTGGCCGACCAGTACCGCGTCAACGCGCGCGATTTTTGCGCCCACCTGGCGCTGTTCAATCGCGGGGTCTACGAGCGGCATCGCGCCGTGCTCGACGGTATGCCGGAGACGCTGGACTTTCCACAGTTGCGCGACCAGCTTGCCACTCAGAACGATCCGCAGCTTGAGCGGCTGGTCATGGAGTACCTGCCAATCACCTTTGGCCGCCGTCACGGCGATCCAAGCCGCCCGTGGAACCAGTTCGCCATCCGCCTGCGCGACGCGCAGGGCAACCCGCTGCTTACGTACCAGGGCAACTGGCGCGACATCTTCCAGAACTGGGAGGCGTTGCTGCTGAGTTACCCGGAGTTCATCGACAACGTAATTGCCAAGTTCGTCAATGCGTCCACCGTCGATGGCTACAACCCGTACCGCATCACCAACGAAGGCATCGACTGGGAGGTTGAGGAGCCGGATGACCCCTGGAGCTACATCGGCTACTGGGGTGACCACCAGATAATCTACCTGCAAAAGCTGCTCGAGCTGTCCCGCCAGTTCTACCCGGGAAGGCTCCACGACCTGCTGCATCGCGAAGTGTTCAGCTACGCGAACGTGCCTTACAGAATTCGTGACTTCCAGGCGGTTATCGCCAACGCGAAGAGCACCGTGGATTACGACGACGCGCTCGCCGAACGCATCGAGGAGCGCGTCGCAAAGCTGGGCGCCGACGGCAAGCTGCTTCTGGACAGTGATGGCGACGTGCTGCAGGTCAGCCTGCTGGAGAAACTGCTGGTGGCGTTGCTCGCCAAGCTCGGCAACCTCGTTGTCGATGGCGGCATCTGGCTCAACACGCAGCGCCCGGAGTGGAACGACGCCAACAACGCGCTGGTGGGCCAGGGCCTGTCGATGGTCACGCTTTATTACCTTCGCCGGTACATCACGTTCCTGCAGGAGCTACTCGAGGGCCAGGACGGCCAGACCGGCCTGTCCAGTGACGTTGCCACCTGGCTCGGCGCCACCGCCACGGCGCTGGCAGACTTCGCGGGGTCCCTCAACGCTTCGCCGGTCGACGACGGCCAGCGCCACGCGCTGCTGGTGAAAGTCGGCACGGCCGCGAGCGACTATCGCATGGCGGTCTATGCACGCGAGGGCTTCGACGGCAAGCAGCCGGTTAACCTGTCAGCAGTGCACGCCCTGCTTGGTGACGCGCTCACAGCCATTGACCACAGCGTAGCCGCGAACCGGCGCGACGACGGCCTGTACCACGCCTACAACGTGCTTGACCTGACCGGCCCGGACACGGCCGGCATGCACACGCTGTACCCGATGCTCGAAGGCCAGGTCGCGGCACTCAGCGCCGGCGCAATTGGGCCCGAGGAAGCAGTCACGCTGCTCGAGGCGCTGTTTGCCAGCGACGTGTACCGCGCTAACCAGAGCTCGTTCCTGCTCTACCCGGACCGCAAGCTGCCGCGCTTTCTCGAAAAGAACCAGTTGCCCGCGGACCGCGTCGAGGCAATCGCCATCGTTGCGCGCATGCACGGCGACAACGAGCAGCGCCTTGTCGAGCGCGATGCCCGCGGCGTCTGGCGCTTCAACGCGTCGTTGAGCAACGTTGGCGACCTGATGGAGTGCATCGACAGCCTGCTGCCGGTGTACGGCGATCAGCTGGAAGCGGCGCGCGACGAACTCAAGGCGCTGTACGAAGAGGTGTTCGACCACAAGTCGTTCACGGGCCGCTCCGGCGGCATGTTCGGTTTTGAGGGTTTGGGAAGCATTTACTGGCACATGGTGTCGAAGCTGCTGCTGGCCGTGCAGGAAAACTTCTTCGCGGCGCGCGACGCCGGCGCCGATGCCAGCGTCGTCAAACGGCTGGGCGAACTGTACTACCGCGTGCGCGAGGGCATCGGCTTCAACAAGACCCCCGCCGAGTACGGCGCCTTTCCGACCGACCCCTACTCCCACACGCCGGGGCACAGCGGCGCGCAGCAGCCGGGCATGACTGGCCAGGTGAAGGAAGAGATGCTTACGCGCTTCGCCGAGTTGGGGCTCCGGGTGGAGGGCGGCGCGGTGCGCTTCGACCCCTCGTTGCTGAGGCCGGTGGAGTTCCTCGACGATCCGTCTGTGTTCCGCTACCTGGACGTTGACGGCAACTGGCAGGAGATCGACGTGCCGGCGCACGGCCTCGCGCACACCTGGTGCCAGGTGCCGCTGGTGTATCAGCTCGCCGACGACGACACGGGGGTCACGCTGACGCTGGACGACGGCACCCAGCATCGCGTCGACGAACTGGCGCTCTCCGCCGACATGGCCAGCGAAATCTATCGCCGCAGCGGCCGCCTGCGCCGCATTGACCTTCGCTTCGGCCGGGACCTGCTGTTCAGTCCCTGATCCGCCGCGCCGGCCGGGAACGGCCGGCGAGTTCCATGGGGGTTGCCCTTCCGGCGGACACCCGCCAGCGAGTAAACTCCCGGGTCATGACCGCTCGACCAACCTCCGGAACTCCCGCCCGTCGGAATGCCCTTGGCGCCGCAGCGGCACTGGGGCTCGGCGCGCTGGTATACGTCACCATGCGCGACCACCTGCCGGCGGTGTTGCCGGGCTGGCTCTCGACCGTCGAGGCCCTGTCCGCGAGCCGCGCACTGGTTCCGGACTGGCTGACCGGCCCGCTACCGTCCTTTGCGCATGCCGCGGCCGTGCTGCTGCTGACCGCCGCGGTCGCTGGACGCACACGTCTCGCGCGCGGGGCCATGGCGCTCAGCCTGCTTCTTTGCCTCGCGCTCGAACTTGTCCAGCACCCGGTGGTCAATGAAACCGTAGCGGCCTGGACCGGCGCGGCCGGCCTCGCTCCGGATCGCCTGCTCAGCTATGCCGCCCATGGCACTTTTGACCACTACGACGTGGCCGCCGTTGTGCTGGCAGCAGTAGTTGCCCACTGGCTGGTCACACGACCAACGCCCTCAAAAGGCGAGACTGAATGACACTTCAAAACTCCCTGCGCATGGCAGCGCTGATCGCCACCTGGTGCGCCGCCGTGCTGCTGGCACTCGGCAGCTCAACGTTCGACGAGGACAACGAGGAAGAGCCGCCACCGATAACGGTTAACTTCGACGTCTCCAACCGGGGCGACGTGCGCATCCTCGACGGCATCACCGCCGATACCGCCACCAGCTTCACGATTCTCGGGAGCTTTGAGAAAGCCGCAAACGACCGCATCACACTGCGCCAGGTGCCCGTTCTCCTGAACACCGGCACAGCGTGGGCGGCAGGCGTACTGCCCGATGATCCTGAGAACCTGCTCGTGGGCGACTTCGTGGCGCAAGTCACCGACACGCTGGAATTCGGCTTTGATCGCCAACCCGCGTTCGGGCAATTCAGCAGCGACCTGGACGGCACAACCACGATCGTCACCTTCAGCGACACCGGTGATGACGTTACGATTCAAACCGGCACCGCGACGGCGCAGACGCTCAGCTTCCGGAATTTTCGCGATGCGGCTGACGACACCAACAGGGACGTCGATCTGCGCATGGCATCCAAGGCCTATGGCCTCCTTGAAAATCTGTGGCTGGTGACACGCATCAGCGAGACGGTGCATCGGGAAATTGAGCAGCAACTGTCCATGCTGCAGTCGATAGGTCTGCAGACCAATCTCGACCTTACCTGCGATAACCCGATGAGTATGAACGCACCGACCTACGTGATGCGCTGGCTGAACGACGTCGCGGACATCGGCAACGCGGGCAACGGCGACAACTTTTCCGCCGCCTGGCGCAACTGCCTCATCGACGCCGACGGCCGGTGGCTCGAGAGCGAAATGGAAATCGAGAACTTCCAGCTTGCCAACGATGCGAACCCGCGCAGCATGAGCTACACCGCGGAAGCGCGCATACTGTTTTTTGCTACGCAGGAGCTGGAGCCACTCCCAAGCCCTGCGGAAAACCAGGAACGCGTTAACGGCGACATCGTGGTTTCCGCAAGCGAAGAACTGTCCGTCACGCCGACGCAGTAAGTGCAGCGCCAGGGGAGACATCATGCAGCCATCCACACGAATTGTGGCCCGCGCCACCACGGCGCTGGCCGGTGCCTTGTGCATGCTCGCCGGCGCCTTCGCCAGCGGCGCACAGCCACCGCTTGACGTGCGCAATGAGCTCATCGCCGGCGAAGTCATGGCAGTGGCCTACTCCGGCTTTCGCGAAGGCCAGCACCCGGATCGCGGCAACGGCGCGGTCAATCCCAGCGACGAGGAAATCCTCGAAGATCTCAAACTTCTCGTTGCGCACAACTTCTACCTGATCCGGTTGTACGACACCGGCGAGAACAGCGAGAGCACGCTGCGGCTGATCAAAAAGCACAAGCTCCCCATCAAGGTGCTGCAAGGCGTCTGGCTGCGCGCGGAGTTCAGCAACCACGAAGGCTGCCCGTGGCTCGACGAGCCGATCCCCGAGAAGGAGCTTGCCGCCAACCGCATCCTCAATGCCGAGGAAGTGGAGCGCGGCATCGCCCTGGCGCGCAAGTACGACGACATCGTGGTCGCGGTCAACGTCGGCAACGAGGCGCTCGTCGAGTGGAATGACCATATGGTTCCCCTCGAACAGGTGATTGCTTACGTGAAGCAGACGCGCGACGGCATCGACCAGCCGGTAACCGTGGCCGAGAACTACGCGTGGTGGGTGAGCAGCGGTGCGCCGCTGGCAGCCGAGGTGGATTTTGTCGGCGTGCACACCTACCCGGTGTGGGAGAACAAGGGAATCGACGAGGGCCTGAGATTCACTCACCAGAACATGGAAGCCGTCGCCGAGGCGCTACCCGGCAGCCAGCTCGCAATCCTGGAAGCCGGCTGGGCCACCACCGCGGTGGAATTCGGCGAACGCGCCGGCGAAGCGCAGCAGGCGCGCTACTACGCCGAGCTGTACGACTGGGCGCGCGCCAGCAATGTCACCGTGTTTTTCTTCGAGGCGTTCGACGAGCCCTGGAAAGGCAACCCCGCCAGCCCAAAGGGCGCCGAGAAGCACTGGGGCCTGTTTTTTGTCGATCGCGCTCCGAAACAGGTAATGGTGGACTGACGCACCAAAGCGGCCCGCAGGCCCGCTGACCTGCACCGGCGCCGGGCGGCCCGGCAGCCGTCCGGGGGTCCCGACGCCGACAAACGGCCCGTAACGGACCGTCATGTGACAATGGTACGATTCGTGCAACCGTCCCAGCGACCAGCCGCGGCGCCGCGCCACATCCACTTCCCTTATCATCCATGAAGAAATCCAACCGACAGCTGTCACTGCGAGGACTGCGCACGTTCTGCGTTGCCGCCCGGCACAAGAGCTTCACGACGGCCGCGCAGGAGCTGTTCGTAACCGCATCGGCGATCAGCCACCAGATCAAGAGCCTCGAAGAGGAGATGGGCATCACCCTGTTTGCCCGGACGAAGCGTTCGCTTGAGCTCACTGCCACCGGCCAGTCGCTGTACGACCAGGTGGCGCCGCTCATTCGCGAGCTGGACGACGTTACCGCAACGTTTCTGAGCCGCAGCAACCGCTTCACGCTGCGTCTGTCCGTGCAGCCGTTCTTTGCCAGCGAGCTGTTCGTGTCCAGGCTGTCGGAGTTCACGGCCCGACATCCGGACATCGACATCCACATCGACACCAGCGACGAAAGCCCGGAGAAACACCCGAAGTCTGCGGATGTATCTATTCGCCTGTTTCGCTCGGCCCCGACGGGGCTCGCCTCCGACCCCCTGTTTCCGCTGAGCGTGGTGCCGGCCTGCTCGCCCGAGCTGCACGAACAGATTACGGGCCAGTCAAAGAGCAAGCGCGGCAAACCAAATACCGAGTTTCCGCTCGTGGTACATGCCAGCCGCGTCAGCGACTGGCAAACCTGGTGCGACACGGCCGGCGTGCCGATGCCGGAATCCTCCAACATCGTGCACCTCAACTCGATGGTGGCGGTGGTCGGCGCGGCCCAGGAAGGTCTCGGCGTGGCAATGGTGCCCATGCCGCTATGCAAGCGGCGCTTTGACGACGGCAAGCTAGTGAGGCTGTACGACACCGAAGTACCCACCGGCGACCGCTACTACGTCGTCTACCGCGAAGACGCTGCCAGCGACCCGGCGGTTCGGGCATTTCGCCAGTGGGTGCTGGGGCGCTTCCCGGATGAAAGCACGGCCTAGCGCTTAAGCCTTGAGCGCGGCACGACGCAGCACCGCCCCCTGGCCATGACGACTCACGAGCCAGACGCGACTGATCAAGAAAAATCCGCGTAACTTGCGAAAACCTGCGCGGTTCAGCGCCCATCGTCTTGTAATCTGCTGGCCTCTTGCGAGGACGCCTCGCGCCGAATTCAGGGGTGCCAGCTACCGTGGCGTTACAGGAAGAACTCAAGAACCAGGGCGACTACCTGTTCAAGCGCAGGAGTTATCTGCCACTCGTGCTGCTGGCGGCCGGACTCTGGGTGAAGGTGTACCAGGAACGCTTTGGCGGCCTCGCCAGCGAGGGCATCGTGGCCGAGGTACTCGAAGGGAGCGCCCTCATCGTTGGGCTGCTCGGGCTGGCCATCCGCGTGTTCACCGTGGGCTTCTCGCCCGAGAACACGTCCGGCAGAAATACCGGAGCGGGCCAGGTAGCGGACGTTCTGAACACCACGGGCGCGTACTCGACGACTCGCAACCCACTCTACCTCGGCAACTACTTCATGTGGATCGCCATCGCCATGGTCACCGGCAGCGGCTGGTTCCTGCTCGTGTTCTCCCTCGCCTTCTGGCTCTACTACGAGCGCATCGTCTATGCCGAAGAGGCCTTCCTGCGCGACAAGTTCGGCAGCGTGTACCTCGCGTGGGCTGCGAGGACCCCGATGTTCTTCCCGAACTTGTCAGGCTTCGTCGCCCCTGGCACGCGCTTTAGCTGGAGGAAAGTCCTCAGGCAGGAAATCAACGGCATGCTCGCATTGCTTTTCCTGCTGTGTCTTTTCGGCCTCGTTGGCGACCTGGCTGAAGGTGAGTTTTCACTCTGGGAGGAAAGGCTTTCGATTGCCGCCGCCGCTGCCGCAACGGTGGCTTTTGTCATCCTCAAATTCCTGAAGAAGCGCACGACCATCCTCAACGTGCAGCCCGCTGCGGAAAGGCGAAGTGAGCA
>JBCAXP010000233.1:0-7787 GCA_038533995.1 Pseudomonadota bacterium
GCGGTGCGCTGGAAGATCAAGGACCTCGTTGCGTTCTCCGCCGACGACGCGGTTATCGACACTATCGACATACCCGAGCAGGCAAATCAGTCGCGCCGGCCGATGGTGTACGCGGTCGCCGCCAAGAGCGACGCGGTGCAGCGCCAGGTGGAACTGGTCGGCGATGCCGGACTGAAGCTGGACGCGATAGACATTCCGGAAATGTGCCTGCACAACATTGCCGGCTGCCTGCCCCAGGCCGAGGCCGGCGTTGCGTTTCTGCACTTCGCCGAAAAGGTCGGCACGCTGGTGCTGTCACGCGGCGGCCTGCTCTACCTGATTCGGCGCATCGACACCGGCCTCGAGGCCATCCGGCAAACCTGTTCCGGCGCGCTTAGCACCGGCGATGCGGTGTCGGAAATCGCGCTCGAGTTGCAGCGGTCGCTCGACTACTTCGAAAGCCACTACGACCAGCGCCCGATCACCAACATCGTGTTGGCCCCGGGCGCGCCGCCTGAATTCAGCGGCCTCCTTGCCGAACAGCTCGGCATTGGCGTTTCGGTACTGGACCTCAACGAGCTGCTGTCTGCCAGCGAGCCGATTCCGGCTGACATGCAGCCGCTGGTGCTGACCGCCATCGGCGCCGCCCTTCGGCAACCGGCTGGCGAGGTCGCCGCATGAAGCAGCAGATCAATCTCTACCAGGCAGGCATGCGCGACAAGCGGCCGGCGTTCTCGGCCGTCGCGATGAGCGCGGGGCTGGCGCTGTGCTCCGGCGCACTCCTTGCCGCGTGGCTGTACGCGAGCGCGCAGGCCGATGACATGGCGACGCAGCTGCAGGCAGTGCAGCGCCAGGAAGCCGCTGCGGCCGCGCGCCTCGACGCGCTGACCCGCACGCTGGAAGCCCGCGATGACAACTCCGCGAGCAACACGCTGCGCGAAGCGCTCGCTGCCCTCAAGAAACGTGAACACCTCCTGCAGCTGATCGACGGCGACTCCCTCGGCAATCGCGACGGTTTTTCTGCCTCGCTGGGGGCCCTCGCCAACCACCGGCTGGGCGGCCTGTGGCTTACCCGCATCCGCGTGGTATCGCCGGGCCTTCAGACCACCCTCGAAGGCCATGCGACGAAACCGTCGCTTGTGCCGGAATACCTGCTTGGCCTCGCCGACAACGACGCGCTGCGCGGGCAGCGCTTCGACTCCTTCGTGATCGAACGACCGGAAGACGAGAAGCCCGCCCCGCTCAGCTTTTCCATGACGAGCCAGTCAACGGTTGCGGACGAGGGAGTATTGCAATGATCGCCGCACGCCTTCGCCGACTGGCCAAGTCCATCGACACTCTGAGCCTGCGCGAGCGCATCATGGTTTTCGCCTGCGCAACCGCGGCCGTGCTTCTTGGCTGGTACCAGTTCGCCATTGAGCCGGCGCTGAACGACAGCGAGAAATCTGTCGCCGGCATTGGCATCTCACGCGACCGCATCCGACAGGCCGACGCGGCGGTACGCTCCCAGGCCGCTGCCCTCGGCGTTGACGCTGCGTGGAGCGTTGAGAGCCAGCTCGACGCCGCGCGCCGGCGCGCGGAGGAAATCGACGCGCTCATTCGCGCCCGCGCCGCGGAGATCGTGGACCCCGCCACCATGGCGGCGCTGCTGGAGGACATGCTGACACGCCAGAATGACCTGCGGCTGATTCGCGCAAAAAATCTCAAGGCGGAACAGCTGCCCGGAACGGCTGACGATGCACCGCTGTTCCGGCACACCCTGCAGCTCGAACTCGAGGGCACGTACCTCGCCGTGCTCGGTTACCTGGAGACGCTGGAAGCGCTGCCGTGGCGCGTGTACTGGCAGTCGATCGAGATCGACACCGTGGACTTCCCGAAGAACCGCATCGTGATCGAGGTCAGCACCCTGAGCTTCGACCAGGAGTGGATTGGTGTTTAAGGCGTATACCTCCCTTGCTCTTTGCGTCGGCCTGTTGGGAACCGGCACGCACGCGTTGGCCAGCGACGGCCCGCAGGACCCAACCCGCCCCTGGGCCAGCGAGGCGCGCAGCCTTGCGAAAGCACCGGCGTTTACCGTCAGCGCCATTCTCATCTCCGACCAGCGCCGCGTGGCGGTGCTGAACGGCCGCGCCGTGACGGCCGGCGACCGCGTGGACGGCGCCACCGTCAGCGCCATCGGGCCGCGCACGGTCCGGCTCAGGTACAGGGGCCGGGATATCGAGGCGGCGCTGCCAAAAGGAAAAATCCGGCAATGAAACCGAATCCACTAACCGCCCACCTCATGCATTTCAGCCTGGCCCTTGTGACCGCGCTGACGCTGGGCTGTGCAACGAATCCTCCTCCGACCGAAACGCCGGCCGCAAGCGTCGATGTTTTTGAGGATGCGCTACGCGTCGCCACCGAGGCGCCACCGGCGCCGCCACCGGAGGTTGCCGCTGCGCTTCTGCCTACGCCCCGGCCCGCGCAGGCTACCGCGAAGCCTGCGCCCGAGCGCTTCGACGTTGATGTTGTCGACGCACCGGCAGCGTCCTTTTTCGCCGGGCTCGTCGAGGGCACCCGCACCAACCTCGTGGTACACCCGGACGTCAGTGGCACGGTGTCGCTGAAGATGAACGGCGTCACGCTGGGAGAGGTCCTCGAAACCGTGCGCGCCGTTTACGGCTACGAGATTCGCCCGTCCGGCAAGGGCTACATCGTCATGCCGGCCTCACTGCAAACCCGCATTTTCCAGGTCGACTATCTTGACCTCAGTCGCGAAGGCGTGTCGCGCATGCGCGTGAGCTCAGGCCAGGTATCCGAGCGCCGCGACAACCAGGGCATGAACGGAAACCAGGGCGGCTTTGGCGTTGGCAACGTGGGCGCAAACCCCCAGGTTGCTGACCCACGCGCGCAGGGCCAGGCGGTCACCGGCTCGCGCATCGACACAACTTACACCGCCGACTTCTGGACCGACCTCGAAGAAGCGCTGCTCATGATCGTCAACAACGGCGAGGGCCGGCGTGTGGTGATCAATACGCAGACCGGCGTAATCATGGTGCGCGGCATGCCGGAGGAATTGCGCTCGATCGAGACGTACCTCGAGTCGGTGCAGGTCGCGGCCCAGCGCCAGGTGCTGCTGGAAGCCAAGGTCGTGGAAGTCGAGCTCAACGACGCCTTCCAGGCCGGCATCAACTGGGTGGCGGTGGCGCAAAATTCCAGCGGCCACACGTACACCTTTGGACAAAGCGCACCGCCGGGCGCTGGCGCGTTTCGCACCGACATCGACTCGATTGGCGGCTCGCCGATCTCGGTCGGTCCCGGCGTTACCTACGGCGGCTTCGACAGCACCAACCTCGGCAGCGCCTTCACAATGGCCTTTGACATCGGCGACTTCAACGCCTTCATCGAGCTGCTCGAAATCCAGGGCGACACGCGCGTGTTGTCCAGCCCGCGCGTGGCCACGCTGAACAACCAGAAGGCGGTGATCAAAGCTGGCACCGACGAGTTCTTCGTCACCGACGTGTCCAGCAACACCGTCACCGGCACCGCGGCCACGACAACCCGCGACGTGGAACTGACGCCGTTCTTCTCCGGCATCGCGCTGGACGTCACCCCGCAGATCAGCGCAGACAACGTCGTCACGCTGCACGTGCATCCCACGGTCAGCGAAGTGTTCGACCAGGAGAAAGACCTCACCGTGTCCGGCGAAACCGACCGCCTTCCGCTCGCGTTCAGCGAGATTCGCGAGTCGGACACGGTGGTGCGCGCGCGCAGCGGCCAGATCATTGTGATCGGTGGCCTGATGCGCGAGTCGCGCAGCAACGAAGACTTCGGCACGCCGGGCCTAAGCGCCCTGCCCCTGGTCGGCAACCTGTTCAAGAGCCAGCGCCGCGTCACGCGCAAGAGCGAGCTGGTGATTCTTCTCAAACCGGTCGTGGTGGAAGACGAGCGCACGTGGTCTGTCGCCGCCCAGCAGTCGCTGGACCGCATTCGCAGCCTGCAGTAGCCGGAATCGTACGCCATGTATCTGACCCACTTTGGCTTCAGCGAGCTGCCGTTCTCGCTCACACCGGACACCGACTTCTTTTTCGAGTCGGCAAGCCACGCCGAGGCGTTGAACACGCTGCACGCGGCGCTGCGCCTGGGTGAGGGTTTCATCAAGGTGACGGCGGAGATCGGTCTCGGCAAGACGCTGCTGTGCCGATTGCTGCTGCGCCAGCTCGACGACGGTTTCGTTACCGCCTATGTGCCAGACCCGCTGCTGTCGCCACGCTCGCTGCGCGTCGCGCTGGCCGAAGAGCTGTCGCTTGCCGTGGACAATGACAACACGGACGCACAGCTGCTCGGCGCCATCCAGCGGCAGTTGCTTGGCAATGCAGCCAACGGCCGCCGCACCGTTCTCGTCATTGACGAAGCGCACCAGCTTGCCAGCGAAACGCTGGAGTCCATTCGCCTGCTCACCAATCTTGAAACGGAAAAAGCGAAGCTGCTGCAGGTCGTGGTCGTTGGCCAGCCGGAACTCGACCGGCGGCTCTGTGAGCCCGCCCTACGCCAGCTCCGCCAGCGCATCTCCTTCGACTGCACGCTGCAGCCGCTGAACCTCGCTGACACCGCGACCTACATTGCACATCGCCTTGCGCGTGCCGGCGACGGGGAAACGCCCGCAATTACGCCTGAGGCCGTGGCTGCGGTGTACAAGGCGAGCCGCGGAACACCGCGGCTTATCAACATGCTGTGCCACAAGGCGTTGCTTGCAGCCTGGGGCACCGGCGTCAGGCGCGTCCACGAAACGCACGCTCGCCGCGCCATCGCCGACTCGCAGGCCGCGGTACGCGAGGCGGGAGCGTCGCGGCTGCCGTGGCGTCCGTGGGCGCTGTTGCCGCGCGCGCTGCGCCCCGCCGGCCTCGTTGCGGAGCGCTGCCAATGAGCCTGATCAACGATATTCTTCGCGACCTGGAGGACCGCCGCAGCGGTGCGACCCCCACCGACGGGCTCGCCGGCCTGTCGGCGGTACCGAGGGTCGCAACGCGCAGGCGCAGCCTTCGGGTGGCCGGCCTTGCGACGATGCTCGTGGCCGGCAGCGCGGGCGCTGTCTGGTACAACGAGGCCGCGTTGCTCCCGGCGACCGCCCCGGAAACGCCAGCCAAAGCGCCAATGGCACAGACCAGCATCGCGACAGTGACCGCCCCCGCGCCCGTTGAAGTACCGGCGGCGCAAACCCGGTCCACGGGTCGACTGCTTGGCCTGTCGAGTTCACTCAGCCAGGCACCCGTTCGGCGTGTAGCAGCGGCGCCCGCCGCCGCGACGCCGGCGAAACCCAAAGCAACCGTGGCCAGCGCTGAACCACAACAAGCCCCAGCGACCCAACCGTCGCGAAGCGAGCCCGAACCAACGCCAGCGCCCGTGATGAGCGTGGCCGAAGCGCCGATCGATCACCTTGCCGCAGGTCTCTATGCGCTTAGCCAGGGCGACGGCGCCGAGGCAGAAACGAACTTCAGGGTGCTGGTGTCGAATGATGCCAGCGACACCGACGCCTGGCTAAACCTCGCCGCCGCCCAGCGCCAGCAGGGCAAAAACGCCAAGGCACAGGGCACGCTGAGCGACGCCCTGGCGGGCGCAGCCCGACCGGCGCTGATAGCACAGGCCATCGCGCGCGACCTGCTGGACCGCGGTTCCGATGCAGAAGCGCTGAGCATCCTGCAGGGTTACCGCCCGACGAGTCCCCTCGATCCGATTCACGACGCCTACATTGCCGCCGTCTTGCAGCGGGTCGGGCAGTACGGGGAAGCGGCAGATATCTATCGCACGGTGCTTGCGATTCGCCCGGAAGCCGCCGACTGGTGGGTTGGCCTTGCGATTTCCGAGGAGGCCCTCGGACGGCACCAGGCCGCCATCAAGGCCTATCGCCGCGCCCGCAACATCGGCCACCTTGACGACGCGCTCGCCCGCTACACAGAGCAGCGTATCGCGGCCATCAAGGCAGGGCAGTCGTCATGAGTGCCTTGCGTAACCCCGGAAAGAAAAAGATTCGCCTCGGCGAACTGCTGTTAAGCGAGAACGTCATCACCGAGGCGCAGCTGCAGGACGCGCTTCAGCGGCAGAAGCACAGCGGCAAGAAACTTGGCCGTGCGCTCACGGACGTCGGCGCGATCTCCGAGAAGGAACTGCACGAGTTCCTCGCCCGGCACCTGGACATCGACTACATCGAGCTTGCCAACCTGCAGCTCAAGGCTGCCGACGTGCAGCTGCTGCCCGAGGCCCAGGCCCGCCGCTATCGCGCGCTGGTGCTGCAAGCGACCGACAGCGAAGCGCTCATCGGCATGGCCGACCCTACGGACATCTTTGCCTACGACGCACTGTCCCGCAGCCTGCAGCGGTCGATCCGCATCGGGCTTGTGAAGGAAGCCGACCTGCTGCGGACCATCGACATGATGTACCGGCGCACCGGCGAGATCGAAGCCCTCGCCGCGGAAGTGCGCGAGGAACTGAGCGAAGACGACGTAGACATCGATGGCCTGCTTGTCGACGAAGGTGCCGCCGACGCCCCGGTCATCAAGCTGCTGCAGACCATGTTTCGCGACGCCCTGCAGGTGCGCGCGTCTGACATCCACATCGAGCCGGAAGAGAAGCTGCTGCGCATTCGCCAGCGCGTCGACGGCGTGTTGCAGGAGCAGACGCTCAACGGCAAGGGGGTGGCCGGTGCGATGGTCACACGGTTGAAGCTCATGAGCGGCCTGGACATCTCGGAGAAGCGCCTGCCGCAGGATGGCCGCTTCAGCATGCGCGTGGGCGAGTCCAGCGTCGATGTTCGCGTGTCCACCATGCCCATCCAGCACGGCGAGTCCGTTGTGCTGCGACTGCTGGACCAGTCGTCGAACCTGCTGAACCTCGATGAGCTCGGCATGCCGCCCGACGTGCTCGACCGGTTCGAACGACTGATCGAACGCCCCGCCGGCCTGATCCTGGTTACCGGACCGACCGGCAGCGGCAAAACCACCACGCTGTACACGGCGCTGAACAAGGTCAACCGTGCCGCCACAAAAATCATTACCGCTGAAGACCCGGTCGAGTATCGCCTTGACCGTGTGAACCAGGTGCAGGTCAACGGGCGCATTGGCCTGGACTTCGCGCGCGTACTGCGCACGGCGCTGCGCCAGGATCCCGACATCATCCTCGTGGGTGAGATGCGCGACCGCGAGACGGTCGAGATCGGCTTGAGAGCCGCGATGACCGGCCACCTCGTGTTCTCCAGCCTGCACACCGTGAGCGCGGCTGCGAGTCTCGAACGCCTGCTCGACATGGGCGCGCCGCCCTACCTGATCGCAGCGTCCCTGCAGGCGGTCATCGCCCAGCGGCTGGTCAGGCAGGTCTGCGACAGCTGCACGCAGCCGGTCGACCCGACACCGGGACAGCGCGCGTGGCTGTACTCGATGCTTGGCGTGGAACGTGCCCGCGAGCTCAACTTCGTTGAAGGACGCGGCTGCAACTACTGCAACCTGACCGGTTACCGCGGCCGCCTCGGCGTGTACGAACTGCTCGAGATCGACGCCGATCTCACCGATGCGATCCGGCGCAATGACCTTGCACTCTTTAACCAGCTCGCCGCTGACAAAACCGACTACCGCCCGCTCGCTGCCTGCGCGCTGGACTACGCGGTGCAGGGGCGCACGACGCTCGCCGAGGTGATGCGCATCGCGGGTGGCATGGATGCGCTGGCTGACGAGGAAGTGGTCGTGGACGCCTGCGGCAGCGAGGAAGACTTGAGCGCAGTCGCCGGCCCATGGCTCACACCAGACGCGCCCGGCGGGACCGGCGGGCCCGTTGCCGGG
>JBCAXP010000234.1:0-7643 GCA_038533995.1 Pseudomonadota bacterium
CGTCGAAGGCCGCCTTGTCGCCGCCCTGGACTTTTTCCACCAGCTTCTGGTCCTGCCGCTTCTCACTCACTGGGGCAGACCCTTCAAGCCGGTAGCGAATCCCTTCGCCACTTTCATAGACCTATGTCCAAAGGGAAAGTTCGCGCATTGCACAGATAAAATCAGTCGACGGCCCACCACCGCCCGGCGCCAGATTTTAGCCCGCATAAACATCAGATTGCACTAGGAATGGCCTATTTTTCCGCAGGGTGGCGCAGGGCCATTCGCAAACGCCGGAACTGCTCGGCATCCAGGGCCGCTCCGGTCGCAAAAACTTTCATCCCCGTGGCACCGTCGACAAGACGGGCGGCGACCGCCGCCGAGGTGACATAACGTCGGCCATCAACTGCAAACTCACGCGCCTGCGCCCCTCCCCCGCCAAGGAGTCGCCAACGTCCGTCGGTGCCACGCGAAACCCGTGGAAGTTCAGGCCGCCTGAGCAACCGGGACACAGGGACCAGCGCCAGCGCTACGGAGGGCACCCAAAACAGGGCCATCCAGGCGGCGCCCAGGCCGGCAAGGCCCACGACCGCCGCCGCTGCCCCAAGCAGCCATGACAGGAGAGCCGCGCCGCGGCCGCGGAGGTTAACCGGCACCGGTAATGACGCGGCGCAATCGCTCGAGCGCCGGGTCATCGACCGTGGCCGAGCCCAGCAGAAAGCGAAAAAGCTCCGGGTCGGGCCAGTCCAGCAAGGAATGGAAGAGCGCCCGGTCGTCGTCGGACGCTGTTTCGTAGTGCCTGTCCAGGTAGCCGCTCATGAGTGCGTCAAGTTCCCGCATTCCCCGGCGGCAGCGCCAGCGCAGCCGCGAACGCTGTGCGCTTCTTTCGCTCACTCAGTGACGCCGCTCCAGCAGCATGCGCTTGGTATCGGCGATGGCCTTCGCGGGATTCAGGCCTTTGGGACATGCGTTGGTGCAGTTCATGATCGTGTGACAGCGGTACAGCTTGAACGGATCTTCCAGATCGTCCAGCCGCTCGCCAGTCGCCTCATCGCGGCTGTCGATGATCCACCGGTGCGCAGCCAGCAGCGCCGCGGGGCCGAGGTAACGGTCACTGTTCCACCAGTAGCTCGGGCAACTGGTCGAACAGCAGGCACACAGAATGCACGCAGAGGGCCCGTCGAGCTTTGCCTGGTCTTCCTTCGACTGCAGCCGCTCGCGATCCGGCGGCACCGGTGTGCGAGTCTGCAGCCAGGGCTTGATCGAGGCGTACTGGGCGTAAAAGTTAGTGAGATCGGGCACGAGATCCTTGATCACCTGCATGTGCGGCAGGGGGTAGATCTTCACATCGCCACGCACGTCGGAGGTGCTGCGGGTGCAGGCGAGCGTGTTCACGCCGTCGATGTTCATCGCGCAGGAGCCACAGATGCCTTCGCGGCAGGAGCGGCGGAACGTCAGGCTCGGATCGATCTCGCTCTTGATCTTGATCAGCGCGTCCAGGACCATCGGGCCGCACTTGTCCATGTCGACCTCGAACGTATCCATCCGCGGCTGGCCGCCGCCGTCCGGATCGTACCGGTAGACAACGAAACGACGAACGTTCGTTGCGCCCGCCGGCGCCGGAAAAGTCTTGCCCTGGCTGTATCGCGAATTGGCTGGCAGTCGGAATTGCGCCATGGATATCGTGTCCCCGCAGTAAAGTCCCTTAAGATTTATTTAGTACACGCGCGCCTTGGGCGGCACTACCTCAACATCGTCGGTGAGGGTGTACAAATGCACCGGGCGGTACTCGAAGCTCACCCGGCCCTTGCCGTCCACCCAGGACAGCGTGTGTTTCATCCATTCATCATCATCGCGGTCCGGATAGTCCTCCCGGGCCTGAGCGCCACGGCTCTCCTTTCGGTTAGCGGCTGATTCGATGGTAGCTACAGCCTGCCCGAGCAGGTTGTCCAGTTCCAGCGTTTCCACCAGGTCCGTGTTCCAGATGAGGCTGCGGTCGCTGACTTTCACATCCTGGAAACTGGCAAAGGTAGCCTGCAGTTTTTCGACCCCCTCGGCCAGCGATTCGCCGCTGCGGAACACCGCTGCGTGGTTTTGCATCACGCGCTGCATTTCACCGCGAATCTCGGCCGTTGTCCGCGAGCCGTTCGCGTAGCGGTACCGGTCGAGGCGACTGATCGCCAGTTCGCCGGCGTCTGCCGGCAGCGGCGCATGGCGCTCCCCGGCCTTGACCGTCTCCGCGCAGCGGGCCGCGACAGCGCGGCCAAACACGACGAGGTCAAGCAGCGAATTCGAACCGAGGCGGTTGCTGCCGTGTACGGACACGCAGGCAGCCTCGCCGGCGGCCATCAGGCCGGGCACCACCGCGTCGGGATCGCCGTCGCGCAGCGTCACCACCTCGCCGTGGAAGTTGGTCGGTATGCCGCCCATGTTGTAGTGCACGGTGGGCAACACCGGGATGGGCTGCTTCGTCACGTCGACGCCGGCAAAGACCTGGGCGGTTTCCGCGATGCCCGGCAGCCGCTCATTAATAACGTCGGCCCCGAGATGGTCGAGGTGCAGATGAATGTGGTCTGCCTCGGCACCGACGCCGCGGCCTTCCCGGATCTCGATGGTCATCGCGCGGCTCACCACGTCGCGCGACGCCAGGTCCTTCGCGTTGGGCGCGTAGCGCTCCATGAAGCGTTCGCCCTCGGAGTTGGACAGGTAGCCGCCCTCGCCTCGCACGCCTTCGGTAATCAGCATGCCGGCCCCGTACACACCGGTGGGGTGGAACTGGACAAACTCCATGTCCTGCAGCGGCAACCCGGCGCGCAGCACCATGCCGTTGCCGTCGCCAGTGCAAGTATGTGCCGAAGTGCAGGAGAAATACGCGCGGCCGTAGCCGCCGGTCGCGAGTATCGTCTGGTGCGCGCGGAAGCGGTGCAGCGTGCCGTCTTCCAGGCACAGCGCCACGACGCCCCGGCAGGCGCCGTCTTCCATAATCAGATCGACGGCGAAGTACTCAATGAAGAACTGCGCGTCGTGCTTCAGCGATTGCTGGTACAGGGTGTGCAGCATCGCGTGGCCGGTCCGGTCAGCGGCCGCGCAGGTACGCTGGGCCGTGCCCTCGCCAAAGTGCGTGGTCATGCCGCCAAAGGGCCGCTGGTAGATGCGGCCGTCCTCGGTGCGCGAAAACGGCACGCCGTAGTGCTCGAGCTCAATGACGGCGTCCGGCGCTTCCTTGCACATGTACTCAATGGCGTCCTGGTCGCCGAGCCAGTCCGACCCCTTGATGGTGTCGTACATGTGCCAGCGCCAGTCGTCCTCGCCCATGTTGCCGAGCGCCGCGCTGATGCCGCCCTGCGCTGCCACGGTGTGGCTGCGCGTCGGGAAGACCTTGGTAATGCAGGCAGTGGTCAGCCCGCGCTCCGCCATGCCGAAGGTGGCCCGCAAACCGGCGCCGCCGGCTCCCACCACCACCACGTCCACGGTGTGGTCGACAAACTCGTACGATGCGGACGTCATAAACTAGTCTCCAAGCGCGATGCGCAGCACCGCGAAAATACCGGCGACAGCGAGCGCCAGGTGAATGAGCTTTTGCAAAATCAGGGCGGCGACCTTCATGAACGCGCCATGGACGTAATCCTCGATCACGACCTGCACCCCGAGATGGGAGTGGTAGAACACGGCACTGATAACGAGCAGCAGCAGTACGGCGTTCATTGGCACACGCACCCAGTCGATGGCTGACAGGTAGTCCGCGCCGCCGACCGCCAGGCTGGCAAGCGAAAGTGCGAGCCAGAGCACTAGCGGCACCAGCGCCACCGCGCTTACCCGCTGCGCCCACCAGTGGCCGGTGCCGTCCTTCGCGGAGCCGGCACCGAGGGCCCGGGCCAGCGGCGTGCGGCGGCTCACGCGCCACCTCCCAGCAGCGCGCCTGCCCAGACCAGGACCGTCAGCGTGATGCTGGCAGCCACCACGATCCATCCGGAGGTTTTGGCCTGCGAAAGCTCAAAGCCCACACCGGCGTCCCAGAACAAATGCCGGATGCCGTTGCACAGGTGATAGAACATGGCGTAGGTCCAGCCGGCCAGCACGAGCAGACCGATCGGCGAGGCGAGCACCTCGACGAGAAGCGTGTAGCCCTCCGGCCCGTTTGCCAGCGCGACCAGCCAAAGCACGAGCATGACGGCGCCGAAAGCCAGTATCACGCCGGTAATGCGGTGAAAGATGGAGAGTACCGACGTAATTTGCGGTCTGTAGACCTGCAGGTGGGGTGACAACGGACGTTGATTGGCAGCCATAGACGGTGTTCTCCGTTCGTGAGATTCCAGTGAAGCGCGACCGCTAGAAGTCGATGCAGCGACCGGCTTTTTCCCAGTCGCCAAAACGGGTCGGGTCGGGACCGTCGCGTCCGCCGAGCTCGCGGGGCTTGTCTGACTCGGCGCTCGCGCCTTCGGCTGAGGCAGCGGCCGGCTCCGCGGCAGTTTCGTTCGGGACGCTTGCGGGTCCCGAGTCAGGCTGCCCGTCAGGCCCACCGTCGGCCCCACTTTGAGCCGAAGCCCCGGCGTTCCCTGACTGCAAATTATTCATGGTGTTTACCCCGTTTTGCCGTGCCGTATTCTTACCCAAACACGCCTCCTATTGCAATGCAGCGAGATACCTATTGCACCCGCTGTCGAGGCCACGTTGCGGGCGGGGTTCAATGCGTACACACTTCGATGATGAGTAGTTACACCACGACCCGCACCGTGCTGCGTGTTTCCGGCGCCGACGCCGCCGATTTCCTGCAGGGCCAGTTTTCCAACGACATCAACGCGGTCACCCCAAACACAGGTCAGCTGAGCGCGCTTAGCACACCCAAGGGCCGGGTTGTGGCCGTTTTCCGCATCCTGCGGGATGACGAGGGCAGCTTCCTGCTTACACTACCGGCAGACATCGCCGACGAGGTTCTGGCAACGCTCCGCCGGTACGTCTTGCGCAGCAAGGTCGTACTGGAACTCGCACCCGACGGCCTGTCTGCGCAAACCCACTGTGAAGTTCCTGGCGGCCTCGAGGCGCCGGACCAGGTGTACAGCTGCACAGGAGCGAACGGAACGGTGGCAATGCGGCTCCCCGGCGCTGCCCCCCTCTACGAGATTGTCACCACGGGCAGCGGCGGCGGCATGACGCCTCCCGATTCAGGCCACATCGCACGGACACTGGTCGCCGCAGGCGTACCGGACGTCGGCACTGCAAACACCGGCGCCTTTGTGGCCCAGATGCTCAACCTGGATCAGCTGGACGGCATAAGCTTCAAAAAAGGCTGTTATACCGGCCAGGAAGTGATTGCCCGCACCCAGAATCTGGGTCGCATCAAGCGCCGCATGCTGCGCTTCGCGGGAGCGGGCGCCGCGACGCCGCCGGCGCCGGGAGACAGCCTTGCGATCGATGGAGGCGGTGACGCCGCCGGCAGGGTTGTTAGCGCAGCGCCGGCAGATGGTGAGGCCTTCGAGCTGCTCGCCGTCATGCGACTCGACGCCATGGAGAACGGTGCCGTGACGCTCGCCGACGGCACGCCGCTGACCCGCCTCGAATTTGACTGACACATGGGGGCCCCGCAGGGACTATAATCCCGGGGAAGGCGAGCCGCGGGGACGGCGGCTCGCGTAATTCGGCTGGCAGTGCAACAGTGACGGGATGCTGAACTCAGGCACGACGGAGACAGCGCAACCAGGACCGGACAGGGAGGCCGACAGCGCCCAGCCCTTCGGTAGCGTGGAACTGCTGCGCCAGTTCCGAACCGGCGTCCCCGTCTCAGAGCTGTCGCGCCTCGCCGACCAGACGGCCGTTAACACCTTCGTTACTGTCTCCGTCTCGGTACTCGCCACTGCCTTCATCCTGCTGGACAGCCAGCAGCCCGCGGTGATCGCCTGGATGCTGGTGCAGGCAGGCCTGAGCACCATCGTCAGCTGGCGTGCGCGTTCGCCGCGCGTCGGAGGCTTGCGTACCCTCGACCAGGCAAGGCTCACCAGGGCCGGTCTGTACCGTGCGGTGGGCTGGGCGACGTTTTCCGGGCTGTTGTGGGGCTGCCTCACGGTCTTTATCCCCAATTCGTCCCCCGAAGCCCGCATCGCGATCATTCTCACCATCGGCGGCATGGCGGCCGGCGGCTCAACAACCCTGGCGGCCGTGCCCCAGGTCGCCATCGCCTACATTGTCTCCTGCAGCCTGCCCCTTGTCGTCTACTTCCTCTCGCAGGCAACCGCGCTGGGCGCCCTGGTAGCTATTGCGGCGGTCATTTTTTCCGGCGCCATGATTGCCACGACGCGCATCATCCATCAGTCCCTGCGCCGTCAACTCGACGCAGAGCAGCTGTCGGAGCACTTCCGCTCAGCAGTTCTGCAACACCGCATCGACTCCGTGTCGAACGCGGAGCGGCCGGTGGACGATCTGCTTGCAGACAGCATTCGAGAGATCTGCATTCACACCGGCTGGGAAGCCGGCTTCGCCTACTTGCCGGGCAGCGCAGGCTCCGGTCGAAAGACAAGCTGGACACTGCGGCGGCGTTGCACGTTTGGCGACGCCAGCCGGCTCGACACACCCGACGCCCAGTCTGCAAGCCGGCGACTGCTTGCCATGGTCAGCGAACGCGCCGCTCCTGCCTGGATCGAATGCGCGAGCGACCAACCGCCAAACCGGCCGCCTTCCAACCTGCTTTCCGGTGGACCGGCGCGTGCACCGGCCGGCGCCGAGGCCGCGGGCATTGTCGTCGGCATGCCCGTGATTGCCCGGCAGAAGGTGTCTGCGATTGCGTTGTTTTTCACCGGCGGAGACGACCCGCCCGGTCCCGGCGGAGAGAGCCTGCTCGGCACCATTGGCGTTCACCTGGGCAACACCTTTGAACGCCACGAGGTCGTTCGCAAGCTGCGCGCCACCGAGCAACGGGCACGCCGCGAAGAGGCGCGCGCGAGGGAATATCTCGACATCGCCGCGGCCATCGTGGTGGCCATCGATCGCAATGAACGCATCATGCTTGTCAATCGCGCCTGTGCTCGCACACTGGGCTGTGCCGAGGGTGACGCCATCGGCCAGAACTGGTACGACCACTTTGTGCCGCCTGCGGAGCGCGAGCATCGCCGCGCCCTGTTTCGGCAGTGGATGAACGGCGAGGCGAACCCGCCGGCGCAATTGGAGGCGCATCTTCTGTCGCGCTCCGGCAAGCTCCACCTCGTGCGTGCACAGACCACCGTTTTGCGTGACGACGACGGCACCATCTACGGCCTGCTGACGTCCGCCGAAGACATCACGGAACAGCGCAGCACGGAGGCACAGCTGCAGCAGGCCCAGAAAATGGAGGCAGTTGGCCAGCTTGCCAGCGGCATCGCGCACGACTTTAACAACGTGCTGATGGCCGCGCGCGGCAACCTGGAACTGCTGCAACAAACGAACGAGCTGAACGACGACGGCACCGCCCTGGTCAGCAACTCCACCGCTGCCCTGGACAGTGCAGCGGCTCTAACCAGCCGCCTGCTGAGCTTTTCCCGCAAGAGCATTCTGCTTACACAGCCGACCCGTCTCGACAAGGTAGTGCGTGCGATCATGGAGATCGTCAGCAGAACTTTCGGCCGCAACATTACAGTGCAGATCGACGCCGACGCGGACCTGTGGCTCGCCGACGCCGATCCGACCCAAGTAGAATC